>FR883806.1 GCA_000435275.1 Clostridium sp. CAG:557
CGATTTTGAACGCATCAAGTGTTTTTCTCTCAAGGTTTCTTAATTCATCTGCCTGCTTTAAATTAATCACTATTAAAATAAAAATTACTATCAATAAAAATGTTTGCATGATTTTAACACTCCTTAATTTTTTTTAGCGTAAACGAAAAGCCACAGACATTTCTTTCGTCTATGGCTTCATTTTTAAGGTTGCACACATTACGCGATGTTCAACCAAAACCGTTCAATTATATTACATTTATATGTACAGTAGATTTGCTAACGCCAAATTTTTTAGCTGTGCTTCTTACTGTTGCTTTACTTTTTAAAATATATTCTCCCAGCATGGCAGCTCTCTCTTCCACGATTCCTTTCACATAATACTCCCCCTACCTAAACTTGTCAATTATTTATATGAAAATATCGTTATAAATATGTTCTTGATGGTAGAGCACATGCAATATAGTTGATTATCTTTTTTCAATAAAAAAATTCTCTTTTTTGAAAAAATCAAAAAAGAGAATAAATTTTAAATGGTGAGCCATCGGAGATTCGAACTCCGGACACCTTGATTAAAAGTCAAGTGCTCTGCCAACTGAGCTAATGGCTCGTACAAATTTTTTAACAAATATAGAATCAAAAAAAATAAAAATTTGGTCTAAAAATACTTACTTAATGGTGAGCCATCGGAGATTCGAACTC
>FR883807.1 GCA_000435275.1 Clostridium sp. CAG:557
AATCGAGTAAAACTTTTAAGTTTTTGGAAGGAAAGCAAATGGCAGATTTTAAATTTAGTTTGGACATGGATTCGATTTTTCCGCAAGGGTTGGATGACGAGAATTTGGCTTTAGACATGGTAAAAGCGGGTCAAGTGGTCATGCAAAAATCAATTCAAAGAGCGGCGCAAAAGCACGTTAAAACCGGCAGCATGGCAAAGTCGATAAAGTGCTCGAACCCTGTTATCAATCGGGTTGGGGATGCTGTCGGGCGTGTGAAATTTTACGGCAAAGATAAAAATGGAATGCCGAACTGGTATAAAGGAATCTGGCTCGAATACGGCACAAAAAATCAGCCAGCGCAGCCATTTGTTAGGCCGGCGATAAAGAGTTGCGAAAACAGCATAAGAGCGGCCATGCAGAAGGTTTTTGCCAAAAAATCAAGGTCCTGAAATTACGTTCAAAGTTGCGTCGCAGGCAATTTTGATTTTACTACGCGTTAAATTTAGGGTGCGAATTGAAGGTTCTTTTGCCTTC
>FR883808.1 GCA_000435275.1 Clostridium sp. CAG:557
ACTCTTTCTCCCAAAACTCTGCAAACGCTTGAGCCATTTTGCTCGTCAGGAAATTTGTAACATTGATGTCGGCATTGTTCAAAAGCTTGCGACTAATGACCGACAAAGCCCCGTGTGAGTAACCTTTAAGCTCAATTGATGTGAATTTACCTTGACCTGCAACAAGCGCTGTGAATTCGTCACCCTGATATGCGACATTTACGTCACCTGTAGGACTGTCAACACCATTATCCGAGCCATAAACCGGGATTTCTAGCGTACCTTTAGTACTAAACTTCTCAACTTTTTCGTAAACAGGGGAAAGTTCCTTAACTTTTTCAATGATTTTTTTCGCAATGGTTGTCGGGACAATCGCACCATTGTTGCCATAAGATAATCCCGGGCTGGTTGCTCTTTCTTCACCTGTTACTATAAAATCTACAAAAGCTCGTTCCTCTTTCCTTTCCTCTTTGTCCTCAGCCGGAACCTCGCCTGCCGGTTTTTCTTTTTTCTCCTCAATGTCCATTTCTCTTGCTTCCTCCTCCGCGTTTATTGTTGCGTCAATTTCTAGGATTAACTTTTTCAGTTCATTAAACTTTGCGATTTCTTCTTCGGAAAGCGCGCGTTTTTCTGATTTTGCTTTGTCTAAGATTTCCTGCATCTTGTTTTGATTTTCTGCTCTTTGTTCGTCTAAATACTTTAATTTCATTATTTGTTACCTCATTTCTTTATTTCTTCGATTTGTTTTTCAAAGATGGAATAATCTATTTCTGATTTTTCAGTATTATCAATAACTTTCGCTTTAAAGTCTTCACCTCGATACTCTAATTTACTTAATTTAGCGGCTCGTGTCTCAATCGATGTACCAACATAACATGGAATTTTTTGTTCATCTATTATCGAAACTTCAGCCAAATTCATTTCATCCACAAATCGCCGTTTTAAGCCATTTTTTAACGCTTCTTCGTGTTCTTTTAATGCTTCAAAACCGAAGCTCCAACCACGGAGTTTATTTTGTTTGGCTTTTTCTATTACTTCACTGTCTGTAATTTTACAGATAGCCCGCAGTCCAATATTATCCTCGAAAAGCTCGATGTTTCCTTGCTTTGTTGAACCTAAAACCCTTGACGGTTCATGATTTAAAAGGCACAAGATATCATCGTTTTTTTCTAACGCTCGCTGAAAGGTTTTCGGACTAATTTGTTCAACAAACTTTTCCCCTCGTTCATCCAGCATTGGTCGGGAATCCCTTGCAACTGCGTTGACGTAGCCGTCTAAAATCACGCTGTCATTCCTGATTTCTATTCTCATTTTTAAATTCACCTCTAACTTTAATTTCAATAGAGGAATTAAAACAATTCATTTAAATCCACTCCGTAGATTTTCTGCCAAGCTTCTGCAGGATATGTTCTAACACTTCCATAGTTTGCATCGAATATTTTAGGCATTTCCAATTCGTGAGACGTGCAGTAATTTCTCAGCGGCTTCCAATCAAATTTTGATTTTAGCCGTATCTCTGCGGCCTTTATGCTTGAAAATTTTTTAGAGCGGTCTAGTTCTATTTTCAATTTCTCCACTTCCTTCGATTTTTGGCTTGCAGTGTTCATGGCTGTTGCTGTCTTTTTGCCAGATATCCATGCCTTGGTGCGTATTGCCTCGTCTCTTTGTTTTTGCATAAGCTCTTTTTGCTCAACTTCGTCGGCATAAAGGCGTAAAGCCTCTGCGTAACTTTTTGGTGTGTATGAATATTTCCCAGTTTTACGAATTTGCGGCAAAACTTCGCTAGTAACCCACTTTTTAAATCTCTTAGCTGTAGGCAATTTACTCGATAGAATCAAGCTGTAGAGACCACTTTCGTTAATAATGGGTGTACTTTGCATTCTTCCGATGGAGTCCTGAATTGGGACTTCATGAATATCATCTCCATCTACATGGTCTCGTATTGCCTTTGTCGCTCTTTCATACCCTAGGATTTCCGCAACGTCCTTGCCCACAAAATATGGCTCATCGTCGATTAATATCGTTCGGACTTCTCCAAAATCTTGATTTTTAAATACTGTTAAGCTGCTCATTTTCTGTTCCTCCATTTTTGTTTTCTATATTTGCAATTTGATTTGTGTTAGGAGTGTAAACTTCCTTTGTAACTGGGTTAAATAGCACGTCTTGGAGACCGAGTTTGATGAAGTTAAGCCCCAACGGTTCAAGGTTTTCAATATATCTGCATTCATCTATCTGCATCAAATTTGCATCAAGGGCTATCTTGTATGCCTCAAACCGCGTCTTAATGTCACCTTTGGTAATTTCTTTTGTATCAAAAGCAAAATAAAAAGACTTTTTTTCTTTTTCAAGAAGCAAGTCTCTGTTTAAAGCACATTCAAAAGTTATGAGAACTGGCATTACTGCAGTCTTTATAAAAGTTTCCCAGTCCCAGGTAGCATGGACTCCGAATATGTCTAGTATAGAATTATTGAGCGAATTTTTGTTTTCGTTTAGTTGCATTTCAGCCCCAGTGTTGCTTGCTTCTTTAAAGTCCAGCCCTTCGTTTAGAATTAAAACATTGCTTTCATTTGTGCAATAAAGGTTCTTCCATGCTTGCCTTATCGCATCCATGGCCTCTTTTGATATGCGCTTTTCAGCTTTAATAAAACCTTTTTTACTTCCGCCGGTTGAAACTAAGCTTTGCTCAAATTTCATTGTTGTGTAGGCTGACAGCAAAAGTTCGTTATTTTCTTCGATGACTCCTGTCCCGCTTGCCCCATCTTTGGTAGCTCTTAGTATCTTTATAAACTCAAATGGTTTATAGTTTTGCCCTAAAACTGAGATGTTATAGTCTTTAAATATCGGGTCATAGCTTTTGGATATAAAAATATCGTTGCAGTCTACATAGTGCAACGATTTTACGTTATTCCTCTGTTTATTAATATATGCGTAAGCATTGCCATCAAGCAAATAATCCCGAACCAGCGCTCTTTTAAATTGGATTCCGTCAAGAGTATCTTTGGTATCTTCATTTAAAAGGCCGCAACGCCCGTCATCAGTAACTTCTACGGTTTTTCTTTTACCATCTATGACATCTTCACGGTAGAGTTTTATCGGAATCATTGATACGATTTCAGAAATTAAATTTACACATCGTGCTATTGCAGGAATGTTTAGAGCCTGTTCACAGCTGATAGATTCTTGGCTTAAAATTGCACTCAAGAGAACATCATCTACGTTTGTTTGTTTTTCTTCTATATTTCTTTTTCGAAAACTTAATAGTTTCATAAAATTTTACTCCAGTCAAACAAAAAAGCTATATACAGCTTTTACTGTACACAGCTTTTTAATCATTTTTAAAATAAATCTGAATGGCTTCCGGTTCTTGTTAATGTTAACGTCAATTTCTCTTCTTTCAAAAGATAAACGAGCAACCAATCTGGTTGTACGTGGCATTCTCTAAAACCTTTATACTTACCAACTAACTCATGGTCTCGATATTTTTCGTCTAAAGGTTCCTGCATTGCTATTTTTTTCACTACTTCTTTGAGTAATTCAAGGTCTTTTTTTCGTTTTTTGAGTAATTTATAGTCTTTTTTAAACTTTGAAGTCAATTTTACTTCTAACATTCCTTATCAAGCTCCTCAAAAAGTTTATCAATGTCGTTATAACCTTTGCCTTTTGGGCTAATTTTCAGTGCCTCCTTCATCGCTTGTTCAGTCTCAAAATTATATTTTGGAAATTTAACTTCAAAAGGCAATCCACCGTTTAAAACTACCTGACTAAAAAATATTTTAACTGCTTCTGATGCCGACATTCCTAATTGATTCAAAAGTTTTTCAGCATTATTTTTCAAATCTGAATCAATTCTCATGTGTAAAGTTTCAGTTTTTGCCATACTGCGCATCCTCCTCAATAATTATTATATGTATATTATATCATATAATTTACACAATATCAACACAAGTCAACACATTTTTAATCTTTCTAAATCACTTGTACAACCCAGTTATCGCTGAAAATTACGTCTTGCTGCAGCAGATAAACCGCATTGATTAGTGCCACAACCATATCTACCTTACCTTGAGATTTTTTCTTTGTCACATACCGATTCATATTCGTATCATAGGTACAGCGCGCGTTTTCAAAGTTTATTTCTAAAAGTGTATTTTTTTCATATTCAAACTCGCCATTTGTAATTTTTTCAGACAAGAGCTTAGTTGGTGGATGAAGAGTATCACTGTGTTGTCGAATTTCAACTGTATTATATTGCTGATTCCACTTCTGTGCACTTGAAATTGCATTGTACCTATCAAACCCTATTGCTCTAACTGTGACACCGTATTTTTTTTCAATAGAAAATACAAAATCCTCGACAACTCCGTAATCAATGGTTTTGTTGCCGCAAGCGATACATTTGCCACAGACTATAAATCGGCGATAATCAAGTTTTTCAAATTTGTTTTTTTCATCAATTCTTCCCTCTGGTACAAAACATATAACGTCAGTTAAGATTTTGCCGTCTTCCTCAGCGCAAATCGCAACCGCTGTGTTGTCATTACTCATTGACAAATCCACACCAACGTAGACTTCACGTCCAGTCCAATCGATTTTATTGACTCGGCAGCGCTGCAAATCTTTAATGTCTATAAAGCTTTCCGTTCCAGCACCCTGATAAATTATGTTGCAGTGCTTGGTGAGAAAATTTTCTCTTGCAGACTCGATAGAAATGGCTCTAGCTCGCTTTTTTAGAAGGTCGTCCCAAATCTCTGGAATCTCTAAGGCAACTGGGTTTGCGTGTTTCAAAATCGTATCATCGAACGACCAATTGTCAGTATTTTCCGGTTCGTAAAGCAAAGAAAACACTGTTTCATCATTCTGAGTGCCATCTAAAATTCTTTTAGCATAGTTGACCTCGTCTTCAAATGGATTGTTCGCCGTCGGATACTTCGTTGAAATTATGCAACCCAGCTTATTCAAAATATTTAACTGACCAGAGCGCATGGCTT
>FR883809.1 GCA_000435275.1 Clostridium sp. CAG:557
CAATGCCCGAACTTAAGAATCAAAAGAAAAAAAGTAGAAAAGAGGTATAATAAAAATGGTGAATTAAGAATGAATTTTGAAATGAGTATGCAAAGAATAAAGCAAATAAAGACAACAAAATTTAAGGAAAAATATAGGAGCAAAGATAGCGCATTTATCCGAAGAAGAAAATTGAGTTTTGAAAATTGTATAGTAATATTATTAAATAAAAAAGCAAGAAGTGTACAAACAGAAATAGACGAATATTTTAAACAAAAGGGAAAAGAAAGTGTGAGCAGACAAAGTTTTGCAAAAGTCAGAGAAAATATAAATCCGCAAGCAATACTAGATATAAACAAATCAATAATTGAAGATTTTGAGAAGCAAAATAGAGAGAAAAAATTGTATAAAAACCATCGAACATTCAATATAGATGGGAGTTACATTTCATTGCCCAACAGTAGGCTTGCAACAGAAGGATTCGGATTTAGTACAAACCAAAGCGGAATAAAACGAGCCAAAGGTTTAGCAATGACAATGTATGATAGTTTAAACAAGCTAACAATTCATGCAGGACTTTTTAAGCGAAAAGACTCAGAGAAAAAATTAGTTTTTAAATTCATAGACTATTTAAAAGAACAAAATTATAAAATATAATAATAAATAGTATTAGACCGTGGCTATCCATCGTTTGAGCTGATGGACTACATAGGTAAAAGCGGATATAAATACGTTATTAGAGTACAATCAAATTTTTCAAAAATCACAAAAGACGCGGCTGATATAGACCGCCAGGTTACAACGTCATATAAACAAAATCAAGAAAAAAGGAATATAAAATTTCGTGTAGTAAACATAGCATTGCCGTGTGGTGAGATTGAAAAAATAGTAACGAACTTAGATGAAAAATTTGAAGTAAATGATATTAAATGTATTTACAAAAATCGCTGGGAAATTGAAAAAAGCTTTGATATTAAAAAAATAAAATATGTCTGGAAAGCTTTACAGGAGAAACAAAATTTGCTATACTTCAAGATTTTTATGCAGCAATACTTATCCAAAATGTGGCTTCATTTGCGTATCAAGAACAGATGAAAATCATAAGATCTCATCCAAAAATTCAACCTAATATGACCTGGACGATTGGCGAAATTAAACGAAATCTTATAAGAATTTTTTTGACTAAGTGCCGCATAAAAAAGCTTTTTTGTGTATTTTTTATAAAAAACATATCCTTAAATATGCTGTTTCTTCCCTGCCTAATCGATCTTTTAGATGTTCTTTTGGTCATAGGAGTAAATCATATAAGTTTGCTAAAAAATTTTCTTTCTAGCTTAAGTTGCGGG
>FR883810.1 GCA_000435275.1 Clostridium sp. CAG:557
GTCTATTACGACACGGGACAAATGAATTTTGAAGGTTGCAGTATAAAGGACTTTATTTTCACAGCGTGCATTTTGCGAAAAAAGAAGGATAAACCGCTGTATTACCAAGCAGAGTTGACCGATCCAACCTGCAAAAAATCGGTATATATCGTTCCACTTGAAAAAGTCATGAGAGCAAATGAAACTTAGAGGAAATAATCGAAAAGTACAATTAAAAAATTAATTTTTGGAGGACGTAATGATGAACAATTTAATAAAAATAAACTTTGAAAACAATAGACCAACAGTTTTAGGGAGAGATTTACATGAAGCATTGCAAGTAGAAACGAGGTACAATGACTGGTTCAAAAGGATGCGAGAGTACGGTTTTAGTGAAGGGATAGACTTTTACTCAATTTTGAGTAAAACCTCCGAAGGCGGCAGACCAAGTACTGACCATCAATTGACAATTCAGATGGCAAAAGAATTATGTATGCTTCAGCGAACGGAAATAGGCAAACAGTGTAGACAATATTTTATTTCTATTGAAGAAAAATGGAATTCTCCAGAGGCAACTATGTCACGAGCATTACAGTTTGCGCAAGCACAGCTTGAGGGAATTAGAAAGCAAAACAAATGCCTTGAAAACACAATTGCCATCCAAACGCAGCAAATCTCAGAGATGATGCCAAAGGCTAGTTATTACGACGTTGTGCTAAATTGTAAGGACTTAGTATCTATGTCAGTAATCGCAAAAGATTACGGCTGGAGCGCGTCAAGGATGAATAAGTATTTGCACGAAAAGGGCGTTCAATTTCGGCAAGGTGATATTTGGCTTCTGTATCAAAAATATGCAGAAAAAGGATATACAAGCACAAAAACGCACACGTATCTCGACAATAGCGGCCAGCATACGAAGGTTCATACGTACTGGTCACAAAAAGGAAGGCTGTTTATTTACGACTTGTTGAAAAAAGATGGAATATTGCCGCAAGTTGAGAGAGGTGAAGAAATTTTATGACAAAGAAAAAACGGCAAGGCGCCGGAGCCGAGTTTGCGCTTAGGCATGCAGAAGAATCAAACGATGTAAGCCACGCAATGAGTTTACATGAATTAAAAAGTTTATATTACCTGAAAAAGGAAATAAAAGAACAACAGCGAAGAATTGCTGAGTTAGAAACCCTAGCAATTAATTGTTCAACAAAAATTACAGGATTACCAACAGGCAAGGGCATCTCAGATAAAATTGGAAACTATGCGGCGCAAATAGCTGATTTAAAAGCATTATTAGACTTAAATTTGAAGAAATGCTTTTACGAGCTGAATCGGATAAGCCGCTATATTGAGGGCGTGGAGGAGCCGCTGATAAAACAGATTATGATTTACCGATTTGAGTGTCACATGAGTTGGTTGCAGATTGAGAGGGCTATTGGAGGAAAAAATCGAGCAGAAAGTCTTCGTAAAAAACTTTACAGATATTTGAATAAAAAATAAAGTTGTCCCGATTTGTCCCGGTATAGTGTGATAAAATAGTACCATGGAATAATATTCCAATGCCTTTCTTGTAAGGAGTGCTTTAGATGAAGTGCTCCTATTAATTAAAAAAAAGAAATAAAAAGTTGTCCCGATTTGTCCCGGTCTTATGTGATAATATGTTATTGTAAAAATTTTTTCATAACTTTTCTCCTAATAATTTGAAGCCTTGGCTAATTCTTTCGCGTGCGAAGTTT
>FR883811.1 GCA_000435275.1 Clostridium sp. CAG:557
TTCTTTGGCAATGCCCTTCATTTGCATCGTTTTCTACCGTATAAATGATGCATTCAAGAATTTCTGATTTGATATTTTTGCTGATTTTCTTTCGATCGGCGTGTGTTTTTTATCTATTTTTACTTATTTTCGTATTCCTATTATATCAGATGTTTCCTCGCTCGTCATCTTTTTATGTTAGCACGCTTTAAACTGGTAAAGCTATACCCAACAACACTTTAAAAACTGGATGGCTAAGCACTAGTAGCTTTAATATTAAAATAACAAATTAGCAAAATTGAAATTGAAAGACCCCAATGGAGAATGTTGCACTTATCACTAAAGAATTGGATATTTACAGACTTTTCTGAGAGCTTAATTTATCGATGGAAATAACCAAACGACGCACGGGTACTCTTAAATAGAAAGTGTGATTTATTAAGAGACATGAGCGTAACGGTAAAAAAACGTTTTTAAAAACTGCACCATAAGTATGGTGCAGCTTTTAAATTTCATTTCTATTTTAAACCGGTATTTACACAGTACATTTTTCCGAGGCATCCGGATTAGATTGAGAAAAACATAGATGCTTTTTGAAATAACAAGTTGCGAATACTACACCAGCTATAACAATTGCAGCAGCCGCAGAACCAAGCGAAGCAATTAACGCTGTTTTGTTATTTTTTGACTTTGAGGCAAAAGTTGGTATCGTTGAAGCAGTGGATGAGGACGCTAAAGCAGAAGGGGATGGCGACGCTGAAACAGAAATGGATGGAGACGCTAAAGCAGAAGGGGATGGAGACGCTGAAACAGAAGGGGATGGAGACGCTGAAACAGAAGGGGATGGCGACGCTGAAGCAGTGGCATATTTAGTAACTGAGATTCCACAGAAACTGTCCCCAGTATAATCTGCAGGAACGTATATTGTGTTTAAATTTAGACAATTTGTAAACACATTAGCACCGTGATTTGGTTCGGTAGATTTTTCATACTTTACAGTATTTAGGCCGGTACAGCCATAAAATGCAGAATCACCAATTTCGTTACAACTTGAGATTGTCACTTCTTTTAAATTCACACAGCTATAGAACGCAGCAGGACCAATTTTATTGCAATTTTTGATAGCGACTTCCGTTAAACTAATACAACCAGAAAATAAAGACTCATCGATTGCCTTACAATTTATCATAGCTATTTTTTTTATATATTCCTTAGGCTGCCCGCCAAGTGCTTTTTCGAGTTTAATACTATCTAAGGTGTCACAATTAACTACAGATAAATAGCCTTGGGTAAAGTCAATAAATTCATTACTTTTAAATGCTATTTTTTTTGAATCTCCAAAATCAAAATTGGAGGTACCAAAAGTTTTCATGGCAAAGTTAGGCGGGAAATGCATTTGAGCGATCGACATAGCTCTCTGAGACATTGCACGAGGAACAACAAAATTGCTAGCGTAGGCTTTTGGTGAAACGGTAGATACAATTGAAAAAGATGCCACAATTGCTGTCATCTTTTTTAATTTGTGGTGTATCATAATTAAACACATCCTTATAAATAACATTTGTTTTACCAAATAAGATGTTAACTCTATCAT
>FR883812.1 GCA_000435275.1 Clostridium sp. CAG:557
TCAACTTCGTTGCGACGTTTGTAAAGTTCTGCGTTATATTGCTAAGGAAATTTTCTGCTGTTATTCGAAGGAACAACAAGAATAAGCTCTTGCATAAGTGCAAGAGCTTGAGTTTTATTATCTTCGTAAACACGGTCCATAAACAAATAGCACTCGGCCTTACAACTAAGCGATTCGATAAATTTTTAGCCTTCTGGCGCGTAATGACGGTTTCCTGCTGAAAATTGAATCTTTAAGGCAATTTTTTCAAATACACAAACTGCGTGTACCTTCGTTGTTAGCTTCCTTTTGAGCGTCCAATGCTTTGTTTACCACTTGTTTTTTGGTGGCTCCGGAAGCATTAGGATGGACCTTGATATTGGTGCTATCCAAGCACAAAACTTCACTTTGAGCATCGATAATTTTCTGCCCTTGAAGCTCCTCGAAAATTCTCTGTATGGTTCCGTTTTTCGTCTGTTTGCTAAACTTCATGTAAATTGTATGACAGTTCCCAGATTTTTTGGGGTAATACTCTTCACCTGCATCCGTTTTCTACCATATAATAATGCATTCAAGAATTTCTGCTTTGATATTTTTGCTGGTTTTATCTTGATCGGCATGTGTTTTTTTATCTTTTCTGTCTGTTTTACTTATTTTCATACGCCTTATATCAGATACTTTCTTGCTTGTCATC
>FR883813.1 GCA_000435275.1 Clostridium sp. CAG:557
TTGGTAGTGTCAAAGACTACCTTGTTTTTTTATTGCTTAAACCTTGATTTTATGGAAGATTCAAATAAAAAGAGCATTGACCTCCCTTTTTTGGTATAATGTCCTCGTCTAAAAAATCGATCAACCAAAGGAGGCAATGCTCATGGACATTATACAATACTTACTTTCTGTTATTCAATACCTTTACCAGCAGAATTGCTGGCTGATTAACTTCATCTGCAGATATATTCCCCTAAAACAGTGGGCTTTTGATGACTCCCATTCCCAAAAATACCAGAAGTTCAAAATTGATGAACTCCCTCTCGTCACCGACTTCCGACAGGACTGGACTTACAAGGAACTGATCCCTTACTTTGAGAAACGCTACGGAAAGAAAATCCGGCCTGTCAGCAGACGCTCAGAATGCGACATCCCGGAGGACTGCTCCTGTCCCCGCTGTAATGCCCCACAGCCATACCTCTACAAAAACAACGGCTCCAAAGGACAACTCCTGTGCAAAGTCTGCTCCGCCAGGTTCTCGCCGGAAGAAAGCAAATTTTCTTCCGTGAAACTGCGCTGTCCGCACTGCGGAAACGCCCTTGTTCCAAAGAAAGACAGAAAGCATTTCATCCTCCATAAATGCGTCAATCCCAAATGCCCCTACTATCTCCATAACCTTAGAAAGGTGGATGAAGCAGACCTTAAGGAAGACTACGGCAAAAATAAATATAAACTTCACTACATCTACCGTGAATTTATGATGGATTTTTTCAGCATGGATCTAAATACCCTGCCCAGGAATGCTTCTTCCCTCAAATTCAGCAAACACAATGCCCATGTCATGTCTTTATGTCTGACACTGCATGTCAATCTGGGCCTTTCCCTCCGCAAAACCTCGCAAGCCCTGAAAGACCTGTACAACATCAGCATCTCCCACCAGCAGATAGCCAACTACTGCAAGACTGCCACCATCTGCGTCAAGCCCTTTGTCGATCAATACCCCTACGAAAAAGGGGAAGTATTTACCGCTGATGAAACCTATATCAAAATCCGCGGCATCAAAACCTACGTCTGGCTCATCATGAACGCCGCCACCCGGTCCATCATCGGCTACCAGGTGTCCGACAGCCGCG
>FR883814.1 GCA_000435275.1 Clostridium sp. CAG:557
CGGCTACCAGGTGTCCGACAGCCGCGGCGTCGGCCCTTGCATCCTTGCCATGCGCATGGCCTTCCGGGGACTTGCAAAACTCCCTGAAAAGTTCAAGTTCATCGCTGACGGCTACAGTGCCTATCCCCTCGCCGCCATGGAGTTTGCCAAAAAGTTCGGCAAAGCCTTTACCTTCAAGGTCACACAGGTCATCGGACTTACCAACGACGACGCTGTTTCCACGGAACACCGACCGTTCAAGCAGATGATCGAACGGCTCAACCGCACCTACAAGGCTTCCTACCGCCACACAAACGGCTTTGACGGCATCGACGGTGCCAACTACGACCTGACTCTCTGGGTTGCCTATTACAACTTCCTGCGCCCTCATAAACATAATAAATACAAAGTCCTCAACGAAGTGGAAATGCTGCAAGGCGCAGACAACATGCCGGGCAAATGGCAGCTCCTTATCTTCCTCGGCCAGCAGACAATCCTAAATATGCAGAAAAACAATGCAGCTGTCATGGAGCGGAGCTGTTGTCAATAGAACCGTGGAATACCGGAACAGACGGCAGCACCGGCTGTGAGGATATGCCGCGAAAGTCTATTGACATAAGGCTCGCGGATTATCCTGTTCCTGTAGAAAAGGGCGTTGTGCCCTTTTCTTGCCTTCCGGCGAGGACAGGTTCGGGCAGAGCACGAAAACGGGTCAAGGGACTGCTCCCTTGTGGGTTCTTAGGG
>FR883815.1 GCA_000435275.1 Clostridium sp. CAG:557
AAATTTTCTTTCTAGCTTAAGTTGCGGGGACGTGAAATTCGTGTGATGCTGTCTTACCAACAGCAGGCTGAAATACTAAAAAATTTAAAGCAAAGGATGATTAAATCTTGAAAAAAATGTTTACAAATTATCCAGACGTCGTTTCAATAAACGAATTAATGACGATGCTTAATATTGGCAAAAAAACAACATATTTTTTACTTCAATCCGGAGGAATAAAAAGTATCAAGGTCGGTAGACAATATCGAATCCCGAAACGTTTTATCATCGAGTATCTACAGTGCAGTTAACACGTTTCTTTGACAAATATTATATTAGAGAATGTGTCCATGCAATTTAGGAGGGTACATTTATGACAGGTTGTTTAAAAATTAAAAAGGATGCATTTTACGCAGTGTTAAATTTGAAAGAGGGCGGCAAATATAAGCAAAAGTGGGTTTCAACGAAGCTAAAAGTTAAAGGCAACAAATATAAGGCTATGGATTTTTTAAACAAGTTGATAACTGAATACGAAGAAAAAGAAGCAGCTACAGAACCATCAGACACTTTGTTTACAAATTATTTAATACAATGGTTGGAGAAAAAGAAAATAAGGTCGAAACGGTAACGTTTGAAGGCTATAAAACGCTGATAGACAACCATATCTATCCCTTATTTTGAAAAGAAAAAACTTAAGCTTTCAGAAATAAAGCCTTCACATATTGCAGATTTTTATGAAAGTAAATTCAAAAATGGCCGTTGTGATGGCAAAGGCAGGTTATTTATTTGAGCGTTAAAAAGTTGGGATTCATCATAAAAATTGTTTTAGATGGGGCTGCTTTTTATGAGTTAATTTTGCGCAACCCAGCTTCAAAAGTTCCTTTACCTAAAAAAGAGAATGAAGAAAAGAAAAGCGTTTTTCTGGACGCTAAAAGTGCAAATGAAGTTCTAAAATTTTTTAGAAGCCATCATCTGCAACCTTTGATTTACACAACTTTATATTACGGATTACGCTGAAGCGAGGTTTTAGGTTTAAAATGGAATACCATAGATTTTGAGAACGACACACTTGAAATTAAACACACCGTTGTAAAACATACAACAATTGTAGCAAAGGGCAAAATAAAAACCGCAGCTGGAAACAGGGAACACTTTACTTCCAGAAATAAAGAAATCACAGAAAAACAAAAAAATATTCGGTAAAGAATATCAAAACACTGAATACATTTTTGTTTAGCCAGATGGCAAACCTTATAGGCCGGACTATATAACCCGGAAATTTCAAAAGGTACTTATTAAAAATAGGGTTCCACAGATGCGGTTCCATAATTTGCGGCACAGCTGTGCAAGTATTCTGTATGGCAAAGGTTGAGAACTAAAAGATATTCAAACCTGGCAAGTTCATACAGACATAGAAACCACAGCTGATATTTATGCCCGTATTAGCAACACAAGAAAAAATAATATGGCCAAAGATATCCAGCATACTTTCTCTTTATAAAAGCGTTTCAATTTATAATTTTATGGCTTGAGAAAATTCGTAGAAACCTTTATTAAAGTTACCAATTAAATAAATTTAAAATATGTCAATTTCTCAGCAATGATGCGGAGTTTCACTTGTCTAATCACTTAAGTTTTGATACAAACACACGGTTTATCATTAACCGTTCGAAAGTGTAAAAAATTCTTTTGTAACCGTGCGGAAGTATGCACACACCTATAAAAACACCATATTTATTCTTCATTTTCCTTCGACTCAGCAGATTCAGCGATTTCACGCAGCTTGTTTTCCAGTATTTCTTTGTTAGGAAGACAAAGCTGGTAATCGGCAATCAAAGTCGGAGATAAATTTCTGTTTAAAGCGTATTTGACCACAGTGTCATCTTTATCTGTGCATAAAATCAAACCGACACTTGGATTTTCATTTTCTTTCTTTATATCTTGGTCAAGCGCTTCAAGATAAAAGTTGAGCTGTCCTAAATGTTCAGGCTTAAATTTTTCTGTCTTAAGTTCTATGGCAACTAAACATGATAATTCCCTATTATAAAACAACAAATCTATAAAGAAGTCTGTGTTTCCTACCTGAATTCTATACTCTTCTCCTACGAATGTGAAATCTTTTCCAAACTCAAGTATAAAGTCTTTAATATTTGAAACGATGGATTTTCTCAAATCTTTTTCTTTATGATTCTTGGGTAAATTTAAAAACTCTAGCACATAGTTATCTCGCAAACATGAAAGACTTTTATTTTTTGAAATAAACAATTCATTCTTCTTATCAGAAAGCATCGTTCTTTCAAATAACATACTATCCATCTGTCTATCAAGCTCACGTGCCGAATACTTATTTTTGATACATAGTCTAAGATAAAATTCTCTTGCCTCATTGCTTTTTGCTCTTGCCATAATCAATATATTATTTGACCAACTAATTTCTCGCAACAGTGTTGCGAGTTTTTCATTTTTGCAATATGTATCGTAAAATTGTTTCATACGCCAAATATTAGAAGCGGAAAATCCTTTAATACCTTCGTTCTTATGTTGTATAAAATCAGAAAGCTCTTTAACTACAGATTTACCCCATTCATTTTTGCTAACTTTCTCACTTACAAATTTGCCTATTTCCCAATACATATTTATAAGTTCACGATTTACAGCTTTAAAAGCATCTCTACGTGAATTTTCTATTATTTCAATTATTCTTTCAAAATTTTGATTTAATTCATCTTTATTTGAATTAGCCAGCTCCATTTTATCACCACTATTTCTTATTTTTTTATTATACCATAACCTTAAAAATTTATAAACCACAACAAATATAAAATCTGTCCTGAGATTGGCAGATTTTATGTTTTCTCCAAATAACATCTGTACATGCTGATTTGAAGTTATTCGTTATAAATTTCCCTCCAACATGAACTGGTATAGTTTTTTAGAGCTTTCAGGGTCTACATAACAAAGCATTTCAAGTCCTCTAATTACAATTTGTTGTGCTGCTGATACCATAATTGGGCCAAACGCAAATGCCTCGCACATTTCATCATTTAATTTTTCCATACGCTCTCCACCAATGATGTTAGATATTTTTTCATACATCTTATTAGATACAGGATAATCAATTCTCGACAAAACGTTTTTCATATAAATATGTTTTACTTTTTCAGTAAAAATGTTCAAGTGATTTATTAAAATATTACCCGCATAAAATTGTACCTTCGAGTGCCTATTAATAAAATTCGTATTGTGATTTTTAATATAGTTTTTAGATATATCAAAAAATTCACTTTTTTCCTTTTTCTCTTTCGTTCCACACAATATGTAACAGTCCGCAAGAACTTTCCAGCATACATCATCTGTTATTCCTCCTACAGTAATTAAATCAATGCGTGCCAAAACCTCAACGACTTTTGATAAGTACTGATCTAAATAATATCCTCTTTCTCCGAGATCTTTCCGTATTTCACCAGATAATTTCCAAAAGTCACGTGCATATTTCGTAATGTACTCACAACTAGGTCCAATAAACAGCACTTCCATGTCTTTAAAAATATTCATTTCAAAACCCCTTAATAATTATTGGTAGTGTCAAAGACTACCTTGTTTT
>FR883816.1 GCA_000435275.1 Clostridium sp. CAG:557
CACATAATCGTTTTTGTTTTCAAAACAATATTTGACCGCCTCCAATCTCTCTTCATACGTTGTTTTTCTACCTTTCCCATTCACCATCTTACGTGTCGCCTCTCTTTTAAAATCTGTAAAAGTTTTGCCTCTATTATACTCCTTTACCCATTTTAAAATAGTTGTTGAACTATGAATTTTAAATTTTATGGCTATATCTTTGTAGGATCCATCTCCATTGAGGTAGGATTTAACTACTTTATTTTTAAACTCTGCTGTGTATATAATATTGTGACAATTTTGCGTAAATACCGATTCTCCAAATGCTGTATATTTTATATACCATCTCCGTACTGTGTCTCGATTAACTCCATATTTTTTGCCTATCTTCTCTTGTGATATTTCACCTACCATTAATTCTTTTACTGCTTTTATCTTCTCTTCCGGCTTTATTTCCTTTTTCTTCTTTTCTTCATACATAAAAATATGCCCCCATTTCGTAAACAGTTTTTATTTTTTACCTGTCTACTTTATGGGTAGCATATCA
>FR883817.1 GCA_000435275.1 Clostridium sp. CAG:557
ACTTTCACCGCACACGGCGTTCCATCAAATTTAAGTTTTATAAAAATAAAGTAAATTTACACGTTTGAAATCGCAGATTTTTCTGAAATCTAAATTTTTTCTAATTGTGCTAATTTTCTGAGTCTATTAATTTTTGATAACTGAGATTTATCGAGTTTCAAATGTTCCAAATAGTACGCTATAGTGGCTTTTTCTGTTGCATGAATCAAGATATGCACTTCTTTACACATGATGATCAGATTAGAATAATTATCTCCACCGCCTAACTCTCGAGGCAATCTATGATGACAATTAATATCATCGATATTCAGTACCTTTTCGGTCACTGCACATTTTCCATTTTGCGCAACGTAAAGCGATATCCTGTTGTCCATGTACTCCACACTTCCTAGGGACTCGTTTTGTTCCATGAGTTCATGGAAAATTGACATGTTTATCCCTAGTTTCTTGTGAATTTCCTCCCGGCCTTCCACAGTATATTTGTTAACCTTGCGTTTTTGAAACATTGGAGCTTTAGTTTGAATATAACCAACTGGACATAGGGGAATTCCATTTACAAAACGCATTTGTCGGCTTCTCCCATATCGGCTTCTTATATACTGATATTTCTCCAAACTCCCAGATTTCTTAGCTCGTTCTCTCAGTCGATTTTTTACCACAGTGTCTATATTTCGGGATATTTTTGTCATATCTAGGCTAATATTTGTTGCCATTCTATAATAGTTATGAATTCCAATAACCATCGAGTTGTACTGTGTTATAGCTCTCCATTCTTCCTTTTCATTTCCGGGAGATTGGATTTCTTTGATCTGATTTTTCAGATTTTTCACAGTTCGCTTCATCGCTTTGTCACACATGTGTGACCTTATGACATATTTTCTACCTTTCTTGACAATCTTTAATTTTATCCCTAGAAATTCTGAATAATTCCGTTTTAAATTTACCACTTTCGATTTTTCTTCGCTTATCTCTAATTTCAAACGATCTCTTAGCCATTGTTTCACAGCAATAAATATTTTATCGGCATCACTTCTTTTCCGGCAGAATATTTTGAAGTCGTCAGCGTATCTCACTATCCACATCTCTTTCAAGTGCGTTTTCTTTAACATACGATACTTGGAGCCTTGATCTAAACTGCCGTTATAGTTTATTTTCGGAGCATACCGATGTTTGGTAAGGATATTTTCCCACTGTGATGCTATCCACCAATCGAGTTCATTTAGCACGATATTTGATAGAAGCGGCGATAGAATTCCCCCTTGTGGTGTTCCTTTCGTTGGCCAGATTTTCTCGCCATTTGGCATAATAATCGGAACTTTTAGCATTTCTTTGATTATACAAATCAGCTTTTTGTCGCGGATCCCCATGTGCCACATTTGTTTTATTAATTTTGTATGGTTCACATTATCAAAGAATCCCTTTATATCGATATCCACCACAAAATGGATTTTTTGCCGCTGGATCTTTTTATAGCAATCTGCTATCGCGTTCTCTGCTGATTTGTTTGGT
This sequence comes from Clostridium sp. CAG:557, assembly GCA_000435275.1. Classification (GTDB taxonomy): domain Bacteria; phylum Bacillota; class Clostridia; order Oscillospirales; family Acutalibacteraceae; genus CAG-557. The sequence goes on from FR883817.1 coordinate 1,510, forward strand.
CTAAACCCATAACTGCTTCTGTAGAATTTTGCTTCGCAGATTGGCTCTAAAACCTGCAGGATGCATTGCTGCACGATTCTATCCCAAATCGCCGGTATACCAAGTGGTCTCATTTTCCCATTTGGTTTCGGAATTTCAACTCGTCTCACTACTCTCGGTTTGTACCAAGACATCTTTTTTTGCACAATTTTTACATAGTCATCACTGGCTATGCTCTCAATATCTTTGATCGTTAGTTTATCCACGCCACTTGTTTTACTTCCTGTATTCCTCTTTATATTTCTGTATGCTAGTTTTATATTTTCTTCAGACGAAATTATTTCCATTAGATTATTAAAAACTTCTCCGACTTTGCTCTTCGCATACAGCGTATCGAAAGTTTCCTGCAGGTTATAATATTCATTGTGTCGCAGTTTTTTGTGTTTTATTTTCTTCTGCTTTCTCGAAACGAACACAGGCATCATCCCCTGTCACGTTCAGATTTTCTTTGTCTTACTCGAAGCTGTGTTATTTACCCTTTTTTCTTTTCCTTAAGTTTGACTAATGGCTGTTCCTCCATTTCCATTACAGAAATTTCTCAGGTCGTGCCATCGCTTTCACTATGCACTGGACGCTTATTTTCTTCGTCGCCTCCACATCTCTGCGTTGCATAGCTTCCCACGTTCCGATAATCCTATCTTTACATATATCCTTAGGAGCACACTATGAGCCTGCTAGCTTGCCTCCACCTGTAATGGAGCAAGGATTTTCATAACAACAATTTTTACTTATCCTCACTAGCACCCGCTTTTGCAGGTATATGCATTTCTACATATTCATGCCTTAGACCCGTACATTCGCATGTTCGTCAGAGTTTTACCTCATTCTCTCCATAAATACTTTTTAGACACCCGGCATATAGGTGACGCCATCTGCCTCCAGACAACTTTCGTGTTATTTTATCACAACTTACGGTCACTCTCTGCCGACTTCACCGAGCTTCTGAACATCTGCCTTCTCGGCAGAGCCAGTCGGAGTATCAGTGTGAGCGTTTCAGGGCGTTACTCCCTCATTCCACTCATCGGATTATCAGTTCTACTAAAACTAACTTTACGTTCTTGTTTTAGTGCCTAACCTTTTCAGTTAGGAACGTGTCGCACTATTGTGCACATCTATTGCTAAATCCGGCTCAAAGGCGTTGCATTCGTTGATTTCATCAGTTACCGGGTCATTTTCATCTATTGCCCGTGACATCAAAACCTCAATACCGTGCGTTTCTAAAAAATCTTTGCAAGCTAAAGGTTCCACTAAGTTAACATCTTTTTCAACCAAATAGCCCGACCGCTCCTGAATTTGTGTCTCCGCGGCCTACTCCGATAAATACTTTCTTCAACATATCTCCTCCTTCTACAAACATCTAAAAACACAGGTTTGTTGCCTTTTGGGGTTCATTCATTTACAAAGCTCAAATGTCAATCGCATCTTCAAATATCGATAAACTTTTTATATATGCATACGCCGAATCAACATTCAAATTCTTGTTATACTTCGTATTTATAAACTTTGTGTAAATAAAAACATTGATGTCTTCAGTACATATACTTCATAACTTGATTCTTTTATAGCAATTTGCTGGACACAGTTCCCATTATCCGATTTATTGACAATCAGACTGTGACGAAAGCCTTCAGTTGGTGCATTTGCCGTATTCTATATCAGAAATTAAAGCCTTTGAATTTATCGTGCAAGTTTTTGTGGTTGCACCCGTGCCGCCACAATTCATGGGAGTTGCAGAGACTGAGGTTTGAATTTTTTTCCATGACTCAATAGAGTGAATTTGCGAATTATATTGGCCTATGTTAAATGTTGCTTCGGTACTTGAGCTGTCATCCGATAAGCTGTTTAACAATAATTGGTTCAGATTACGTTTGGCTCCTATTAGCTATTGCTTTTGACATAAATAAAGATAAAATAGTTTACTTTAATAAAACATGTAAAAATATTTTATTTACTAATGAAAAAATATTTACGAAACGCTATATGTTATATAATCGCTGTACCAACTCCAATACATAAAAATAGAAAACCAAATTTGAATATGATAATAGAGGCTAGCAAATTAGTTGGAAAATTTTTAAATAAGGGCGATTATGTAATCTATGAATCTACAATTTTTCCTGGTCTTACTGAAGAAATATGTGTTCCTATTTTACAGAAATATTCAAATCTTAAATGCAAACAAAATTTTAAAATCGGATATTCTCCCGAAAGAATAAATACGGAGGATAAATATCACAAACTAAATAATATTACAAAAGTTGTATCTTCTATAGATAAAAACTCTTTAAATGAAATTTATAAATTATATTCATTAATTGTAAAAAAAGTTTATAAAGCTAAGAGCATAAAAATTGCAGAAGCGTCCAAAATTGTTGAAAACACTCAACGAGATGTTAATATAGCGTTTATCAATGAAATTACAATTTTATTAAATAAAATGGGGATAGCTTCAAGGGATGTTTTAAAAGCGGCTAAAACTAAGTGGAACTTTATAAATTTTAAACCTGGATTAGTTGGGGGACATTGTATAGAAATAGATCCTTATTATTTAATTGATAAAGCTAAAGGTTATAATTTTTCTCCAAAATTAATAAAAACGAGCAGAAATATAAATGAAAATATGGCTTCATATATTGCTGATAAAACGTGTAGCATTTTAAATAAACAAGGTAAACATATCAAAGAGTGTAAAATACTGATATTAGGCCATTGCTTTAAAGAGAATGTAAATGATTTTAGAAATTCAAAAGTTGAAAATTTAGCAAAAACTTTGATGCAATCATTTTAGCAGTGGCTCATAAAGAATTTAGAAGAATAGTGTTAGAAGACATCAAAATAAAAAATAAAGATTGTATTCTTATTGATATGAAGGAATTTTTTAATTCTAAAAAAGCCAAAGATCTAGGACTAACGTATTGGGGGTTATAATAAATTGAGATACTTAGTGACAGGCGGAGCAGGTTTTATTGGATCTAACATAGTTGGCTAAGTTAGTGGAAAATGGTGAGCAAGTTAGAGTAATAGATAATTTGTCTACAGGGAAGAAAGAAAACCTAAACAAATATTTAAACGAAATAGAATCTATCAACGGAGATTTAATCGATTATGAAATAACGCGTATGGCCGTTAAAAATATTAATTACGTAATTCATCAGGCTACTTTACCTTCAGTTCCACGTTCTATAGAGGATCCAATTAAAACAAACCTTAATAATATTAATGCTACTGTAAATTTACTTTTTGCGTGTGTTAGACCTAATAACGTAAAAAGAGCAGTTCAAGCAGCGTCTTCTTCTGCATATGGAAATACACCACTTTTGCCCAAAATTGAAAATATGAATCCTATACCTAGATCACCTTATGCAGCATCTAAATTATAAAAATGTAGTAAAATTTTAAATCTTCCAAATATTTTCAGCATATTCTTTGATGGCTCTGTCGCTAGAAAAAAATCCAGCAGAAGCGACATTTTTTAAACACATTTGACCAAATTTAAAACGATTTTTGTAATCATTGATAGCTTTAATTTTGGTTTTAACATAATCAGGCAAGTCTTGTAAAAGAAAGTAAGCATCTGGGGCATGCCAAGAAGCGCCTTTTAAAATGGAATCGAATAATTCTTGAAAATCAGTGTTATTGGGCGAACCGGAGTCGAAAGTACCATCGACTAAAGTGTTTAAGATGCGCCTAATTTGAAGATTTTTATCATAAATTTCTTGTGGGTTATAATTATTTTTTAGAATATTGATTTCATCTACCGTTGCACCAAAAATGTAATTGTTTTCCAATCCCGCCTGTTTAACAATTTCGATGTTAGCACCGTCAAAAGTCCCCAAAGTAACGGCTCCGTTCAGCATAAGTTTCATATTTCCGGTGCCGGAAGCTTCAGTTCCCGCGGTAGAAATTTGCTCTGAAATGTCAGCAGCAGGAATAATTTTTTCAGCATATGAAACGTCATAATTTGACACAAAAATTACCTTCATTTTATTGTTGACATCAGGGTCATTGTTGATAAGATTTTTTATTTCATTAATATATTTAATAATGCTCTTGGCCCGCGTGTAACCTGGTGCGGCTTTACCTCCAAAAATGAAAGCCGTGGGGTAAAAATCTTGTAGTTCACCGTCTTTAATTCTAAAATAAATTTCTAATATAGAAAAAGCATTTAATAACTGGCGTTTGTATTCATGCATACGTTTAATTTGAACGTCGAAAATAAAATCAGGCCTTAAAAATTCGCCTTCTTTTTCCTTGATATAATCACATAATTGTTGTTTTTTTATTTCTTTTATAGAATTAAATTTTTTGATTATCGAAGGTTCACTACAAAATTTTTTTAGTTTTTCCAGTTTAGTTAGGTCTGTAATCCAGTTATCGGAGATAAGACTGCTGATAAGCGCAGAAAGTTCGGGATTAGAAAGTGCCAGCCACCTTCGAGGCGTTATACCGTTAGTTATATTTTTTATTTTATGAGGAAAATGTAAGTTTAAATCTTTAAAGATTTGAGTTTTCAAAATATCAGTGTGAATCTTGGCAACGCCGTTTGTATACTTCGAAATATAGAAAGCTAATCTTGCCATATGAATTTTTTTATCTTGGATTATTAACAAATTGTCTGAAATATTACTAATTGTATTTAAATTTAACTCGTTTATTAACTTTTCATTTATTTTAAGAATTACCGAAAAAATTTCAGGAAGAATTTCGCTTATTAATGCGGTATCCCAAGTCTCTAATGCCTCTGACATAACAGTATGGTTTGTGTAGAAAAATATTTTTTGAGATATGCTAAGAGCTGCTTCAAAGCTGACTCCTTTATGCAACAAAAGTCGGATTAATTCCGGAATAGAAATTACAGGATGAGTATCATTGAGTTGAATTGCACAAAAATTTGGCAATTCATTGTATTTATTGCCATGAATAGATTTGAATTTTTTCAAAATATCTTGCAAAGAGGCGCTACAAAAGAAATATTGTTGACGTAAACGTAATTTTTTACCTTCATCTGTAGAATCGTTTGGGTAAAGAATTTTACAGATATCGTGGGCCCTGCGAGTTTCGTCTGCGGCTTGAGCATATTTTTGTTCATTAAAGAGTTTAAAATTAAATTCATTAATTGGTTCACTTTGCCAAAGTCTTAAAGTGTTGATATTATTAGATTTATAACCAATTATTGGAACGTCGTATGGTACAGCTTTTACAGTTAAATCGGCAAATTCAACAAAAACAGAATCATTTTCAGATTTAATTGACCAAGGATCTCCAAACGTCTTCCAATTATCAGAAGTTTCAACTTGTTTACCGTCGACGAAACTCTGTTTGAATAGACCATATTGATAACGAATGCCATATCCATTAAGTGGAATTTTGTGAGTGGCTGCAGAATCTAAAAAACATGCAGCAAGGCGTCCTAAACCGCCGTTTCCAAGAGCCATGTCTTCAATGCATTCCATTTTATTCAAATTAATGCCCAAAGTCTTTAAACAGAATTTTATTTTGTCAGTTAAACCTAGTGCCAATAGATTATTTTGTACTAAACGTCCCATTAAAAACTCCGCAGAAAAATAAAATGCTTGTTTTTTTTGAAGCTGTGCAGCTTGAGCTTTATGCCAATTTTCAGAAATTTTTCCCATGATGACCTTTGAAATAACATTATGTAATTCTGTGTCAGAAAGTTGAGAAATCTCCTTTAAATACATATTTTTAGCTGTAATTTTTAAATTTTTTAACAAATCTAAATTCATTTTTAAATCTTAAATCCTTCCATAAAGTTCGGTAATATGCCTTATTTTGAAAGACAATTTTTGTGAAAAATTCTCAGAATCGGCACGCCAAGTCCAGTTGCCTCCCAATGTAGAAGGTATATTCATTCGTGCAGATGAGTCTAAGCCTAAAAAATCTTGTATGGGAATGATTGCTGTTTTACTAATACTGGAATAACAAAGTCGTATGAATCCCCAATTATAGCCTTCTTTTTCAGATAAGTTGCCATATTCTTTTGCGTAATCAACAATTTCTTTTGGGCAATTTTTAATCCAACCCACCATAGTATCATTGTCATGTGTGCCAGTATAAACCACGCTGTTTTGGGTGTAATTGTGAGGTAAATAATCGCTTTCTTCCCTAGGGTCAAATGCAAATTGAAGAATTTTCATGCCGGGAAATCCGGTATCGTTTAAAAGTTTTTTTACAGCAGGCGTTAAAAAGCCTAAATCTTCAGCAATGATGTCAATATTGCCTAATTTTTTTTTTATTTTTTTGAATAAATCTATGCCGGGTCCCGGCAGCCACTCGCCATTGATGGCGTTTTTTTCTAAATAATTTATAGCATAATAAGAGTCAAAACCGCGAAAATGGTCTATTCTAGTAACATCAAAAAGTTTATTGGCAGTTTTTATCCGGTCAATCCACCAACTGTAGCCGTGTTCCCTCAAAATTCTCCAATTGTAAAGAGGGTTTCCCCAAAGCTGACCTTCTGTAGAGAAACCGTCTGGAGGACAACCAGCAACCTTTACGGGTTTTCTGTCTTTGTCAAGCCAGAAAATTTCAGGGTGGGCCCATGTGTCAGCGCTATCTAGGCCAACGTAAATTGGAATATCGCCGATTATTTTTATATTGTGAGAATTTGCATATAATTTTAATTTTTCCCATTGAAGATAAAATAAATATTGCAAAAATTTGTGAAATTTTATTTCGCATGCCAAAAGTTCAGAGTATTTTTTTACGGCACTTTTATACCTATTACGGATCGCATTGTCAGGCCATTCGTACCATGGAAACATATTAAAATAAGATTTTACAGCCATATACAAAGAATAATCTTTTAACCAAAAATTATTATTTGTTACAAATTTTTTAAACTGATTATTTTCTGTTTTAGAAAAGTTAATAAAGGCTTCTTTTAAAATTTTAAATCTATTGTTATAAATTTTTTTAAAGTCGATATAGTGAGAATCCGCACCCCAGTCGACTTCATCGCACTTTTGACGTTCTAATAGTCCATCGTTGCAAAGTGACGTGAGGTCGATGAAATAGGGATTCCCGGCGTGTACAGAAAAAGATTGATAAGGCGAGTCTCCGTAACCGGTAGGCCCAATAGGCAAAACTTGCCAATAAGACTGACCGGCATCCTCTAGAAAGTCGACAAAATCAAAAGCAGCTTTACCGAGTGTACCGATTCCATATGGGCTGGGTAAAGATGAAATATGCAACAAAATTCCGGCAGAACGCTTCATTTAATCACTCCGGTTTTTATTAAATTTAAGGTGGCGGCTAAAGCATTGTAAGCGGAATAAATCCGGATATAATCGCGTTCATATGGCTTTTCTTTGGTTAAATTCAGTCTGACATAAGTAGTTTTTGTCATGTTAGAGAGCCCGATGTAGACCAAACCGACACTTTCGTCAAGATCTGATGATTTTGGGCCGGCATATCCTGTGGTAGATAGGCCTATGTCGGCATTTGCGAGTTTTCGAACATTTGCAGCCATTTCCATAGCAGTTTCTTTAGAAACCGCGGTGTGAAGGTCTAAAGTGCGACTAGAAACCGAAAGCAATTTTTCTTTTATGGGATTAGAATAAGCGCAAATTCCGCATTCAAAAACATGAGAAGCGCCGGGAATATCGGTTATAAGCTTAGAGATTAAGCCACCAGTACAACTTTCTGCAGTGGCTATTTTTAAATTTTTTTCATTTAACAAATCAATGAGTTCACGAGCAATCAAATTTATGTTAAAAGAGCCCGATGATTTTTTGAAATTCATTTTAAACCTCCAAAAAAAGTATAGTTATATTGTAAATTTGATATTGCAATATGTCAAATTGTTACTTATAATTTTTTATAAAAGAACGATATTTTAATGTTTTTTCAGGGAAAAATAGCTTATTATACGGCAATTTTAAGAAAAGAGGTGCACGAAAATGATGATAAATAAGAATTTGTTTGAAATAATTGCACTTAATATAGTGTTTATTCTGGTTTGGGATTTTATTATATTTTGTGCTTGTAGAATTTTAAACGAAAGCCATTTTGATTACAAAAAGTATATGTACGAAATAAAATACTGGGAGGATAATGGAGCCTGGTATAATAAAAGGCTTGATATTAAGGCTTGGAAGGATATTTTGCCACAATATGTATCTAAAAAAGGCTTCTCTAAAAAAAATCTAAACAATATGTCATTAGATTATATAAACAGGTTTATTTTGGAAACTTGTCGAGCTGAATGGGCACACAGAAATTGTATGTGGGTAGCGATTTTACTAGTATTTGTAAATAAGTTTGTAACGGGATTGATATTCTCTTTATTGGTGCTATTGATAAATTTTCCATACATTTGCATTCAAAGGTATAATCGTATTCGTTTGATAAAGGTTCGCAATAAAATTTTGAACCGAAGCAAGGGAAATTTAAAAAATGAAAAGGCTATCTACTTAGTTAAAGAATTAGAAGTGGTTGATTCTTGAAGAAATATATCATAAAATTAAGTTGTTTACGATGATTTTATGATTGGAATGATGATTATGCCACGTTTTTTTGTTGATAAACCTGTTGTGGATTTTTTTGAAATTACCGGTGAGGATGCGGGTCATATTATGAAATCATTACGCATGAAGCGTGATGAAATGTTGATTTTGTGCCACGATGAGGTGGACTATCATTGCAAAATAACAAACTTCGATAAAAATTCGGTACAAGTTAAGCTTGTAAAAACTCAGAAGTGCGAATCAGAACCACATTTTAAGGTTACACTTTTCCAAGGAATTCCAAAAGGTGATAAAATGGACTTGATTGTACAAAAAGCGGTAGAAGTTGGAGTAACTGCGATTGTACCAGTATTTACTAGCCGGTGTGTATCTAGACCAGATGGAAAGTCTTTGGAAAAGAAAATTCAACGTTGGCAAAAAATAGCGTTAGAAGCTGCCAAACAGTCCGGCAGAGGTTGTATTCCGAAAATTTTTCCGGCGCTAAGTTTTAAAGATGCGGTAGTTTTTGCGAAAAATTGCGATAAAATTATACTTTTTTATGAAGATAATGGGCAAGTTTTGACAGATATTTTAAAAAGTAAATCACAATCAGTTTCAGTTTTTGTAGGGCCAGAAGGCGGATTTGAAGCTTTTGAAGTGGAGGAAGTAACAAAATTGGGCGGCAAGATATGTTCACTAGGAAAGAGAATTCTTAGAACGGAGACAGCTGCGATCGTTTCTGTGGCACTTACGATATATGAATCTGAGCGAGAAAAATAAGGGATGCCATCATAAAAGCTATCCAGATGTACTGAGTTCTAGTGACATAATGGAGATTTTAAAAGTAGGCAAGAACACAACTTATTTTTTATTAAAGAATAAAAAAATCCAAAGCATAAAATAGGCAAACAATATAAAATACCAAAGGTTTTCCGCCTTAAATATTTATTGAACAATGTCGAAATGTGCATTTAAAAAGGTAATTTACTATGGTATAATATATATGTCAATAGTAAGTTACTTGTCTAACATCACTTATTATATGAGGTAAAAAATGGCAGGTATCCTACAAGAAAAAAGAGGTATATATCAATGTGTATTAAATTATAAAGATAAGGAGGGAAAAAGGAAACAAAAATGGATTAGCACAAACTTACCAGTCAAGGGTAATAAAAGAAAAGCAGAAAAAATGCTAAATGATTTAATTTATAAATATTATGAAGTTGATCTATCACTAAAAAATGAAGATGTTAAATTTACTAATTATTTGAAAATTTGGCTTGAAAGGAAAAAAGATAAATAAAGTTGAAAAGACCACATGGGATGGGTATTATAACTCGACAATAAAACATTTAATTCCATACTTCGAACCTTTAAATCTAAACATTAAAGATCTAAAACCTAAACATATAGTTGATTACTACAATTACAAGTTTAGCCATGGTCGGTGTTACGGAAAAGCGGGAGGGCTATCAAATAAATCAATAAAAGAACATAGTATTGTGATAAAAAATGCGTTGAATAGTGCACTCATTGAGAAATTAATTGATAAAAACCCTGCAGCACATGTTCCGCTACCAAAACGTAATGAACAACAGAATAGATATTTCTAAATGTAGACCAATCAAATCAATTGCTTAAAATGTTCTATGGGCATCGTCTTCAATCCTTGATTTACGTTACACTATACTATGGTTTAAGAAGAAGCGAGGTTTTAGGGCTAAAGTGGAATGCCATAGATTTTCAAAAGAACGAAATATCCATATGCCACACAGTTGTAAGAAACTTAACAGTAGTTTCAAAGGATAAAACAAAGAGCAACGCAGGGAAACGTAAATTTGAGCTATTACCCAAAGTGAAAGAAGTTTTATTAAAAGTAAGAAGTGACCAGTAAAAAAACAAAAAACTCTTTGGGGATGAGTATATAAAAAGTGATTATATTTTCACTTGGGAAACTGGAAAACCCTATGATCCAAATTACGTAACTAAGGCATTTCAAAAGCATTTGCAGAAAAATCATTTTATAAAAATGCGATTCCATGATTTGAGACATAGCTGTGCTAGTATTCTTTACGATAAAGGTTGGAACCTTAAAGATATACAAGAATGGTTAGGCCATGCAGATATTGAAACCACAGGGGGCATTTATACTCATATAACTCAGGATAGAGGAAAAATTTAGCAAGTGATATGTCTAATACGATCGTTCAAATAATAAAATGTTAGACATCCGTTAGATACCTTATAATTTATATGAAAAATAAAAATCACACAAGCACAAAAACTTTAGTGTTCATGCGACTTTTCTATTGCCGAATCACTAGACTATTGATACGAAAATGTTTCAATATAACGTGCAATAC
>FR883818.1 GCA_000435275.1 Clostridium sp. CAG:557
CACCTCAAAAATCCTGCAAACATATTTTCGGTAATGCATTAAGATCACACAAAAAAAGACAACCGGCTACATGGAACAGGATCAGCAAAAAGTAGCAGCGTATTTCGTGGGCGAAGGTATCAGTGCTGCGGCATTGTTGTTGCTCTTCTACGAACAAGTTTTGAGCTTTATTTCAAAAGGCTGGCATTTTAGCCTAGTATGTAAATATTTCAAAAAACTTTGATACATTTTTTACATGCATAATTAAATCACAATAGCAAATATAATGGTGTTTTTTGCAGCAAAAAAGAATACTTGCTTGATAAAAAATAAACTGCGATCACAGTGTACAAAGCAACTGATAAATTTGAGCTGCCCAGTGCAAAAATTAACAGCAACGAAATTATTCACTAGGCAAAAGAAGATATGCGCTCAAATAGACAAATATACAATGACAGTTGTGAATTTAAAAGCAGATGTCAAAAAAACACATACAGCCTGCAAGGCTAATAGCTGCAGGCTGCAAATGCTCAATACATTTTGTTGAAATACTTAAAATTGTCTCAAAAATCAGTTTTTCAGATTTGATTTTAATCTGCCATAAAT
>FR883819.1 GCA_000435275.1 Clostridium sp. CAG:557
GCTAAACTTCCGTAGTCAAGTTTCAAGTAATTGGCCAAAGTTTTAACAGTTATCTCACTAACTGCGCGGAGCCCGCGCCGGCACTTCGCGTCCGAAGTTGCATCTGAATTTGAATTCATCATCACGCGTCCTTTCTTTACGAAGTTTTAAGTTTTTTAATCACTCTCCATAAGCCCTGCGGCTTTTAATTTTTCCAACAAAGAATTAAAATCTGTCTTTAAATCTGCGATTGTTGTTGCAGCGCTTAAAGCTTGATTTTCTGCAACAGGGAAACCGCTTAACTTAGCTCCGTTCAGTACTTCCAGACTCCCTCCAATAACCAACTTGTCACCGTTTTCTGAATAGTTTTTTGTGTTATAGCTCATCTAAAATCCCCCTAATCACACGGTTGCTGCCATTTTTAGGCCAGCAATCATCTGATGATTTTGAATTTTCGAATCGCATTCAGCCCAACCGACTATTCCAATTGCGTTTTTGTCTATATATTTTTCGCGCATGAGTTGAATTTCCAAGTTTTGAGATATTTTCATTGCCATACCTGCAAAATCTCCATAAAGAACAGAAATATTGCCCGCTGTTGTAGGTTCTGGCATATTTTCTGAAACATAAACTGGCTTGCCTAAAAACTGCCACTCAAAGCCAGAAGTAATACCTTTACCATATGCCAG
>FR883820.1:0-4063 GCA_000435275.1 Clostridium sp. CAG:557
TATGTAGAGATATTTTATTTTTCTATGTTAGGCAAAACTCAAATCTTCTCTTCCTACGCTGCACCTGATTTGGACAAAGGTTACACACTTCTTGTTTTTTTGTACTTCCTCGGGATGCAAGATTAAATAACAACGAATAAAGATGAATTTTGGTGTATTTGCCTAAATTGATTTATTTACACTAATATTAACCATTTTCCTTAAATTTCAACGTCGAAACTTGGATGAGATTTATTGTAAAAACAAGACTGTTTTGGGGCGTTTCTATGTTTTTAAACAAAAAAAATATCACCGTTAGACGTTTATCCGCGGTGAAAAAACGAATTTGTATTTTTTAGAAATTTAAAATGAATTACATATTTATCTATATTGTAATTTGGTATGATACGGAGAAAATTGGAATTTTATATTGCTTTTTTTGAAAAAAATAGGATATAGTTGTTTTGTGGTTTTTTATATTTACAAATAAACTTTGAGGAGGACTATCTATGCCTAAAACTAAATTTAACAAAGCGGTTTCTACTGCCATAGCACTATCCATTGTGGCAAACGTTTCTGTACCAATTAGCGCTAACCAATTAATACCATTTACTGGAAAAATCCCTTTTCCCCTGGCAAACAGTTGGTTGAGCTAAATTCCTCTAACGATATACTATTTGTTTAATTTATTTTTTTATATAAACACTTTTATGTTTAAAAGAGAATTTTGTTGACAAAAATTGATAACTATGCAAAGTTATGACATTACACACAAAAATATCTCAATGCTACACTAAAATTACGGTTATAAAAGAGGGCTTATATTATGTTTAAAAAATTATTGAGTTTAACCTTACTACTTATTTTACTTTTTAATAATAATAATTTTGAAATTTGGGCATTAGAAGATGATGTTTTTAGTTCACAAGGCATAAGTATTAATGCGAATAAAAAATTTTCATCTTACATTGATGAGTACAAAGATGCTACAAACAATATTCCGGATGTGGATTGCGCTATAAGAGGGACACTGTATTTCCGTTAGTAGTTGCTACAGGTGTGTCTGCTTTAGTTGCGGGCTTAGTTTGTACCGCTAATAGTTATTTTAGGATCAAAGATATAGATAGTATTCAAGAATAGAAATAACCATTTATATCATAAAAATGATTCTCAATGCTATTAGTAATAATGATATAGATAATAATAAACTTTTATATTTAAGAATTAAGTCGTCACCGGCTATTGCCAGTGTTTTGGAGAAAAAGATTTCTAAAAATTATACTCCAGAAGAACAAATTAAACTTAACAATGATATTTTAATGTTAAAAGAAGAGATCATAGAAATGTCATATTTATTATTAAGGCCTATTTTACGCAAAATTTTTTGATTTGAGCGATGTTCTTTCATGTCTAATATTGTCATTTTGAATGCCTTGAAGAAATAAACGTGGATTAGCTATAAAATACATAAAACCTAAATTACCATGTTTTTTCTTTTTATTTTGTAAATTTAATGTATTGTAAACATTTTTTAAGACATTAAGACTTCTCCTATCAGTTCCGAAAAAAGTACACTTCCGTAAATAGCTCTATTACTTTTTTACTGCTCTTCTTTCATTGACATAACCTGAGCGATATCTTTATTGTATGTCAAATTTGATAAAATACCATTAATTTCGCTGCTATCAAAAAAAGCAAATCATACTCCGATTTACAGCCAACGTTATTAAGTCTAATAAATTTTTCGCCATTACTTATTTTTTCTAAAGAATTTATAATCGTACAATCTTCGTTATCAAATCGACTATTTTTGTTTAGTTTGTAGCAATTTGGAGACATTGAATAAGTAATGTTTAATGTCGGCATGCAAAAATAAAATGCCAAAATAATCGAAATTGTTCTCATTAAAACTTTATTTTTCATAGAAAAACAGCTCTCCTTTGTTATCTTCTAAAACTTTCTTTAAATCTCTTTTGAATCTTTTAAAAGATTGTCGAAATAATTCTTTCTCTTCACCTGAATGCCTTATTTCACTTGTAATAAAACAGGATTACAATTCATCTGTATAAAAATAGAATCTGACTGTGTCCATTTTTCTATATCATCCACTAAAAAGCTCATAGCATAAAGAATATTTCTTTTTTCTATTTTTCTTTTCATAAATATATCAGAACAAAAGCTTGAAAGTGATTTAGTTAAACCAGCAAACACATATGTACTTGCCAATACAAAAAAAGTTGGTAGATATAAATTTTTTATTTTGGTAAGAAATTCAATTTTCTTCTCGTTTTTTTCAGGGTCTTTTTGTTTACCCTCTGAGATCGTTAACTTAGCCTCTGAAATTTTTTAATTTTCCTTGTCCAGCCACTTACAAGATATCTACCCTAGACCGTGCCTGCAAAAGCACCAATAGTTGTGAGACAATTTTCAATTATTTTAAAGTTTTTTTCATATGTGTCTTTTACAAATTTATTTGGATCTTTTTCAAACCTAAGACTCGGGATTACTTCATCCAAATCAGTATATCTAAAAAACTCCAAACGATACTCAATTTTACCATTTTTAGTTACTGTTGCATGAATATGCTGTGCACCTGATTTTAAATCTTTTTTAGCCTCTAAAATTTTTGAATCAAGTCTATCAATTGCAAAAACAGAAAAATCTGTAAAGAACACTGTAAATATTAAAATAATGACACTATTTTTTTCGAAAACAAATTCATTCTGTATGTTCTTTCCATTGTCTATTCTGGTTAACTATTCGCGTCAAATTATTCTTCAATTTTTTAAAAGTTTCAGCAAAGAGGCACTTTGATTTATCTGAATATACAATATTGCTATTTATCATAGACACAACTGTTTTATAAGAATCTATATCACAATTCATTTGTGCTAACACCGAATCAGCATTTCTCCAATTTTCATTATTTATGTTTATCTAAAAGTTGCTCCATAGCTTCTGCATAATTTTGTATTTCTATCCAATGCTTTTTCATTTTTTATCTCTGTTAAAATCTCTCCACCAAGACATCGCAGAACGGCATAAGCCTTCCTCACAAAAAAACAATAGCGGCAAAACCAAATGCGCCTCCAGTCGCCAATGCTAATATTTTTACTGCAAAAGCTACTCCTGCTGCTCCTCCCGCAAAAAGCCAGCAGTTTTATAAGGGTTTCCATTCCGTTTGGATCCAGCTACAATATCGTCTATTAATTTAGATAATTGATCAGGAACAAGAGTACTATACTTACTATCGTTTAAAAGTTTTAACAAAACTTTTTTGCTCAGGTTTTCATTAATTCCAAATAGACCTCCAATTTCTTTTGTTACGTTTTTAACACCACTATAAAAGTAAAACCTTCTTGGTTTTTCCTTAATTCTTGTAGCATAATGTTCGGAAATCTTGTTACTTTATTATAATCTCACAGGTATAATCTATACTCACATTTTTTTCCTACTTCGCTAATTTCTTTATAGCCAGTTAAAGGCAACATCTTTTTGATATAAGCTATTGCACAATCTACATCGTAATATTCTCCGCACTTATTTTTTCTTCACAAATGTTTGCTTTGGTTGCTGAATCTTTATTCCACCACAGCGCTGAGGAATCTTCAGTATTTTCCCCATAAATTAATGAAAATAGCAAAGCAAACGTTAACAATTTTTTAATCATAATAGTTTCCCCTCGACTCCAGCAAAATAGCCCTCAAAGTACCTTATATTATGATATCGCTGTTTTAAAGTCTGTCAACATATAACAGATAAAATTTCTCTTCAAAACAAAAAATTTCAAAGCAAACAAAACTTTATATTTTAAATTAAATGACTAGTTTCAATCTGCAAAATTTCATATTATTTGACATTATTTTATTATTCAAAGCAAATAAAAAATAGCTCAAAAGCTAGTCTATACTAACAATTGAGCTGTTCAGATTTAACGTTTTTAGTTTTAATTACATTAAATATTCAATAGTTTTGTTGTCAAATCAAAAACATAATTGCTTCAACGCAACAATAAAATTCCTGTTAGCACACTGCCAACGTATGGTACATCTGATCTCAAATTAAAACATGCAGGCAAGTCAAG
>FR883820.1:4110-4385 GCA_000435275.1 Clostridium sp. CAG:557
ACCCACGCTAAATAGCATTTGCCAACAAAAATTTTCTTGCACAAAAAACTGATTAAAGTATGTAATAATCGCTTCAATTAAAATTGCAAGCGACGCTATACCAGTGGTTTTGTTTTCCATCAATACTCCTCCATTTTGTTTTGAGCTCAGATAAAATCGTGAGCAAAATTTCTTGAAATTCGCAAAAAGCTATATTCGTGAATTGGTCTGCGAGACCGCGTGCAAGAATGCATCCACGAATCCGGCATCTTTTGCTTTTTGAAGCTGATTTTCGG
>FR883821.1 GCA_000435275.1 Clostridium sp. CAG:557
ATATAAAGCCCTAACTCAAGCGAATTTATGTCTTTAAATATGCAATAATTCAAATTGGTCTCAACCCCTTTTATCCCAGTGCAAAATTATTGCGGCGCGAATAAAACTCCAGCTCCTGAGCGAAAGCCTGGACATCCTGGGCACGATTATTCACAAAATTTTCGATGTGTACGGTGATTCCAGAGTTCCCGGAGACTTGCGGTTGGGCCGCAAAACCTTGATTGTATGCGACATTAAGCGTTGGCTCCACGCCGAACTCGGTTGGAATCGAATTTTGCATTTGCTTTGATACACTTTTCATGGAATCCGTAAAGCCCTCTCCTAGGCCAAGCGCTAAATTTTTGCCAATTTGCTCTTCAAACAATTTTGACGGTGAAGCAATTCCAAAAAAGCTTTTGATTCCATTTAAAATAGACTCTCCGAAACCTTTAATTTTATCTAAAACCCAATTTTTTGCGTCATTTATGCCGTTCCAAAGGCCTTGTACAAGATTTTTGCCAATATCAAGCATTTGCCCAGGCAATTCACAAAGTGTGCTCCAGATGCTGTTCACAAGGTTCTGCGCTGCGTTTATTCCGGCGGTCAAAAGCTGATTTCCCCACTCCGTTACGGCCGAAACAGCGCCGATAATCCCATCCCAAATCTTGCCAGGCAATTCGCTTACGAAGCTAATTATTGTGTTTACAAATTGCGGAGTCATCTCTGCTGCGGTTTTCAGGATATCGTTGAAGAAACTGCTAATATTTGTTATTGCGTTCTGTAGCCATTTCCAAACTCTCGCGGGCAATTCTTTTATGATGTTTATTACTTGCGTTAAAAAGCTTTGCGAGCCTTGCGCTCCTTCGGCTTCGCTTTGGTCGCCCCAACTTATAAATTTCCCGATGCACTCAGTCAAAATGTTCCACAAAAGCTCTGGAAGCCGCGCTAAACCTTGGATTATCGCCGTTACAATTTGCGGCAACGCTTTGATTAATTCCACCGTAATTATTGGGATTGCTTCAACTAAAGCCATGAAAAGCTCGATGGCAGC
>FR883822.1 GCA_000435275.1 Clostridium sp. CAG:557
AATTCAAAACATCATGTTTTTGCCTTTAGGATTTACTGTCTGGGACTAACTACCGTAATTTCTAGTCTTAATCCGTCACAATCTGAATTTATAAAAAGCTCTTCTTTTTTTCATTATAATCACTTCCAAAATTTATATTTAATTCTCCCATTATTATTTTTATCACTTAAAATTCAATTTTATTTCTTTTTGATACTTTTATTTTTCTAATCTCTAACAAACAAACTTAAAAAATATTTTATTGTTTATCACTCATAAAAATTTCTTAATTTTTAACTGCATATTTTTATGGTCTGAATATACAAAAAAACTCTAATAGGCGAAAACATTAATCTATTTATAAATCAAGTTTTGCCTATTAAGAGTTTCTGTAAAATTGTATATACACCATTCAATCTGTTTTATTTTAATACAATACACTCTCTTTGCTATTTGTAATTAAAACTAATTAATTTAATGCATATCATGTTACTATTGACTGAATGCTATGCAACAAATGAATAACATATAGCTAATTTTTTAGTACTTTTAAAAAATTCATTTGTCAGCTAACTTTATCAATTCTAATTTAATGCTTTCTGTCCTCTACGACTATTTTAAAGGTAAGTGGTTGTGTGTAAGTTCCTGCTGCAATTGGGTTATCATTATCAGTAAGGCTACCTGTAATCGCACCAAAATTTAAAGTTCCTCCATAAGTGGGTGCTGTTCCTTGATCTTGGAATGTAGCAACTAAAGTATCATTTTTAACTTCTACATTTTGGGGTATACTCGGTCCTGAAAGCGTAACAGCTGTCGTAACTGATTTTCCTCCTCCGGTATCTGTTGTTCTCTCAAGCAGTAAATTATTAGTTTCTCCATTAAACTTACTCGAAACCGTTACATTTAACTCTTTTTCTCCTGAAATATTAGGATTAGATATCGTAATTTGTTGGTTAGTTGGGTCAGTATCTACTACACTAATACTTGCAGGTATATTTATAGTATATGTGGTACGCTTCTCATATGTTATTTCTGAACTTTTATCATCCGCACTGACTATTGATAAAGGTACAAGACCTGACATTGCTACTGCAAATACCCCTGCCAATATTCTTTTTCCAATTTTAAAATTTTTCATTATAATTTCCTCCCTTTATTTTTTCTTTTACTATTTAACGTTTAAATTAAACTTGACCTCTGAACCATTTAGCACACCACTTCCATCGCTATTTGAGAAACATTTGTATTTTAATACTGTATTCTCATATGTACCTACCGGTAATGACTGGTTTAGCGTGATTTTGTTAAACGCCTGTCCTGGTTCTACAAGGTTGCTTTCCCATAACTTTGTACCATCAGCTAAGATCAACGACATCTTAAAATAACAAGTGTTTTGATTTGGGTTATACAAGCTAACTGCTTGTTCCGGGACACCGGCTTTGAAATTTAGGCGGTCAAATCCCGGAATAGCTATAGTTTTCATTATAATTTCCCCCCTTTTATTTTTGGTAGTGTCAAAGACTACCTTGTTTT
>FR883823.1 GCA_000435275.1 Clostridium sp. CAG:557
TGGTTTGTTAAGATTCTTTGTATCATCCCGAGTTTCCAGAGATATTCATTCAGCGAGGTTTAGCAGTAGGTTTGCTGATACCCTTCTTTGCGGCATAGACCGATGGAATACAGACTTTTTGCTTTTTCAGAATCTTAGCAATCTTGTTCATACTTTCGCCCTGTTTTCTCAATTCGAAGATGTAACGGATTATATGAGCGCCTTCTTTATCAACAACTCAGCGCTTTTTATCCATTTCATCATAAATATAGCTGAGTGGTGGCTGATCGATGGCATAACCCAGACTGTTTTTGATTTTTAGCGTTGACCTCATTTTGCGGCTCATATCTTTTGCGTACCATTCGTTCATAATACTTCTGAACGGCGTAAAATTATCTTCGCCATTTTCAAACAAAAAGACAAATAATTTATCGATTTGTACCAACATATTAAAAAATGTCGTAAAAACTATTGTCGCGAGCGTCAAATTTAACAAACACACAAAACTCTTAACGCAACTTGTCCCGCGCGGATTCGCGCTCATTTACAGCAATCAGACTGACGTCATGCATCGGCAAAATAGTTTCAGTGAGCTGCCCAACCTCAATGTAGTTCCTTCCAAGATGCGACATATCTTTTACAATCAATGTTGCCACTTGTTCGAATTCAATCATTTTGAACATCTCTTTGAAGCCTTGCCGATTAAACGTAACACCAGAAACGCCATCATCAATGAAAATTTTAGTGTTTCTAAAGCCATTCTTCTTGGCAAAATTCGTTAAGAGCGTTCGCTGGTTTGAAATGCTGTTGCTTTCACCCTCTAAATTATCGCCTCGCGATAACCTTAAACATAAAGCTGTTATTTTTTCATCATATAAAGTTTGACTGTTTCAATTTGCTTTTCTCATTTCGCGAATAGCCAAAAAC
>FR883824.1 GCA_000435275.1 Clostridium sp. CAG:557
TACGGAATGTACCTGAAAACTTCGTCTAAGGACTCATTCGCAGCAAACAGTCTAACTTTGAGTGGCAATACTTTGACAGTGAGTTACTCAGGTGGCGCCGCCGGCCAATATGTCGTGGTTCACGCGTTTAAAGAAGATTCGCTGACCGGTGGACATACAAGTTACGTGGCCGCGAAGAAACTTGCCGCTGGAGGCACTTCGGAAACGATTGATGTTTCGGCTTGGGGCTTGAGCTCTCTCAACGGATATACGATTAAAGTGTGGATGGAAGATGGCTCCGGAAGTTTGGCTGCTGCAACGACACCGGCAACATTTTATGGAACCTCAAGCGAAATTTCTAATACTGGCACCGAAATTAAAAACGCCCGAGTTTTCGCGATGAAAGATGATTTGCAGACCTCGTGGGGCGATTTGAGTGCACTTTCTGAAGAAGACTATAATAATGTAATTTCTGGAAATCCCACATCTGAAAATAGCGGTGTTATGGGCAAAAACCCGACCAACCAGAAAATATATTTCGGCGAAAAAGATGGCAAACCGTTAGAGTTCTGGATTGCCGGACGCGAAAGTGCGG
>FR883825.1 GCA_000435275.1 Clostridium sp. CAG:557
GTGTGGTTTGTGGGAATTTTTTTATTTTAAGAAACTTTAAAATTTTAATTTTGACCCAAACGTTGACCCAAATAATTTATTACAGATTACGACCATAATATTAATATTTTAAACTATAAAAATTCTTTAAACTGTTCTCTTATACTATCAAGTTTTTTAATGATTTTCTTATCTAAATTTTTTCGTGCCTCATTTTTATCAATATAATCTGGTAAACGTAATAAAGAAATCATATAGTCAAGTAAAAAACTTTTACCTTTATTATTTAAACAATGATATGCCATAAGAAAATTTTCTCCACCATTAGATAGCAACTTACTTGACATCAATGAACTTATACCCAGACCAAAGTCTTTCATCGTAGAAGTCACTTCATTAATCTGTTCAGAAAGTTCATTAAATAGTTCGTTTAGATTTTTACGTTTTATCTCCATCTCATTACTTTCATTTATTGAAATGATCTTTATTATATCTTTGGAAAATTCAAGTGCCAAAGTATCCTCATAACTTAGTTCATTTTTGTTTTTTCCTTTAGTTCTTCTATATCATTTAAATTATAATCACCTATTAATTCAAACGGACTTACATTAAAGACCTTAGAAATAAGTGCAATCATATTCCTATTTGGTCTACTTAATCCCTTTTCCCAATTACTGATAGATGTATTGGTTGCCATAATATTTTCAGCTAATTCACTCTGAGTTAGCTTGTTTTTTATTCTTAAACTCCTCAATCTTTCGCCTAAACTCATATTCTTTATCACTCCTTGTAAAAACAATATCATGTTATTGATAAATTACAATAAATGATTTCAAATTTTGAAAAATTAAGTATTGATATTTCATTGTTTGAAGTTTGTAATATGCTTAAATTCAAATATTGGAATAAAATGCTGAAGCGATGAAACAAATAATTGAGCAACTAACTATTTCCGTAACAGAATTATCAAAAGTTTTAGGAGTATCAAAACCAATAGCGTACAGATTAGCAAATTCAAAAGATTTTCCAGTATTACAAATAGGTAGCCGTAAAGTAATACCTGTAAAGAAATTAGAAAAATGGCTTGAAGAAAATACAGGTTTTGTAGGCGGTGAGAAATAACGGACAAGTATAATAACATTCCGCAAACTCTAAAAACTTTGAATCAATGGATATGTTATGGGCTTGTTTGTGATAATGAAAAAGGTAAAATCATTAAGATACCAAAAAATCCACACAATGGATAAATGCTAGCTGCAATGACAAAGAAAACTGGAGCGATTACAACACAGCGGTAAATTCCGTAAAACGCTATGGATTTGACGGTATTGGATTTGAACTAGACAATGGCATAGTTGGTGTGGATTTAGATAATGCAATTGATGAAAGCGGTAAGCTTACAATCGAAGCCGATGATATTGTGAAGGCGCTAGGCAGCTACACAGAGATAAGCCCAAGCGGCAAAGGTTTACATATATTTTGTAAAGGGAAACTTCCACCTGAAAGGCGAAGGATAGGCAATATAGAGATGTATTCCTCGAACCGTTTCTTTACCGTTACCGGCAATATTTATGGTCAAAACAGAGAAATCGAAGAACTTTCATATGAATTAGGCATAGTCCATAAAGCTTATCTTTGTGATGAGGAGCAGGAACCAGCTAAAAATACGGACATTGATAAAAAAGCTAGTCAGGAGCTGCAAATTAAATCTTGCCTAACAGACAGCGAAATCATAGAAAAAAACTCAAATGCTAAAAACGGAGATTTATTTAAAAGTTTATGGAGTGGAAATTATGGAAATTATAAATCAAAAAGCGAAGCAGATCAAGCATTGTGTAATATTCTAGCTTTTTATTGCGGAAATGATTTTAATCGCATAGACAGCTTATTTCGCAGGTCAGGATTGTATCGTGAAAAATGGGACAGGGTTGATTATAAAAACAGAACCATAAATAAGGCTATATCGGGTTGCAGGAATACGTTTCACTGTCGTGAAAGATCTGATAATAAGATTTTAAATCAATATAATCAAAAAGCTATACCTTATTATATCAATAAAAAAACCTTAAAGAATACTGGTGAAATTAGATTTACTGTAAACTGTCCTCTGCTTTCAAAATATATAAGGGAAAACAATGATTATTTGTTTGTTACAGATGAAGCAAATGGCGCAGTGATGCGGTACTGGTATAAAGGCGGGTATTATAGGTTATTTAATGATGACATGATAAAAGGCATAATCAAGGGACATATAACTTCATTTAATGAAGAAATTTTGAAAATGAATGATGTAAAAGAAGTATTTAATGACTTGACCACAGATTTAAAAACTATTTCACAAGATAAATTGAATACCGATGAAAACATCATAAATTTTCAAAATGGAATACTTGATTTGAAATCAATGCAGCTACTCCCCCATAGTCCGAAATATTACTCAACCATTCAAATACCATGTGACTGGATCCCAGATGCAGAACCAACACCCGTATTTGATAACTTTATAAAAACGTTTACAAATAATGATAAAGAAATAGAAAAATTAATCATGCAGTTTATGGGTGTGTGCTTATCTAATATAAAAGGTTACAGAATGAAAAAAGCGTTATTTATGGTAGGTGCAGGAGATACAGGAAAGTCGCAATTAAAAGCTTTAACAGAAAAGTTGTTAGGTAAAGATAATTACACAGGTATTGATTTAAGAGATCTTGAAAAACGCTTTGGAACTTCCACAATCTACAACAAACGACTTGCAGGTAGCAGTGATATGAGTTTTGTAACTATAGAAGAATTAAAAACATTCAAAAAGTGTACAGGCGGCGACACCTTGTTTGCAGAGTTTAAGGGGAAAAATGGCTTTAATTTTGTTTACAATGGACTTTTGTGGTTCTGTATGAATAAACGGCCTAAATTCGGCGGTGACAATGGAGACTGGGTATACAATCGGATAATGCAGATAAAGTGTAATAATGTAATTCCACAAGAAAAACAAGATAAATTTCTCTTAGATAAAATGTACAAAGAGCGATCTGGTATCGTACATAAAACGATAAATGCATTAAAAGAGGTTATTTCAAATGGATATGAATTCACAATTCCAGAAAGTGTACAACGTGAAAAAGAAGATTATAAGTCCGAAAACAGCACAGTTATTAGCTTTTATAAAGAATGCATTGTACCTCGTCCAACAGGTTCTATAAGCGATAATTGTACCACGCAAAGAGTTTATGATGTGTATAAAGAATGGTGCCGTGATAATAACCATGGTTATACTAAAACAGCCAGAGAATTTAGAACCGAATTATTAGAAATATTGGGAAAATCATTTGAAGAAGCTACAACTAGATTGCATGGACTAAATTACTATAAAGATATTACGCTTTCCATTGAAGCTAAAAAAATTTATCAAAAGGTTTACGGTAATGATAGTTCACAATAATTGGTGGCAGTTGGTAGTAGTTAGGTGGCAGTAAAAACTCACTACTGCTACCTCCACAAAGTTAGTAATCATGCGGCTTTAAGACCATTTGGTGGCAGTTGGTGGTAGTATTTTAAATTCAAGAGAGAAAAAATAAAAAAAATGAAATAACAAAAATATAAAGCAAATTCAAAATTCTGCTACCTACTGCCACCAAAACCTTGCAAATGGCTTAACACTGCCATTTATTAGTGGTGGTAGTTAGGTGGTAGTTGGTGGCAATAAAACAAATAAAATGATAATTGAAAGGAAATGATCAGATGAATTGTAAAAAATTAATTAAAACAGACGGAACAATAATTGAAGATGTAATAGCCTGGGAAAGTAAAAGATTTAAAAACTGCATAGAGTTTGAAAACGAGCAGGGACAAGTAAACATTATCAAAAGAGAGGATATTGATACACTTGTGGAGGATACAGAAAAAGACGATTGGGCAGTAATGTTTTAGGAGGTGATAGCAATCAGTGTGTTTGAAAGAATTTTTAAAAGCAAAAAGACAATACCAAAAACAGCGCAAAGTGAGCTAATAAGCGGTACATCTAATATATTCAGCGCATGGACGGGTAACGCCTATGAGAATGATATTTACAGAAGCGCAGTAGATGCGATAGCAAGAAACGCCGCAAAACTTAAAGGGAGCCATGTTGTAAAATATGGCAATCATACAAAATGCGAGGGTGATTGTAAACTTAACAGGCTCTTACAGGTACAGCCAAACCCATATATGAGCGCCTTTGATATGCTGTACAAACTTGTGACACACTATTTCTTATACAATAACGCTTTTGCGTATATTCAAAAAGATGATCGAGGCCATGTATCTGGCATATATCCAATTAAGGCTTTAAACGTACAGTTTTTGCAAGATCATTCTGAAAATCTTTACTGTAAATTTTTATTTGAAGCAGGAAAAGAAGTTATTCTTCCATATTCAGAAATTATACATCTTAGGCGAAACTTCAACGATAATGATTTATTTGGAACTCCCAACACAGCATTAAATCCTGCTTTAGAACTTGCACACACTCAAAACGAGGGCATAAATGCGAGCATAAAAAGCAGTGCAAATATCAGAGGAATCTTGAAGTTTACTCAAATAATGGCTCCTGAAAAATTAAAACAGGAAAAAGAACAATTTATAAAAGATTATTTACAAATTGCAAACAACGGTGGAATTGTCGCAACAGATCAAAAGACTGAATATATACCGATAACGGGCAGTAATCTCATAATTGATGACAAGCAAATTGAAGCTATAAAAACTAAAATTTACGATTATTTGGGTATCTCTGAAAAAATCGTAAACAGCAGCTACAATGAGGACGAATGGGCAGCATTTTATGAAAGCACTATCGAACCGATCGCGCTGCAATTAAGCCTTGAATTTACAAGAAAAATATTGAGTGTTCGTGAGCAAGCATTTGGAAATCAAATAATATTTGAAAGCGGCAGACTACAATTTAGCAGCAACGCAACAAAAATCAATTTAATTTCACAGCTTATCCCCTATGGCTTGCTTACGATAAATCAGGCTTTGGAGATCCTAAATTTACCGCAAGTTAATGACGGAGACAAAAGACTTCAAACATTAAATGTTGTGGACGCAGAAAAAGCAAATAAATATCAGTTAAGCGAGGTGAAAGAAAAGTGAAAGAATTAAGAATATGTGAAATTAGAGCCGATACAACAGCAGATAAAAAGGCTTTAACACTTGAAGGCAGACCGATTGTTTATGATTATTACACGATAATAAATGACCCAGCTGGGAATTTTACAGAGGTTATACGAAATGGCGCACTTGACGAAACTGATTTAACGGACGCAAGACTTTTGTATAATCATGATTTGAGTAAAATTCCCCTTGCAAAAACACCTAAAACAATGCAGCTAATCAAAGATTCGGCAGGTCTTAAAATGGTGGCGCATTTACCCAATACCGAGGAAGCAAAAAGCGTTTATACGGCAGTAAAACGCGGCGATTTATCAGGCATGAGTTTCGCTTTTAAAATTCCAAAAGGAGGAGATAAATACGATCCAAAAACCAACACAAGAGAGATTTTAAAGATTGAAAAAGTGTACGAAATAAGCATTGTGCCGTTCCCAGCGTATCCCCAAACAAGCGTTGAAGCAAGAGCAGTTATCCAAAAAATAAATGACCCTAAAAGAGCAGAAATGAAAATCAAAATAAATCAAATTTTAAGGAGAGTAATTTAGATGAATTTTAAAAATATTGCAGAGGTCTTTAACTATTATAAGGACAAGGAAATTTCAGAAATAGAAAAAAGAGCAAAGGAGATAAATAATTTGATTGATACGGACGCAAACGCAGATATTGACGCATTAAACCTTGAACTTGACGGCTTAAAGCAAGCAAAAATAAACACCCTCGAAAGGAAAAATACACCTATGTCAAATTTTAATCCCATTACAAAAATGACCTTTGAAAGTCCTAAAATTTTTAAAGATGAAAATTTATTATCTACAAAAGAATATAGAACTGCATTTTTTAAGACCCTTTTAGGACAGACCTTAAATAATTCTGAAAATGAAATATATAAAAGGGCAATATCAGAAAAACGCTCGGAAAGTTTTAGCACCGTAACAAATTCAGCGGCAATTTTGCCTACACAAACTTATAATGAAGTGATAAGTAAAGCAAGGACAATGGGTGGTTTGCTCTCAGTTTGCAGAGGCTTTAACTTGCCGTCAAAAATTTCAGTGCCGATTGGGACACCCAAAAGTAAAGCAAGCTGGCATACGGAGGGAAGTGCTGTAGAGAGTGAAAATCCAGATATAGCGGCAATTTCATTTAACGGATATGAAATTTTAAAGGTGTTTTCAATTAGTGCCGCTGCTAAAAAAATGAGCATAGAAGCTTTTGAAAGCTATATTATAGATGAACTTACAAACTGTGTCATGGCTTATATTGCGGACGCTATCGTAAACGGAACAGGAAGCGCACAAGGCACAGGTATTCTACCAGGCATAACATGGACTAAAACAGGCATGAATAAAAATCATATTGAGTTTAGCAAAACATCTGGACTTACATATAAAGATGTGACAAATACAGTTGCACTATTAAAAAGAGGCTATGGTGCTGGCGCAAAATGGGCTATGAATAACGCAACACTTTACAATCTTTTTTATGGTCTTGTGGATAACAACAACCGACCGATATTTATAATTGACCCCAAAAGTGAGAATATCGGCAAAATATTAGGCTTCGATGTGATTATAGATGATAACCTTTCTGACGAAGTAATTTTGTTTGGTAATTTTAATTACATGGGCTATAATCTTGCCGAGAATATTGCGGTTGAAGTATCAAGAGAAAGCAGCTTTAAGTCAGGTTTGATTGATTACAGAGCCATGGCAATAGCCGACTGCAAGCCGATTGTCACGGAGGCATTTATAAAACTCACGAGGGCGGCATCGTAAATGTTAAGTTTAAATGAGGCGAGGGAATTTTTAAGAATTGACGGAACAGAAAACGACAACATAATAAATGCGTTATTAAATGCGATACCAAGTTATATTGAGATTACAACAGGTATGACAACGCCACAGCAAAGCACAGAGCCTTTAATAAATACGGTAAGCAGATTTATATTGCAGTTGTGGTACAATGCCGAACAATCGGAAAGTGAGAAGCTGCAAAGAACAATAGACAGTTTACTAAAAGCCATAACATTAAAAGCAGATAGGAGTTGAGGTGATGAGTAAGGACTATGCAAAAGCATTTTATAACAGCCAAAAGTGGAAGGACACCCAACTTTCATACATGGTTAGCCAAAATTATGTTTGCGAACGTTGCGGCAGCTTGGCACGCATAGTCCACCACAAAAAATACATAACTCCCAATAATATCAACGACCCAGATATAACGCTTAATTGGAGCAATTTAGAAGCTTTATGTATGAACTGTCACACAAACGAGCATTTAAAAAGTGAAATATGCAGTAATGAGGTTAGATTTACAGATAATGGCGACTTAATAAAGTCTCCCCTGCATTAAGAATACATCAGCAGTTTAGGGCACCGAAAGCCGGAGGTTCGAAAACCTATGTATGGATTTTTATATTAAGGGACTAGAAAGCGAGGTAATTTTATGAGCAAACTAAAAGAAATTAGCACAGACTTAAAGCAATTTGAGGAAATATTGAAAATCATACCAGACGAACGCAAAACAATAGCGCAAAAGTTGATAACAGAAATATGTTTTATGACTAAAACGCTTGAAGATTTACGAAAAACCATTGAAGAAAACGGTACTGTAGATTTATTCGAGCAGGGAAACAAAAATTTATGAGAGAAAGCCCAGCCTTAAAGGCATACAACACGACAATCCAGCGGTACAGCTTACTTTATAAACAGCTTGAAAGCATGATATCTAAAGGTCTGCAGGAAAATTCTGAAAATGAATTATACAAATTTATAAATCAGGAATAAATATGAACTACATTTTAGAGTATTTAAAAGCAATCGAAGACGGCGAAATAATCACATCTAAGAGAGTATATAAAGTCTATAAAAAGCTTGCAGATGATCTTAAAAATCCCAACAGCAAATATATTTTCGATGAGAAAAAAGCTACTCGACCGATTGAGTTTATAGAGAAATTTTGCAAGCATTCAAAAGGTGAATGGGCTGGAAAACCAGTTAAATTAGAATTGTTCCAAAAGGCGTTTATTTCGGCGCTATTTGGCTTTGTGGATAAAAATACGAGTTTTAGAAAGTACAAAGAGACTTTATTTATGGTAGCTCGAAAAAATGGAAAAAGCACCATGTTAGCTGGCATTGCACTTTATATGCTAATTGCTGACAATGAGCCTGGAGCCGAAGTTTACAGCACAGCCACAAAGAAAGATCAGGCAAGGATTATATTTGATGAAACCCACAATATGATAAAGCAAAGCCCAGAGTTAAATAAGTTTATTAAAAAGAGAAAATCAGATTTGTATTTTCCCTTGACTATGAGTAAATTCCAGCCTCTTGGCAAAAACAGCGATACACTTGACGGCTTGAACTCGCATTTAGTAATTATGGATGAGCTTCACAGCGTAAAAGATAGGAATTGCTATGAAGTCATGAAACAGAGCCAAAGCGCAAGACGGCAACCGTTATTCATAATGATTACAACTGCTGGAACCGTCAGGGAATGCATATTTGATGATATGTATTCATATGCCTGCAAAATCGCCGACGGAACGTTCGTTGATGAGACATTTTTACCGATAATCTATGAACTTGACAGCAAAGATGAATGGACTGATCCTAAAGCATGGGAAAAAGCAAATCCAGGATTAAGCACGATTAAAAAGCTAACAGACTTATCCGAAAAAGTGGAAAGAGCGAAAAATAATCCCAAAGATTTAAGTGGAATACTTACAAAAGATTTTAATATTCGAGATACAGTAAGCACCGCATGGCTCTCTTTTGATGATATAAATAATGAAAAAACTTTTGATTTATCAGAGTTTAAAAACTGTTATGCCATAGGCGGAGCCGATTTAAGTATCACAACGGATTTAACTTGTGCAACACTTTTGATGATGAATAAGGAAACCGAAGAAAGGTTTATAACTCAAATGTATTGGCTGCCCAGAGACAATTTTGAAAAGCGAGTACAATTTGATAAAATTCCTTATGATAAATGGCTACAGCGTGGGATTTTAAGGCTATGCAATGGCAACTCAATAAATTATGGAGATGTTACAGCGTGGTTTCTTGAAATGGTAAATAAATATGGAATCACTCCAGCATGGATTTATTATGACAGCTACAGTGCGAAGTATTGGGTGGAGGAAATGGAGAATAACGGATTTATAATGGTACGATGCATACAGGGAGCTAAAACTCTAAGCTTACCAATGCAGATGTTAGGAGCAGACCTAAAAGCTAAAAAGATAAATTACAACAACAATCCGATTTTGAAGTGGTGTTTAACCAATACAGGTGTGCAGACTGATAGAAATGGCAATATAGTGCCGATTAAGGCACAAAGTGCAAAGCAAAGGATAGACGGAACAGCAAGTTTACTTGACGCTTATGTCGGATTATATGAACATTTTAATGAATTTAAGAACGCTTTGTAACTTTTTGAAAAAAGTTACTCAAAAACTTTCAAGTCGCGAAACAGCCATCATAAAACATCAAGATATACACCCGCGCAAGTAGCTAAAATCACAGGAAAGGCGGTGTTATACAGTGAAAAAACTAAAAGACAAAAAAATAAGGATTGTCAAATTACAACAATCCAAAGACGAAGATGGTTTTTCTATAAATGAATGGGTGCCAATACATAATGGTACTTTGTGGGCATATTACAGGCAGTTATCAGGGAAAGAGTTCTTTGCATCCGCAGCAGTACAGCATGATGAAGAATGTTTATTTATAATAAACTATCGAGATGATATTACCGCGGATATGGAAATAGAATTTAAGAACAAATATTATAATATTACTCGCATTGACGATTTCGAGGGATACAAGAGTGACATTTTTATTTATGCCAAACTTGCCCCCAAATAAAGGACACAAAAATTAGCTTGTGCCCTAATCATCATAATGCCCTTTACAGCCAATGATATAAATCTTATCTTCATATACTTTATAAATCAGCCTATGTTTTTCAGTTATGCGCCTACTCCAATACCCAGACAACTCATTCTTTAATGGTTCTGGTTTTCCTAGTCCTTCAAAAGGAGTACGGCTAATATTATCTATTAAATCGTTAATTTTTTTGAGTACCTTTTTATCCTCTTTTAACCATTCAGTATAATCTTCCCAAGCTGTATCGCCAAAAATTATATTTTTATTCATCTTCCAGCTGCCTCAGCTCTTCTATACTTTTAGCTACAGTGCCTTTTCCAGCTTCTAATTGTTTTTTAGAAGTCACTAGTCTATCATAGTCTTTTTTGTTACTCATAATATATAGATTTTCTTTCATGTTATTATACTCCTCAAGTGAAATCATAACGACATTTTTGTCATTTTTACGCGTAACTATCACAGTTTCGTAATCATCAGTTACCTTATCGCAGTAATCTTTGAAATTATCTCTCATATTCGAATAATTAACAGCTAACATAATCATTCCTCCTATTTTAATCAAGTACAATTTATTGTACAATATATTATATGTAATGTCAAGTTATTTATGTGAAAAATTTTTTTATTTTAGGAATTGACTTTAAGGGACCCGTATATTATAATTAATTCGGGACCCGCAAAGTGAGGTGATAATTTGTGTCCTAAAACTGGCAGACCCAAAATAAGTAACCCTAAAAGTGTTGAAGTTAAAGTTAGATTTACAGCAAAAACAAATAAAAAATTATTATGTTATGCTGAAAAAAATAGTATAACTAGAGCAGAAACAATTAGATTAGCGGTTGATTCATTTTTGGGTGAGCAATAAAAAACGGGAAAGCAGTGTTCCAAGCTAATGATAACTACTACTTCCCCTATTACACCCACAACTACCAAAAGATAATTGGAGCGTAAATATTATATCATGCGTTTTAAATTCTTTCAATGGTTTGTGGAGACAAATTTGAAAGGAAATATATATAAATGAACGAAAAAACTAATTTTAATGAGAGAAACGAGATTGAAGAGTTGGCATGTAGTATTTTAATAGATATTTTAGATATACCACATCGACCTAGGTATTTAAGCGAAAGTCATAAACAGAATTTAGAATATTGCGATAAATTCGAAAAAGAATTCATAAAAGGTCTAACATATGAACAGCGAAAGGATTATGATTCTTTGACATCAGCAAAAACTCTAACATCAACAACGGAATTCAACTATATGTTACTTTGTGGAATACAAATAAAAGTTGCACTAGATGAATTAATAAAAAATCCTCTTAAAATTCTTAGATTATATGACAGAATAGGAACACCAGCTTGTGAACTTTATAAATCAAGTAAACAGAAAATGGAGGAGCAAGACAATGAATAATTTTCAGCAGGATTTTATTGGCATGAGCAACATTTTTATTGATGATAGTATTGAAGAACTAAAAAATACAAACGATGAGTACAAAAACAAGCATAAAAAACAACGAGAAATTGAAAATCAATTAACTGAATTAAAAACAAGATTGTCTGAACACGACAAAAGAATCATTGAAAAATACGAACATAATATCTTCTATTTAAGAGCTATAGAACAAGGCTGGCTCTACTTGCAAGGTTACAGATATTGTGTAAAATTTTTCAAACTTTTTAGAGTGATATAAGGAGGATAAAATGGGAAGCTTTAAAGAAAACGTAGGAATGTTTTTTACTGAATTAATGCAAGATAGCATTAAAAATTTAAAAGAATGTGATGAAAACTATAAGGATATCAGATCAATCCATGCAAATGTTAGCAGACGTTTTTATGACTTATTTCAAAACTTTAGTACAAAGGGCAAAGAATTTACAGAAAGTTTTTTAGAAGATAAGTCTTTACTTGACTGCATAGAACAAGACTGGCTTTATTTGCAGGGATATAAAGATTGCATTAAACTATTAAAGCTTATCGAAGCAATTTAGAGTGGAGGAATGAGAATGGCACAAAAGGTAAAACGGAAAGGCAGAGGCAATGGAGAAGGAAATATCCGTCTCCGCAAAGATGGAAGGTGGGAAGCTCGCGTTGCGATTGGTCATCTGATGATGGTCGTCTAAAATCTAAAACGTTTTATAGAAAAACTAGAAAAGAAGCTTCTGATAAATTAAATAAATATCTCACAGAAATAGAGCAGGGTACTTATATTGAACCATGCAAAATAACAGTATCAGAATGGCTTGATGAATGGTACAATAATTATGTCATAAACAGTGTTAAAACATCAACACGTGTAAGCTATGAGATGATTATAAGACAACATTTAAAACCTAACCTTGGATTTTATAAATTGAAAGACTTAAAAAGCAGTACCATACAAGGTGTATATAACAAATTATTAAAAGATGGACGTGTAGACGGTAAAGGTGGTTTGTCACAAAAAACTATTCAAAATATACATCGTGTTTTTAGAAAAGCTTTACAATTAGCATACATAAATGATATGATAGCAAAAAATCCAGCAGGAGAAGGAAGAATAACCTTACCTAAACAACCTGTAAAGAAAAAAATAAGGGTTTTCAGTGTAGATGAGCAAAAAGCGATTGAAAAACTATGTGGCAACAATGATTTAGGTATGGCAATACTATTAGATCTATATACAGGCATGAGGCGCGGTGAACTATTCGCACTAACATGGAATGATATTGATTTTAAAAAACGAACTATTACTATTAATAAACAACTTAATAGATTAAAAAATTTTGATTCTAATATAAGCTCGAAAACGATATTACAAATGCAACCATATACTAAAAATAGTCAGGAACGTATTATATCTGTATCTACAATTATGTTGGAAAAATTAAAGAATTATAAAATTCAACAAAGTAAAAGTAAAATAACTTGGGATGACCTATATAATGATAAAAAACTTGTTTTCTGCCGTGAAGATGGAAATTATTTAGACCCAAAAACCTTTGAAGATTTTTTCAAAAAGACTTTAAAACTAGCTGGAGTAGAAAATACAAATGTTCATGCACTTAGACATACTTTTGCTACACGTGCCTTAGAATCAAATATTCCTGTAAAAGTAGTAAGCAAAATATTAGGACATGCTAATATTCAAATTACACTTGATACTTATACTCATGTACTACCAGAACTTCAAGAAGAAGCAATGCAAATTATAGCAGATAAATTTTTAAACGTAAGTGCATAAAAATGTGAATTTAATTATTAACTAAAATAAAAAGTTGACCCAAATTTTGACCCAAACCTAAATTATATTTAATTTATTTTATTTACAGTTATTACCATTAAAATCCGAATAAATGGCTTAAACACTGACTTTGTTGTATTTAATCATATTGTATTTTA
>FR883826.1:0-40980 GCA_000435275.1 Clostridium sp. CAG:557
TAAATCCAGCATTTTATCTGTCCTCCATGTTTTGTTTTAATTTTTTGCAGACGATTTTAAACGCATCAAGAGTTTTTTTTTCGAGGTCTCTTAATTCATCCGCTTGTTTTAAATTGATTACTATTAAAATGAAAATTACTATTAACAAAAATATTTGCATGGTTTTCCCTCCACAGAAATTAGAAAACAGCTAAGTTTGTAATACGTATCCTAGAAAAGATATCGCATATCAAAAATAGCTGTCTTTTTGTTATTCAAAAAAATTAAAAATTTATACAAATATCATATGTACATTTTTGTAGATGGCCTTTAACCGACCGGTTTTGCCTTTTAAAAGTCAATGTTTGTACGGGACATATTTCATTTACCATTTGTCCGCCAACAGAACCTGCTTCTCTTGAAGTCAAATGTCCATTATAGCCTTCTTTTAAATCAACGCCAACTTCATTGGCTGCTTCCATTTTGAATTTATCAAGAGCCTCACGTGCTTCAGGAACAACAACTGAATTTTTAGACATAGTCAATCACTCCTTCTTTTCAATATTCGATATTATCATTATTTGCGTTTGCAAGAATATTGTTTACAGAAAGTAAATTAATTATAAACGGTATTTTTTAGATAAAATATTTATAAATTTATTTAAATTTCGTAACCATTTATTGATGGAATCTCAGCTAAAAGAAGAAGCGTACATATTATTAATAATGTACTAGGTTCATATACTGAGCTTAACTTTACCGTAAATTCATGCGGTTCAATTACTGTATTCTCAGCTTGTAAGTATCTTTGCAGCGCTACAATTGCTTGTGTGTGTGAAATGCTAGAAAAACTCAGAGTATTTTTCACTGAAGTTCCACAAGTTATCACAATTTGATTTGTTCTTTCCAAAAATTTTATAGCATTCAAGTTCTGTTCATCTACTATGGGTAAAAATTTCGTTGGAAATTTGCTTTCATCTAAAATTTTAAACGATTTTTTAAAAAGAAAAATTCCATTACCTTCAATTATATTTGGCAAAGTTTCCATTTCATACACCAAAAACTGATTTTTATCAGCTTGACTTTTTTTGAACGAACCGCAGACTAATTTGTTTTTGTTAAAAAAACTCACATCACCATACCTAGACAAAGTCTTTAAAAGTATATTACTCAGGCTGGTATCCTCATCGCTCCCATAAACAATAATGTTCATATTTTAAGCCTCGCTTTTATAATGTATAAAAATAACAATATAAATATATTTATCAAATCAAAACACGCATATTCATTGAAATTTTTTCTTTTTGTTTACATTTTTTGAATTGTATTGTAAAATTATGTAGAAAAATTAAACATTGAAGGGACTTGCATTATGGATATCAAACACAATCACGAAAAAATATTAATAATCATCGCACTTGTTTTCTGCGCAGGAATATTATTTTACAATGCATTTTTTATTCCTGACATCTCCATTCCATCGGTAATTTATGTGGACTCTGCCACCTCTGGCACTAAAGAAAGCGATACCGATGAAAATTCTAATGGTGATAAAAGCGAAAATTCAGAAGAAACTATTAACTCTAATTCAAAAGCAAATTCATCATCCAGCAGCGCAAGTTCAAAAGTGAATATCAACACGGCAACAGCTGAAGAATTAGATGAAAAGCTAACCGGTATCGGCCCTGCCATTGCAAAAAGAATAATTGAATATCGAAACAGCATCGGAAAATTTTCTTCTATAGAAGAAATAAAAAATGTTTCTGGTATTGGTGATAAAACTTTTGAAAAATTTAAAGATACAATTTGTGTTTAAAAATTAAATTTCATTTAGCAGATTTTTTATTTTGTGGTGCATACTGCTACATTTTTAGGCAAAGATATACTCGGAGGTGCAGTAAACATGAACGAAATAAAAATAAATAATCCAAAAGAAAAAAATAAAAAGAAAGGCGCACATTTTTATGCAGCCTTAGGAATTTGCATTCTGGCTGTTGGAGTCGCTGCATATACAACTTACGACAGTATTAAACGCTTTGCAGGTTCCGACGACGATGTGATTACATCTAAAACTCAACAAAGGTACAAAGTGCAAAATAATGCAGATGAAAAAGACACTAAAAACGCATCAAATAAAGCAAAAAAAAATCTCGATGAAACTACATCAAAAATAAAAAATCAGCCAAATTCAGACAGTAGTTCTCCAGAGGTTATCTCTACAAATGCTGAATCCAGCGGAGTTATCGTCTACCCTACATCAAAAAATATTGTAAAGGATTTCAGTGGAGAAAATCCTGTTTTTTCTAAAACTTTAAATGATTGGCGAGTTCATAAAGGCATCGACTTGGCAGCTGAACAAGGCAGCAAAATAAAAGCTATTACAAACGGAACTGTTAAAGAAATCTACAATGATGCTCTATATGGAACAACTATGGTAATTGAGCATGATGGAGGATTTTGCGCATATTATTCGGGCCTTGGCGAAACAACTTTGGTCAATGTAGACGATAAAGTAGAAGCTGGCCAAGAAATAGCTTCAATTAATGGCGTTCCTTGTGAATCTGCCGATGGATATCACCTGCATCTATCTATTAAAAAAGACGACAAATTTATTAACCCAGCAGAAATTTTAGGATAAAGTATTATAAAAAGCATGAACATAAAAAGTTTATGCTTTTCATTTTTATTTAAATCGTACGGATTCATAACATTACTTTTCATTGTAAAAAAGTTTTTGCCAATAAATTCAATTAGAGAGCCATTTGCACGGTTAATCTGTTATTTCAAAGAGGGTTGTCTTTTTTTAGTTAATAAAAAAAATTAAAAAATATAAATTAATACTTTTCTTTAGCATATACATATATAAAAGGACTGATTTTGTATGTATATAAATTTAAAAATAAAAAAGCCATTGTTTATTTTTTTCACAATAACATTTGTTGTTCTTTTAGGATTTTCTCTAAGCTGGGGCAAGAATTTGCTTTTGGCTGCAGTATCTGAACAAGAAGATTATGTAAATCTGCCAATACTTATGTATCATTCCATTTTAAAAACAAATAAATCTAAAGGAAAATTCATTGTCTCTCCCGACACCTTCGAGGAAGATTTAAAGTACATAAAAGATAAGGGATACACTACAGTTGTAATGAAAGATTTGATCGATTATGTTTACGAAAACAAAGAATTACCAGAAAAACCTATAATGTTGACCTTCGATGATGGTTATTATAATAATTATTTATATGCTTTTCCACTTTTAAAAAAGTATGATTGTAAAATGGTTCTCTCCCCTATTGGCAAGCAGTGCGATATTTACAGTGAAAATAAAGATAAAAACCCTAATTATGCTCACTGTTCTTGGAACGATTTAAAAGAAATGAAAGATTCGGGTCTTGTGGAAATTCAAAATCATTCGTATAATATGCATACTATTACAAAAAATCGACGCGGGACTAAAAAAAATAAAAATGAAAGCTTCGAACATTATCAAAATGCCTTTTGCAGCGACGTTAATTTAATGCAAAACAAAATTGCAGAATATCTAGACACCACCCCAACAACTTTTGTTTTTCCTTTTGGTGCAATAAGTAATTGTTCATTAGATATACTTAGGCAGCTTGGATTTAAAGCAATCTTGAATTGTGAAGGAAAAATAAACAAGCTTACAAAAGATCCAGAAAAATTATACTGTCTTTGCCGAATTTTACGTCCACCCAATACTTCAAGCGCATCATTTTTTAAAAATAAAATCGAAAAATAAACGGAATCCAATTAAAAAGGATTCCGTTCTTATATTATTTTGCGTATTCAATTACCCTGCTTTCACGAATTATATTCACTTTAATTTGGCCAGGATAATCAAGTTCATCTTCAATTTTTTTACAAATCTCTCGTGCCAAAATCGTCATACGTTCATCATTTACAACTTCTGGTTTGACCATTATACGGACTTCTCTTCCTGCCTGAATTGCAAAACATCTCTCTACTCCATTAAACGAAGACGCCACTTCCTCTAACTTTTCAAGGCGCTTAATATAATTTTCAAGGTTTTCTCGTCGGGCACCAGGTCTTGCCGCAGAAATCGCATCTGCCGCCTGAACAAGGCATGCAATAACAGTTTGAGCTTGAATGTCCCCGTGGTGTGCATGGATTGCATGAATTACGGCCTCATTTTCGTGATATTTTTTAGCAACATCCACACCAATTTCAATATGCGACCCCTCAATTTCGTGGTCTAAGGCTTTTCCAATATCATGCAAAAGCCCTGCACGTCGAGCCATTGTTGGGTCTAAACCTAATTCAGATGCCATTAACCCAGACAAATGCGCCACTTCTAAAGAATGTTCCAAAACGTTTTGGCCATAGCTGGTCCGATATCTAAGCCGACCAAGTAATTTAATCAACTCAGGGTGAATTGAATTCACACCGGCCTCAATTACCGCACGCTCACCCTCAGACTTAATGCTTTGGTCAACTTCATGCTTTGCACGTTCAATAGTCTCTTCTATTCTTGCAGGATGAATTCTTCCATCCGTGACAAGATTTTCTAACGCAATTCTAGCTATTTCTCTACGAATCGGGTCAAAACTAGAAATTGTAATAGCTTCAGGAGTGTCATCTATAATTAAATCTACACCTGTTAAAGTCTCTATTGCTCGAATATTTCTTCCTTCACGACCAATAATTCTGCCTTTCATTTCATCATTTGGCAAAGGAACAACGCTCACTGTCGCTTCTGCAACATGTTCTGATGCACACCGTTGAATAGCCAAAGAAATAATTTCGCGAGCCTTTTTTTCAGATTCGTCCTTAGCCTTTTGCTCAAACTCCATGATCTTAACTGCTTTTTCGTGAGTTAATTCTTCGTCTAAGTTCTGAAGCAAATACTCCTTTGCCTGCTGAAGTGTAAACCCAGAGATTTTTTCAAGAGCCTCAAATTGTTTTTGCTTAAGACCATCAATTTCCTTTAATTTTTCATCAATTAATTTAGATTTTTTTGACAACTCTTCGTTTTTAGCATCTAAATTATCGATTTTTTTATCGAGAGATTCTTCACGCTGCAAAATTCTATGCTCTTGCCGCTGAATATCCTTGCGTTTTTCTGCAATTTCTTTTTCAGACTCTGCACGCATCTTATGTACTTCATCTTTGCCCTCGAATATAATTGAATTCTTTTTAGTTTGCGCATCACTTATAGCCTCGCTCAAGATTTTTTTAGCCTCTTGTTCAGCGGAATTTATAGTGGATTCGGCAACTTTTTTGCGATGGGAAACTCCCAACATAAATGATATAAAAGCTGTTACTACACAGATTATGCCAGACAGTATAAGTATAAGCCCTACATTCAAAATAGGCACCTCCTTGATAATTTTTTTGATATTTTAAAGAAATTAATTTTTTATTTATAGGATAAATTCAAGTTCAAAGTTAATTATAATTTTTAATTTCGTTGTTAAAAAATTTTATTTTCAAAAAATATATAAAAAACGATAAAAAGTCGAATGTATACCTATAACTGCGAGATTTTTTTATAAAAGTCTCAAATATTATTGTATTACTTTAAACATGGTACTGTCAAGCAAATTATCTCTTGTTGACTTAAATAAATCATGGTGATATTATAATATTTAAGTGTAAATTTAGTTAAAAGGTGTGTGAAGTTATGATAAATGTTACATTAAAAGATGGTATCGTAAAGCAATACGAAAAAAATACAACCGCTGAACAAATAGCAAAGTCACTTGGTATGGGACTTTATAAAGCTGCCTGTGCTGCAAAATTAAATGGTAAACTCGTTGACCTTAGAACTCCAATAACTGATGATTCTAATTTGGAGATTTTAACTTTTGACGACGACGATTTTTGCAAAAAGGTTTACTGGCACACCTCATCTCACATTTTGGCTCAAGCTGTTTTAAGGTTATTTCCAGAAGCAAAACTGGCCATAGGCCCTGCTATCGACAAAGGTTTTTATTATGATTTTGATTTGCCTCGGTCTCTCAATGCTCAGGATTTAGAAAAAATTGAGTGCGAAATGAAAAAAATTATAAAAGAAAATTTGCCACTGGAACGCTTCGAATTGCCTTATGATGAAGCTATTGCTTTGATGAAAGAAAATAGCCAGAATTATAAACTTGAATTAATAGAAAAGCACGCTGGTAACGGTGAAAAATTATCTTTTTATAAGCAAGCTAATTTCGTGGATTTATGCGCAGGTCCTCACGTAATTTCAACCGGTCAAATTAAGGCAGTAAAACTGTTAAACTGCACCGGTGCTTACTGGCGCGGTGACGCTAATGGCCCAATGCTTCAACGTATTTACGGAATTTCTTTTCCTAAAAATGCTGATCTTGAAAACTATTTGACGACAATTGAAGAAGCTAAAAAACGTGACCACAGAAAACTCGGCAGAGAACTTGAACTTTTTGATTTGTTCGATGAAGGCCCAGGATTTCCATTCTTTTTTCCGAATGGCATGAAACTCCGAAACGCCTTGCTCGACTTTTGGCACGAAGAACATGATAAAGCTGGCTACGTTGAAATTAAAACGCCAATGATATTAAATAAGGATTTATGGCTACGTTCTGGCCACTGGGAGCATTATAAAGACAATATGTACGTCACTCAAATTGATGAGCAAGAATATGCCATAAAACCAATGAATTGTCCGGGTGGAATGTTAGTATATAAAAGCAAACCGCACTCTTATCGAGAACTTCCTATGCGTGTCGCTGAATTGGGCCTTGTTCATCGTCATGAATTGTCCGGAGCTTTGCATGGTTTGATGAGAGTTCGTTGTTTCACACAAGACGATGCTCATATATTTATGACTCCTGAACAAATTGAGCATGAAATTATCAGTGTAATGGAGCTTATCGATAAGTTTTATTCTACATTTGGTTTTAAATACCATATTGAACTTTCGACTCGTCCTGATGACTCTTTGGGCACAGACGAGCAATGGGAACGCGCAACAAACGGCCTAAAAAATGCTCTTGATACAATTGGTAAAAAATATAAAATAAATGAGGGCGATGGTGC
Organism: Clostridium sp. CAG:557; assembly: GCA_000435275.1. Taxonomy (GTDB): domain Bacteria; phylum Bacillota; class Clostridia; order Oscillospirales; family Acutalibacteraceae; genus CAG-557. Next base: position 7,021 of record FR883826.1, read on the forward strand.
ATTCTACGGGCCTAAAATTGATTTTCATCTTGAGGACTGCTTAGGCAGAACTTGGCAATGTGGAACGATTCAGCTTGACTTTCAAATGCCTGAACGTTTTGATTTAACTTACATCGGCGAAGATGGAGAAAAACATCGTCCGGTAATGATTCATCGCGTGGTTTTAGGTAGTATTGAAAGATTTATTGGAATTTTAACAGAGCATTTTGCTGGTGCATTTCCACTTTGGTTGGCACCAGAACAAGTCCGAGTTCTGCCAATAAGTGATAGGCTACACGGTGAGGCAATAAAAGTTCAAAATGAGCTTAAAAAGTTGAAAGTTCGCGTCACAACTGACACTAGGAGCGAGAAAATCGGTTATAAAATCAGAGAAGCTCAACTTAAAAAAATTCCTTACATGTTGGTAATCGGAGATAAAGAAATCGAAACGAACACAGTTTCAGTACGCTCTAGAAGTGCCGGAGATTTAGGTACGATGAGCCTTGGTGATTTTATAAAAATGATTCATTCAGAAATAGTTGAAAAAGTTATAAAATAAAAAAATTTCCAAATAAAAAGAGTTCTTTTGCAGATATATTCTCAATGCAAAGGACTCTCTTTTTATCTAAGGATGTCTATGTTTATTGAGTCTTAATCAAAGAACTACGATTGAAACCTAGTAAAATTCAGTAAAACAGTTGATGATCCCACAAGATGAATCATATTACAACCGTGTACAAAAACCAATTTGTGCCATATCGTAAAAGTTTTGCTAAGTTTCCAAACGGTAATCACTTTGGTCAGCGAGTAACCTTGCAGGCCCCGTTGTACTCTAAAATATTTCATAATCTTTATTCTAAATGAACTTGAAAAAGCTAGTAAGGTCCAGCGTGGCACCGAACGTTTAGAGGTCTAAGGATAGTCGAAATCTCTCGGAACGTTTTTGAATGCTTTCTTCGTTGCAAAGAAGTGTCGTACCTTAGCTGATTTATTTTTTCTTCCTTTGAAAAAATTTTACTATTTCGACTACTGGAATTATCGAAAATGCAAGCGCCATACACTGAAAATAACCTATTGGACGAATTTGAACTACTTCAAAAAATTTTGCCAAAGGTTTTACATAGATTGCCACATTTATTAACAATGTTGAAAAAATCATTGATGCTATCAGATACACATTGTGTTTTTTCATTTTCAGCAGTGAATTTTCTAGTGAACGGACATTAAATGAATGAAATGTCTCTGCCATGGACATCGTTAAAAATGCCATTGAAGTGCCATATACACTGTTCACAATTTGCAGCTTTCCTATTTCTGCTACTACTCCTAAAAAATATGAGGCAAGTGTAATCAGAGAAATTAAAATGCCCTGATACGCGATATTAAATGACAGACCTCCCGTAAAAAGGCTTTCATTTGCCAACCTCGGTCGTTGCTTCATTAGGTCGTGCTCTTCCGATTCCATTCCTAAACAAAGTGCTGGAAACGTGTCAGTTACTAAATTTATCCAAAGAATATGAATCGGGGAAAAAATTCTAAAACCCATTATAGTCGCAACAAAAATTGATATAATCTCGCTGATGTTTGATGATAACAAAAACTGAATTGCTTTTTTTATATTGTTATAAATTCGACGCCCTTCTTTTACTGCGGAGACTATCGTTGCAAAGTTGTCGTCAGACAAAACCATATCAGCAACATTTTTTGTTACGTCTGTGCCGGCTATTCCCATTCCTACACCAATATCAGCTCTTTTTAACGCTGGTGCATCATTTACCCCATCTCCTGTCATTGCAACAATTTTTCCTAAACTTTTAAAGCATTCAACAATTCGCACTTTATGGTCTGGCTGAACACGCGCATAAACGCTGATATTGTATATAATTCTCTTCAGCTCTTCTTCGGACATTTGGTCAAGCTCCGCCCCAGTAATCGTTTCTGTCTCGTTTGCAATTATATTAAGTTGCTTTCCGATGGCCACAGCCGTATCTTTGTGGTCTCCGGTTATCATAACTGCCTTAATTCCAGCACTTTTGCAACTTTCAACCGCATCAACAACTTCAGGGCGAACAGGGTCAATCATTCCTACAAGCCCTGCGAAAATTAAATTGTTTTCACAATTTTCACTATTTACGTCTTGAGGCAAATCTTCATAAGCTTTGCAAGCTGCCGCCAAAACTCTAAGCGCTTTTTGTGCCATTTTTTTATTTTCAGATATTATATTTTTTTTCACATCTTCGTTCAACTTATAAATATTTCCGTTTTCGATGTAATGTGTGCACCGCTGCAAAATCACATCTGGAGCGCCTTTTGTATACTGAATAATTTTTCCTTTTTCTTTATGAAAAGTCGACATCATTTTTCGCTCAGAGTCAAACGGAATTTCGTTTATCCTTTTATTTTTTATATCAGATTTTAAAAATTTTTCAGCATAATTATAAAGTGCCATTTCCGTCGGCTCTCCCACCAAGTTTCCGGACTTATCTTTTTTGGTATCATTACAGAAACTCATAGCTTTAATTAGACATACCTTGTCGAAAGAATAATCCTCAATAACTGTCATTTTGTTTTGAGTCAACGTGCCTGTCTTATCAGAACAAATCACTTGAGTACACCCAAGAGTTTCCACCGCAGTCAATTTTCGAATTATTGCGTTGTGCCTGGCCATTTTCGTTACACCGATTGCGAGCTGAATCGTAACAACCGCAGCCAGACCCGATGGGATCGCCGCTACCGCTAAACTGACAGAAATCATAAATACATCGAGAATATTTTCCGCGCTCAAGTTCCTTGTTTTTACCAAGCTGAAAATAAATATAAACACACAAATTGCAACTACAACAACGCTCAAAGTTTTGCCGAGCTGTGTTAATTTTTTTTGAAGTGGTGTTTTTTCATCGTTAGTTTTTGCAATAAATTTCGCAATATTTCCCATTTGAGTGTCCATTCCCGTTGCCACCACCACGGCTTGTCCACGTCCATAAGAAACTGTGCTTCCTGTGTATACCATATTTTTATGATCATTTATAGGTAATTTTTCAGCATTATTTACCTCAATTTTTTCAGAAATTTTCTCTACCGGAACAGACTCTCCCGTTAAAGCAGATTCCTCTATTTTTAAGCTGCTGCTTTCTATAATTCTCGCATCGGCAGGAATAGCATCTCCACTCTCAAAGGAAATTATATCTCCAACAACGAGCTCATTTGTGTTTACACTTTTTATTGCGCCGTCTCGAAATACTTTTGCTGTCGATTGTGACAATTTTTTCAGTGCATCTATAGCCTTTTCTGCTTTACTCTCTTGATAAACTCCTAAAACTGCATTCACAAAAACTACAAATAATATGATAAACGTGTCGGTAAATGGTTCCCCAGCGTAAGCTGAAACTCCGATTGAAATGCCTGCTGCTGCCAAAAGAACTAGTGTCATCGGGTCGGCTAACTGCAAAAAAAACTTTTTTATCAGCGAGTCTTTCTTTTCCTTTTCAAGCTCATTTTTTCCGTTAACTTTGAGTCTCTTAGCAGCTTCTTCAGAACTAAGCCCAGATGAATTACTTTTTGCATATTCAAAAACTTTATTAATGTCCTCGAGATAAAAATTCATAAAACGCTACCTCTTTTTCAAAAATTAGTTTTATATTACAAAATATGATACTTTTTCAAGTATAAAAAGTCAATATAATACAATTTTGTTTTCGCGAAATAAGAAAATAATTCTTGAGCGGAAAAATTTATTGTAAAAAATTTTTATTAATGATATATTTATATTTAGTTTTCATGCTAAAAAAGGAGATGTTTGTTGTCATGTTGGACTTTTTAAAGCCAGCCAAACCCATTGAGAGGATTCCAAAAGAAAAAATTTCAGCTGCTTACAAAAAGTATAGAATTCAGGTTTTTATTAGCATTTACTCTGGATATCTGTTGTATTACTTTGTGCGGAGCAATTTTGTTTTCGCCAAAGATTACCTTTTGGAATTAGGTTTTTCTAAAACTCAAGTGGGATTTGTCGCATCAGCACTTGGCTTTGCTTACGGAATCAGTAAATTTGTTATGGGGAATGTTTCCGACAGGTCAAATGCTAGATATTTTTTGGCCATAGGATTAATTTTGTCCGGAATTGTAAATTTATTCCTACCAAATACATCAAATGTAATCTTAATGTTTACTTTAATGCTTCTAAATGGCTGGTTTCAGGGCATGGGCTGGCCTCCATGCGGAAGAATTATGACGCACTGGTTTTCTGACAAAGAACGCGGAGTAAAAATGGCTATTTGGAACACGGCTCACAATTTGGGAGGCGGATTAATTGCATCCGTTGCGCTGTGTGGAGTGTCATTATTCTCTAGCTGGAAAGGCATTTTTTATTTGCCTGCAATAATTGCTATCGTTGGTGGATTTATTTATATAATATTGGCTCGGGACACACCTCAATCCGTTGGTTTGCCGCCCATCGAGGAGTTTAAAAACGACTACCCAGAGGTTCAAAAAAGCCTCAAAAACGCTGAAGCAGAAATGTCCGGAAAAGAAATTTTGTTCAAATACGTTCTAAATAATAAATTTTTGTGGTGTATTGCCATCGCTAATATCTTTGTTTACCTCGTCCGTTATGGCGTGATAAACTGGGCACCAACTTATCTTAAAGAAATGCGTGGTTTCAGCATTCATGAATCGTCGGTAGCTTTCGCACTTTTTGAATATGCAGCCATTCCCGGAACAATTATCATCGGTTGGATTAGCGACCATATTTTTCATGGCAGACGCGCGCCAATTGGAATTATTTGTATGATTGGCGTAGCTATTGCAACAATAATTTACTGGCAAAGCACAAATCCTTTTTCAATCAACTGCGCATTAGCCTCGATTGGGGCACTAATTTACGGGCCAGTCATGCTAATTGGTGTAAGTGCACTCGATTTAGTCCCCAAAAAAGCTGCAGGCACCGCCGCCGGCTTTACAGGTCTGTTTGGCTACATGGGAGGACAAGTTCTCGCAGAAGTGGCTACCGGCGCCGTTGTTGATAAATTCAGTTGGGATGGCGGATTCATTATGCTAATTTCGTGCAGCATTTTGGCAATAATATTTTTGTCCTTCACTTGGAACATTCACAATACAACTGAAAAAGCACAATAGCACTTTACTATAAATTTGTTAGCGAATTTATTATTTTTTTGTTTTCTGAAAAAGCATTTAAGGAAAAGTATTAAAAACACTTGACAAATTTAAATATTTATGTTACTATTGACATCAAGAAGTACTTCTATAGGTAATTTAATTATTTATTTAAAGAAAGGTAGTGTTTTTTATGTCAGAAAAAGATTTAAATAAAAAGATATCCGATGCAGATTTGGAGAATGTCAGTGGCGGAGTTATTGAACAGGGTACAGGTACATTTGGTAAAAAATTATACAGGGCAAAGGTTAAGGACGAAACCGGTGTTTGGCGTCTTACTCAAAAACTTGCTAAAAATGATGAAGATGCGTTAATATTAAAGCAATATGCCGCAAATAACTCTGATTATCACCAGCTTAGCTAATCATAAATTTCTTTATAAAGAAACCACCATCACACATTGTGTGACAGTGGTTTTTCTTTTTAACCTTTTGCCTCTTCAACTTCAGTTTCTTCTTCTAAAATCTCTTGCTTATTTTCTGAAATATTTTCAACAATTTTTTTCCCTTCTGTTAAATTTTCTGTTGATTCTAAATTTGTAATTTCATTTTCTTCGTCCTCAGCTTGCTCTTCAAATTCAGAATTATTTTCATCAATTAAATTCTCTCCTGCATCTGAGTCTATAGTCTCTGGCTCCATTTCCTTTTGATTTGTCATTTCATTTAAAGTTTCTGCATCTGACTCAAAAATATCTTCGTCGGAGTCAATTTCGCCAATTCTTTCTCTGAGAACAAATTTATCCCCATTTGGGCTGTAAAATACCTTAAATTCCTTGTCTTTAAATGAATCTGCTAATTTTTGTTTTTCAACTATTATAGCTTTTCTTAAGCCACCAATTATTTTAGCAATTTCTCTTGCCCCTTGATTCAGCCCCGCTACTTTAACCGCAACCTTTCTTGCCACATTTCCAAAATCGAAATCAACTGAAAATAATTTTTTATATCTGTCTGCAATAACCTTTAACTGGTCTTGCGTAATTTCTGCATAATCATCTTCATACAAATTGTCAAACTCAATAATCTGCAGTCTATTCAAAAACGATTTATCGTGTACGACATGGGTTCGTGAACCTGTTCCATCATCTTTGAAAACACCTTTGCCATTTCCAGCCGTTACAGAAGAATGATCTTCATTTGAAAGAACTATAACCAGCAAATTTGAGCAATTAATTCTTTCACCATCTCTATAAATCATTCCCTTATCCATAATCGTTCTAAGCAATTCATCTGTTTCGGGTGTACACCATTTATCGTATTCGTCAAATATCAAAACAGTATTTGGATTTGAAGCAATTTTAGCCGCAAGGGAATTGTCAACATAATAAAAATTTACACTACCATTATTTTTCTGTTGATCTCTCATATAAAGAATCTGTGATTTTAAACTAACATTCGATGTTTTATCAAAGCAAGATGAATCAATTCTAATAGGTTCAGCATTTCGGCCCATTATAGCTCTAGCCAAACATTCTGCAGAAAAAGTTTTGCCCACACCAGAAGGTCCTGGTATATAAATAACATCACCTTTTCCATATGGTTTTCCATTTTCTTTTGCTTCATTTCTTGCGTCTATAATCGACGCTACAGTTTCTTTCATTTTGTTTTTAGCTTTGTCTTGACCTTTAATACATTCTAATTCTTTATCAAGCTCATTGATAACCTTATCTACATCTTGATTAATTTTCGAAAGTTTCAATTTTACTTTTTCATATAAATTTTTCCCCGCCAGACCAAATGCACTAAGAGCAGCTAAACCATAACTGATTCCATTTAACCTATAACCTACTTGGCCAAACTGTTCAATCTTATCTGCAATTTTTTTTACCATGCCAGATGTTCCATCGTAAAATTTTTTTGCACCATCCCACATAAATGGTAACATACCGTTTAGCTCTAAATATTTCTGTTCTTCTTGATTAATTGTGTTACTTGCTTCCTGTGCAAACGTAGCCGTTGTCTGTCCACATAATATAGACAGCGACAAAATTATTGATAAAAATTTTTTCATAGATATACCCATCCTTTAGTTTGTTTATTTAACAAAATTATATCACATTTTTGTATATAATGCAAATGTTTTCGACATTTTTCGCACATAAAAAGCCCAAAATATAAATTTTGAGCCTACAAAAAACTTTATTCAAAGTTGTCCGTTGGGCATAAATAGTTCAGTTGCCCTATTTTTTCTCCATTTTTTATATAAATTCTCGGAATTCTTTTGCTTATCAAACACAAAATTTCATAGTTAATAGTGTTCGCAATATCAGCAATGTCTTCAACCTTTATCTCTGCATCACCGTCTTTTCCAAAAACCGTGACCACCGTATTTTCATTAATATTTTCTATGTCAGTTATGTCTAGCATAGCTTGATCCATGCAAATTCTGCCAATAACTGGTGCTTTTTTACCGTTGACAAGCATACTAGCTTTGCTGGATAAAACCCGCAAATATCCGTCTGCATAACCAATCGGAACCGTCGCTATTTTAGTCTTTCGCTGAGTTACAAAAGTTCCCCCATAGCTCACGGCTGTACCTTCTGGAACCGTTTTTACTTGAGAAATAACTGTTTTTAAGCTCATTGCTGGTTGTAAATCCAATTTATTTCGCACATAATTAGAAGGAAACAGTCCATATAATATGATGCCAGCTCTAACCATATCTAAATTCGTTTGAGGATAATTTAAAATTCCACCACTATTGCTACAGTGGCGTATTTTTATGTTAATGCCGCTATCTTTTAAAATTTTACAAATATCTGAAAACGCAGAAAATTGGCCATTTGTAGTTTCTATGCTTTTACCTGCTTCATCCGCAACCGCAAAATGTGTAAAAATTCCCTCTGTAATAAGGTTTTCCAAATTACAAACTCTTCGTAATTCTTTTATTGTTTCCAAATTTTCTCTCTCATTTTTAAAAACAAAACCTATCCGGCTCATACCAGTATCAATCTTAAGGTGAATTTTAACTTTGACATTATTTTTTGCTGCATAATTCGATAAATCATTTGCATATTCTTCTGAAAAAACTGCTTGAGATATGTTTAATTTAGACAACTCATAAGCCATATTTGCCGGCGTATAGCCTAAAATTAATATAGGTTTTTTTATGCCGTTATTTCTAAGTTGAAACGCTTCTTCTAAATTCGAAACTGCAAACCAGTCTGCACCAAGCCGTTCATACTCTTTTGCTAATGCCACCGCACCGTGTCCATACGCATCTGCCTTTATTACACACAAAAGCATAGATTTATCAGAAATGTTGTTTCTTATTTGCAAATAATTGTGTTTTATGGCATCTAAGTCTATTTGTGCCCATGTTCTTTTCAAAAAATGGTCCATTAAAAATTAGCCTTCCTTCAAATTACCTATTTTTATTATAATCTAAAATCCATTATATTCAACAATTTTATTTCTGCCAACAAGCTTTAAAAGTTTAACAAGTTGATATCCAAAAATAAATGTTTTATAATAATTATAATTTGAAAATAGGAGGTTTTAATATGAACTATGTTGAAAATAATTTAGAGTTTTTAGATAATTATGACCCTCAAGTGGCTTCTGCTATGAAAGCAGAACTTGGTCGTCAGAGAAGAAATTTGGAACTTATTGCATCTGAAAATATCGTTTCTCCTGCTGTTATGGCTGCTATGGGCAGCATTTTGACAAACAAATATGCAGAAGGGTACCCTGATAAAAGATATTACGGCGGTTGCGAATACGTTGACGTAGTTGAAAATATTGCTAGAGAACGCGCAAAGAAACTCTTTGGAGCAGAACATGCTAACGTTCAGCCACATTCTGGCGCTCAAGCAAACACCGCGGTTTACTTTTCAATTTTAAACCCTGGCGACACTGTAATGGGTATGAATCTTACAGAAGGGGGCCATTTAACTCACGGTTCTCCTGTAAATATTTCTGGAAAATACTTTAATTTTGTTGAGTATGGCGTTGACCCAGTAACTCACTTAATAGACTATGATAAAGTTGCAGAAAAAGCTAAAAAAATAAAGCCAAAACTTATTGTTTGTGGGGCAAGTGCTTATCCTAGAACAATAAATTTTGAAAAATTCAGGCAAATTGCAGACTCAGTTGACGCATATTTGATGGTCGACATGGCACACATAGCAGGGCTTGTCGCAAGTGGCTTGCATCCAAATCCTGTACCTTTTGCAGATTTCGTTACAACAACAACGCACAAAACTTTGCGCGGACCTCGCGGAGGTATGATTTTATGCAAAGAAAAATATGCAAAATCTATAGATAAAGCCATTTTCCCTGGCACCCAGGGAGGACCATTAATGCACATAATTGCTGCTAAGGCAGTTTCTTTTGGAGAGGCTCTGAAACCGGAATTTAAAGAATATAATAAGAAAACTGTTGAAAACTGCAAAATTTTAGCTCAAGAATTAATAAATAACGGTTTAACTTTGGTTTCCGGTGGTACAGACAACCATCTCGCACTTTTAGATTTACGTGGTACCGGCGTCACGGGAAAAGAGCTGGAAAAAAGGCTCGATGAACTTTACATTACCGTGAACAAAAATACCATTCCTAATGAACCATTAAGCCCGTTTATCACAAGCGGAATTCGGATAGGAACCGCCGCTGTAACCACTCGTGGACTTGGTCATGACGAAATGAAACAGATTGCAAAATTTATTGCTTTAGCTGTAAATGATTTTGAAAATAGCAAAGATTTTATTAAGGAATCTGTAACAGAAATTTGTAAAAGATACCCTATATATAATTAAATTAAACAAAAATAGGTGTACTTATTGAAAGCGCACCTATTTTGTATTTTATGAGATAAAATTAAGAAAGGAAATTTTGTTATGACAGCTCCTCTTTCTGATAAACTCCGACCTACCTCCATCGACGACATGGTAGGGCAACTTCAGCTTTTGGGTAAGGGCAAATTATTGCGTAATATCATCGACTCCGGAACGCTTCCAAACATGATCTTTTACGGACCTTCTGGTGTTGGGAAAACTACTTTGGCAAAAATTTTGGCCAATAAAACTAATAAAAAACTATTTAAACTAAATGCTACTACAGCATCGACAGCTGATATAAAAGACATCATTTCGCAAATAGACACATTTACCGCACCAAACGGAATTTTGTTGTACTTGGATGAAATTCAATATTTCAATAAAAAACAGCAGCAAACAATTTTAGAATTCATAGAAAATGGTAAAATTACACTGATCGCGTCGACAACTGAAAACCCTGCGTTTTACATATATAATGCAATTTTAAGCCGTTCCACCATTTTCGAGTTTAAAAGCGTTTCTGTTGATGAAATAAAAAAAGCACTTGTTCGTGCTATAAAGTTTATTGAAAAATTTGAAAAAATAACAGTTGAAATTTCTGAAGACGTTTTAACCTACATTGCTACCCTTGCTGCTGGAGATGTTCGTCGAGCGATAAATTTTTTGGAACTGTGCAACTTATCTTCATTTGCTGAAAATAATGTCAAAATGATATCCATAGAGACTGCTTGCCAGCTTAATTTTTCTGGAAATATTCGCTACGATAAATCCAGCGATGAACATTATGATACGCTGTCAGCATTTCAAAAATCTATGCGCGGTTCCGATCCTGATGCAGCTGTTTATTACCTTGCAAGGCTGATATCTAGCGGCGATTTAATTTCCGCTTGTAGGCGTTTGATGGTCTGCGCCTGCGAAGATGTTGGGCTGGCATATCCACAAGTCATTCCAATTGTAAAATCCTGTGTTGACATTGCCATGCAGGTTGGCCTTCCTGAAGCCAAAATTCCCTTAGCCGATGCCGTCATAATGGTCTGTTTATCACCAAAATCAAACTCGGCCTACAATGCTATAAACGAAGCTACTAGTGACATCTCTGCTGGCAAAGTTTTTTCATTTCCACGACAGCTTCAAAACAAACACTTTGATGGATCAGATGTAAAAAATAAAGGTCAATTTTATCTTTATCCGCACGAATTTGAAAATCATTGGGTCTCACAACAATATCTCCCTGACGAACTCAAAAACAAAAAATATTATATTCCCGCTAAAAATAAAACTGAACAAGCATTTGAAAAATATTGGAATAATATAAAAAAATTTGATTAATCCCCAGTTGAGGCGCGCGGTATAGTGCGCCTCAACCAGGTAACCATGTAAAAAACAAATTTACTTCCAAACATCTGTGTTTTTAATATCTGCATCTTTGGCAACAAACACTGGAACTTTCCCATCTTTTTTCTGCGTTAAATAATCTTTCAATGCTTTTATTGCAGTATTTCCTATCAGCAATATAACTAATATATTCACAACCGCCATCAAGCCCATCAGCAAGTCCGAAACATTCCAAACCGTTCGTGCATCTGCTTGAGCACCCAAAAACACTGCTAAAACGCAGGTTATTCGAAAAATATTAAGCACAACTTTATTATTTTTTATAAAAAGTACATTTGTTTCTGCGTAACAATAATTGCCTATTATCGAAGTAAACGCAAAAGCAAATATAGAAAATGCAATCAAATGCACTCCAAATGTTCCTACTTGACTTTTTACTGCTTCTTGTACAAAAGGAATATCCTCTAAACCACAATTAAAATCGACCCCAGATAGAAGTACGATAAAAGAAGTTGCCGAACAAATAAGCAATGTGTCAATAAAAACAGACAATATCTGCGCTAAACCTTGATTAACCGGATGCAAAACATCCGCAGTTGCCGCTGCATTCGGTGCGCTTCCCATGCCAGCTTCATTAGAAAACAAACCTCTTTTCGTTCCCATAACGAGTGCACTTTTATAAAAAAATGCGCCAAATATTGCCTTAAAATTAAATGCCTCTTTAAAAATTAGAGCCATCATGTCAGGAAATTTATCAAAATTTTTAATGCAAATATATAGGCTCAAAGAAATATACGCAAGTGACATTATTGGAACAATATAAACAGAAATAAATCCTATGCGATGTGTTCCTCCCCATATTACAGCCGCTGTAAGCACTGCCAAAATCAAACCGACAATCATAGGATAAATGCTATTTTTATAATTTTCGATATAGGGCGTTAAAGCCGATGATAATTGAAATGACTGCAATGCATTAAAGCCATAAGCATAGCCAGCAATCAACAGACAAGAAAACAGCACTCCGAGCCATTTTTTGTCAAAAGCTTTTTGCATATAATAGGCGGGGCCACCTCTAAAGCCACCGTTTTCATCTTTAACTTTATATATTTGCGCAAGTGTACTCTCTATAAATGCCGATGCACTGCCTAAAACTGCCATAAACCACATCCAAAAAACAGCACCTGGCCCACCAATTATAATCCCAGAAGCAATTCCCGCGATGTGTCCAACACCTATTTTGGAAGCAGTGGAAATCATTAATGACTTAAAAGAAGAGACTTTGCCTTTTTCTGCCTTTTCGGTTAAAGATTTAAACGCATCTTTCAGCAATCTAAACTGAACAAATTTTGTCTTAAAAGTGAAATAAAACCCCGCAAACACCAAAAGAGGAATCAAGATATACGCATATAAGCAACTTCCAACTGAGTCTAACAAATTATTAAACCACATCACAAAAACTCCTTTATTAACACTTCTTTCTTTGATATTAGGAAACGACAAAAATATTTTACTTTTTATACAAAGAGACAACTTTTTGAGAAATTTCTTCCATATGCATTCCTCTGGAACCTTTTACCAAAATAGAGTCTCCAATACGAGTCACCACTTTTAAACGATCAAGTGCTTCTTCGTTAGAAGAAAAAGAATAACTAACAATATTTTTATTAAAACTTATTGCACCATCTGAGATAAATTTTGCTAATTCTCCAACGGTTATTAATATGTCGACACCAAGTTGAGCTGCAAAAATTCCAACTTCAAAATGGAGTTGTCGCGCCATTTCGCCAAGTTCAAGCATATCTGCCAAAACCGCAATTTTACGCCCACTTTTAGCAACTTGTGCCAAAACCTTTAACGCGCTTTTCATAGAATCAGGATTTGCGTTGTAACTGTCGTCGATTAAAGTAACACCATCCAAATAGTGGATACTCTGCCGCATTTCAACATTTTTAAAACGAGAAAGTCCAACTTGTATTTCCCTAACATCCATTCCCATAGAAAGCCCTATTGCAATCGCTGCTAAAGCATTATAAACATGGTGTTCTCCAATCGTCGGAATTTTAAAATTTAGGCAATTTCCATTACATAAAGCCTCAAAAGTCGTCGCTTCATTTTCATAAAAAATATTTTTCGCAGTAAAATTACAATTATTTTTTATCCCAAAAGAAACCACGTTAAATCTATAGCTATTTTGCGTTTTAGAAAGAACTTCGTCATCACCGTTAATAAATAAATAATCTGATTTTTTTAAAGAATTCGTAATTTTAAATTTTTCTTTAAAAATATTTTCTTTAGTATGTAAATTCTCAATATGCGTCACACCGATATTTGTCATCACTGCATATGTCGGTGCCGCAATTTCTGACAATGTAGCCATTTCGTCAAATTCGCTGATTCCCATTTCTACAACCGCCACATCGTGATAAGGCTCCAAGCCAAAGATTGTAAGAGGCAAACCAATTTGGCCATTTAAGTTTCCTGCCGTTTTGTGCACATTAAATTTCGCCGACAGCACACTGAAAATCATTTCCTTGGTAGATGTCTTTCCTACGCTTCCGGTTATTCCAACAACAGGAATTTTAAATTTTCGCCGATAATAAGCTGCTAACTGCTGCAAAGCTATTTTTGTGTCTTTAACTTTTATATATATTTTATCTGATTCCGTAGAATTATGCTCAGAAGTTAACGTTGCAACCGCACCTGCAGCAAAAGCTTCTTCAATAAATTTATGACCATCAACGTTTTCGCCTTTTATCGGCACAAAAAGCGCGCCATTTTTTATTTCTCTGCTGTTTATGCTCACAGAATCAATCAAAGTTCCGTCAAACCCGCTTAATAACTCTCCATTTACCGCGTATAAAATTTCATTTATATACAATTTTTTCATAAATTCACCGAGCCTCGCTAAGTTCTTTTAAAATATCAGCTACAATTTCACGCTCATCGAAGTGAATTCTTTGGCCGTTTATTTCTTGATAATCCTCATGTCCCTTTCCAGCAAGCACAATTATGTCGTTGTCCTTTGCAATCGAAAGGCAATACTTGATGGCCTCTCTTCTATCTGGAATAACGATAAATTTTCCACGAGTTTTGCGCAGTCCGACTTCGATGTCAGAAATTATATCCATAACGTCCTCATTGCGAGAGTTATCCGCCGTAACAACCGATAAATCGGAAAGTTTGCCTGAAACTTCGCCCATTTCATAACGTCTAACTTTAGGGCGATTTCCACCTGCTCCAAACAGCGTAATAAGCCGATTTGGGCGATATTCTCTAATCGTCGTCAAGATATTTTCCATGCTAAGTGCGTTGTGCGCATAGTCAATCAAAAGCGTATAATTCCCAGGCACTGGCACAGATTCTATTCTGCCCTTTACTTTAACCTCGTTTAAACCGCTTGTTATCGCATTTTCTGAAACATCAAAATGGCGACACACAGAAATAGCTGCGAGTGCATTATATATGCTGAATTTGCCAGGAATATCCACATTCACGTTCAAATTTTCTTTTCCAGCCGTTTCAAAATGAATGCCAACATATCCAGACTGCGATATTAATTTTTCGTTAAACGCAATAATATCAGCATCGTGCGAAAAGCCATAAGTTTCAACATCGCAGGTATGATCTTTAAGAATATCTCTATAATTTTCATCGTCGATATTTATAATACCCAGCTTACACTTTCTAAAAAGAAGTGCTTTGCAACCGAGATATTCCTGCATATTTTCGTGTTCATTGCCACCAATGTGGTCCATAGAAAAATTCGTAAACACACCATCGTCAAAGGTAAAGCCATCCATTCGATGCCATTTTAAGCCAAGTGAAGATGCTTCCATAACCGCACATTTACAGCCACAATCCACCATTCGACGCAAAAAGCGTTGTATTTCATACGATTCTGGCGTTGTGTTGACGGTTTTTATAACTTTTTCATCGATAATAACACCCAAAGTTCCAATTACACCGGTTTTTATGCCAGCTTTCTGCAAAACAGTCCTTATCATGCAAGAAACCGTCGTCTTGCCTTTTGTACCGGTTATCGCTACCGTTTTCAACTGTGAGGCTGGATTTCCAAAAAATTCCGCGGACATAAATGCTAATGCTTCGCGTGTATCTTTAACGCGAATAACAGTAATACTTTCATCAACTTGCACATTATCCGAAATCACCACAGCACTCGCGCCTTTAGCAAGCGCCGAAGCAATAAAGTTATGTCCGTCAGCGTAGTAACCTTTAAGGCAGATAAAAACCGAATTTTTAATACATTTTCTAGAGTCATAAAAAATATCGCTTATCTCTATATTTAAATCGCCTTGAACGAGTGAAAAATCTATTTTTCCAACCAAATCTCTGAGTTTCATACTAATTCACCTTTAACCTTAAAATATCCGAACTTAAACACATATTATGTTTTCATAATATAATATTGCCACAAAAGATTAAAATTGTAAAACAAAAAAATAAAAACCGTTCCCAAATTAATCAGGACGGTTTTGGAATTGCACCAACTATCTGAAAAACACGAGCAAAACAAAATCATCTCTGCATCAAAAGTACCTGCTCGCTAAAATTTTTGTTGGTGGGCCATCAGGGATTTGAACCCCGGACCAACCGGTTATGAGCCGGTTGCTCTAACCAACTGAGCTAATGGCCCATTTGTTTAGTAATTAAATAATGATATAATTATAGCAACTTTACGTTCTATTGTCAAGAGATTCCTTTAAAAATATTTTTAAATTTTGCTTATATTGGTATGTTAGAACTTTGCAAAATATGATATAATAAAAAAAATTTGATGTTTAAAAAATTAAGAGGGATAATTTTGGAAAACAATCTGTTAAAAACTCGAAATGAAATCATTATTGGGAGAAATCCCGTAAAAGAAGCATTAATTGCAAATCGCAGTGTGGATTCAATTTTAATTTCTAAAGGTGCACGTAAAAGTTCTTTTGGAAGCATTCTAAAGATGGCCCAAGAACTTAAAATTCCTGTAAAAGAAGTCGATAACAAAAAGTTGGATCTTATTTGTAATAAGGCAAATCATCAAGGAATTATTGCGATGGCCGCCGCTCATGCATATGCAAGTATCGACGAAATTTTTGACGTTGCCGAACAAAAAAATGAGCCACCGTTTATAATCATTGCCGATGAAATTTCAGATCCACACAATCTAGGCGCAATCATTCGCACAGCTGAATGTGCAGGAGCTCATGGAGTAATTATTCCAAACAGACGTGCTGTTGGACTAAACTTTGGTGTTGCTAAATCTGCAGCCGGTGCACTCGAGCATTTAAAAGTCGCAAGAGTGACGAATATTTCTTCAACCTTGCAGGAATTAAAAAAACGTGGAATTTGGATATTCGGTGCCGATATGGATGGACAAACTTATTGCAAGGCTGATTTAAAAGGTGCCATTGCACTTGTAATTGGGAGCGAGGGCTTTGGATTAAGTCGGTTGGTAAAAGAAAACTGCGATGTTATAATATCATTGCCTCTTTGCGGAAAAATAAATTCACTCAATGCTTCTGTTGCCGCCGGTATTCTTATGTATGAAATTACGCGGCAAAGGTTAAATTTGTCAGCTAAATAACCACGTTTAAGGAGTGAATTTTTAAGTTGAAATCTTTTTTTTACAGATTTGCCGAGGTTTTTAGCAAAAATAAAAAAACTTCAAAATACAAAGAAATTTTTAGTACAACTGAAAATAAATTAAACTTACAAAACACCAGTCCACTGGATATTCCTGACGAACAACTCGATTCGGACTGCTTTAACGTTAGATCTCTTTTTCACGACGAATTTTCTGACAAAACTAGAACTTCCGAATTCTTGTCAGAAGAAATAACCGTTTTGTATCCCGAATACACCAATCCTCTGGAACTCGACGCTGCAAAAGATATTAGTAAAATCTTAAAAAAAGAAATAAAGTCCCTAAAAGTTAAGTCTTTTACGTTATCAATCTTTTTCATTTTGTCTTTCATTTTGGATGTGCTAATTCGCATAAAACCTGCATTTTTGTCATCGGTTCCGGTAAACACATCAGCTTTATACTCAATAAGTTCACTGTTCATTTTGCTTTTGAGTTTTATCGTCGGGTTCAAAATCATAAAACATGCATTCATACATGTTTCTTATGCCGTTTTTGCACCGGACACCGCAGTCATTTTTCCTTTAATCACAACTTTTCTAAACTGTGTGATTTCCCTTGTTTTTTCTTTTTTTGATGCTTCATTTCAAACAAACAATTTTGTAAGTCTATTTATTTTTAATTTTATACTCATAGTTTTAAATCCTTTGTTTTGTAAAAAACGTATTTTGAACAATTTTAAACTTGTTACATCTTCAAAACAAAAATACAACATCGATATGTACGATTTAAATGAACTCATTTCACCAACTAGCCATAAGAAAAAACTTTTTACAGCTTATCAGTATAAAACAAATTTTTTAACCAATTTTATTCGCAATTCTCACAGGGAAACACTTTCTGAGCACTTAATATCTAAGATTATTCCGTTTAGTATAATTTTTTCTGTGCTTTGCGGTATTTTGAGTCTTATTTTCACAAAAAGCCCTACCTGTGCATTGGCTGCGCTTAATATTTCTTCCTTGACAAGCGTGCCTTTCGCAATGCTTTTTCTAGTAAATTTTATCGTCTCCGCGCTATGCAAATATACAATGAAAAATCGTACCATGATTATTGGCGAAAATGCGATAAAAAGGCTGTCAAACACTAAGAGCATAGTATTAAATGATTCCGACTTATACCCTCCAAATAATGTTGTGCTTCGCGGCATTAAAACTTTTAATGGCCAACGCATCGATGAGGCAATTCTTTATGCGGCTGCTGTAGTCTGTCACATAAATGCGCCAGTCAGCAAGGTTTTTGACAAAATTATCATGGGAAAAAGAACTATTTTAACCAATGCTTCGGGCATCGTTTATAAAGAAGAAAAAGGCGTTGTTGGTTGGGTAAACGGCAAAAGAATCTTAGTTGGTAATCGTGAGCTTTTAAAAGAATTCAAAATCGTATCACCAAGCCGTGATTACGAAAAAAAATATCGTATTCCAAATTGTGAATTGACTTATTTTGCCATCGGCCGAGAATTAGTTGCGATGTTTATCTTGGAGTACACTCCATCTAAAAGTCTGCGCCAGGCTCTGAGTTCTTGTATCAAAAATAATATCAAAGTTTTCATAAAAACCGTTGATAGCAACTTAACTTTAAGTAAAATTTCCGCAGATTTTGGTTTAAATGAAAAATTTTTAACTTTGTTATCTTACGATGACTCGCAAAAAATAAATAAACTGTATAATAAAACCGAAAATCATTCGAACGCATTTTTAGCAACACTAGATTCTTGTGTATCTTTAGTCAAATCTATTGGAGCATGTTGTTTTGCAAAGAACAACATAATTCTAGTCACGGCAATTCAAGGTCTACAGCTAATACTAAACACTTTTTTGATTCTTTATCTAATTATTTGCTCAGGTCTTTCTGAATTACATACACTTGAATTGACAATATATTCTTTATTATGGTTTATATTTACAGCAATAGCATCAAAAATAAAAAAATTCAAATACTAAGGAGTAATTTTATGTCATCTAATGATAAAAATTTTGAGTATAACGATAATTTTGAAAGTGTTGACGAGCAAAAAAATATTTACAGTAGTTCGAATCATAAAGTAAACAAACATTCTCTCATTAACACTAAAAAATTAAAAAATAGAAAAATTATGTTTTCTGTTGCAATAGCTCTTTCCGTCATCGTTGGATTAATTGGTGGAGCATTGATTTATGCGTACAAAATGCTTGATTCACTTAATTACCAGCCCATAGAATCTCATGATTCTGAATATGTTACCGGTTCTACTCAAGATCCGATGATTTTAAATATTGCTTTGTTTGGTGTGGACAGGCACGCCGAAGCAGATTCTCGCAGTCGAAGTGATTCTATTTTAATTTTGTCGATTGACAGCCGTCATCAAAAAATTAAGTTGACTTCTTTAATGCGCGATATGTGGGTTCACATTCCCGGATATAAAGATAATCGCATTAATACTGCGATTGCACTCGGTGGCGAACCTTTAGCAATAAAAACTATTGAGCATAACTTTGGTATAAAAATTGACCGTTTTTGCACGGTAGACTTTGAAGGTTTTAAAGATATCATTGATATAATTGGCGGTCTTGACATTGAAATCACAGCAAAAGAAGCTCATCATATCAATCAATTGCTAGTCGAACTGGATGACGCGCTTGTTAAAGGCGGATTAACTCCATTTAAATCTCCACTCCTCAAGGAAGTTGACGGCGTACATCATTTAAATGGTGCTCAAGCTTTGCAATATGCAAGAAGTCGAAAAGTTCCCACTGCGGAAGGATTTCACGATGACTATGCCAGAACCTTTAGGCAACGCAGAGTAATTTCTTTGGTAATGGACAAATTTAAATCTAGCAGTTTGCCTCAAATCATAAGCGTCATAGAAAAAGCTGGACCTTATGTCAATACAAACCTGAAAAAAAATGAAATTATAACACTTGGCAAAAATTCGCTAAAATATCTTAAATACGAATTGACAGAATTTAGGTTGCCTCAAGAAGGAAACTTTGAAGGAAAAAATATAAACGGCGCTTCTGTTTTAGTTATAACTGATATAAATAAGGCTCGTTATGATTTGGCTAAATATATATACGAGGACTCTGTAAAAGAAGATTCCTATTTAGAAAGTTTTAAACATAAAAAAATCCAAAATTCTCAAAAAAACAACCATACCAATGATAACAATAGCTCCTCTTCAAACTCCAACTCAGTATCCCAAAGCAGCAAAAACAATACCGGCACTTCAAGTTCTAGCCACGCAAGCGACAAAAGCAAATCAACTGCCAGCCAAAATTCTCAAACATCTACTTCTAAAAGTTCTAATTCAAGCAGCAAATCACCTTCAGCAGATACCACAAAATCAACTATAAAAACAAATAAAGCTCAAAATTCATCCACAAATAACTCTGCAAGCAAAAATACAACTTCAAGTGTTAAATCAGCTGCCAACACTAATAATCAACAAGAAAGAATCTCATCTCAAAATGAAAAAAGTTCTTCAATAGTAAAATCTGAAGCTTCGTCTTCAAAAAATCAACAAAAAGTAAAAAATAAATCAAATTAGCTTAAAAAAATTAATATTCAAAAAAATAAGCCACATTTTCATGTGACTTATTTTTTATTAACAGCTTAGCTTTATATAAACGCTATTCCGCTTTGCTATTTTTCTTTGCAGCATTATCTTCTTCCGCTGTGGATTTATCTGCCATCATGTTTGTCTCCGAAGGATTTCCTTCTCCACTTAAAATTTCTTCATTATTTTTTGCTACTGTCAGCTTATTATCTGCAGCTTCCTGTCCTGAACTATCTTCTTCACATAAAATCTTATTGCCATCTAAGCGTTCCAAATTAAACTTATCGTTTTCAAAAGAAACCCTGTATTTAATATTTCTGCTACCACTATTTAATTTTTGTAAAACGACTTCATTTAAAAGCTTATCATTCAACGATTCAAGGTAAGTAAATATCGGTCGAGCACCCTTATTAAGCTCTTCAACTCTTTGTGCCACGGCATCAATCGTCCCGTTAAGGTCAAGATTTATTCCATATTGAACTTTATATCTCGCTGCTAATTGAGCGAACGGAACCGTAGCGATTTGTTTATAATCAAAGGCTGACAAATTGTCAAATTCAATCAATTTTATACGATTCAAAAATGCTTTATCATGATTAATAAATGTGCGTGAGCCTGTCCCGTCATCAACATCATCAAATTCATTATTACCCTTGTTTACAGAACCGTAGCTTTCGTTTGATGTAATTATAAAGGTTGCTGCAGAACAATCTATTTTTTCGCCATTAACGTTTATATACCCTTGGTCCATAATAGTTCTTAATTTTTCGTCAAGTTCTGGAGAATGCATCTTGTCGTATTCATTTATAATTACAACTGTATTAGGAATAGCCTTTATTCTTTGGATAAAAGGTGCATACTCATAAACTTCACTATTACTTACACGTTTTATTTTCATTCCAAACAACTGCTCAACCGCGCTTGACTTAGACTGTTTGTCTATATCAGAAGCCTCTATAACGAAAGGCTCCGCATTAAATCCACTTAAAACTTTCCTAATTATATCCGCAGAAAATGATTTCCCAACTCCAGAAGGACCCACCATATAAATAACACTTGCGCCAGGGCCTGCTTTTTTACTGTTGTTAACAGCCATAAACTGTGCATTTTTATCAACAATATTAAGTACCATACTTCTGATTTGTTGTTTAGCTTTTTCCTGTCCCTTTACATTTTCCATAAGCATATCTAGTATTTGCATTGTTGCAACTGGATCAATAGGTTTTTCTATTTTTCCTGCTTCCATTTTTGTTTTAAAATTCTGATAATATTGCCTTACCATTCCTACAGCCTGCATCGCGAATAATATTGCAACAAACGAACTTTGCCCAAAGAACATTGACATTAACCTATTAAAAATTCCACCTGTTTTACTTTCTGCCATACTCCTTGTGTAAGCATTCTGAGATGCACTGATTACTTGCTCTTTAGACCACGGCATCTCAGATATTTTTTCAAAAAAAGTTAATTTTTTTAAGGCATTTATTGATGCTTGTGTTGCCTTTTCTTCTTCGCCAGAAGAAAACCAGCTTCTTATTTTTTGTAAAGTCGTTTTATTGTCTTGAAATTGTTTTAAATTTGTTTCAGATTTATTAATCATGTAGTCTAAAAATGACCCATTTTCTGCAAACGAAGTCATCTGAACAGAAGAAGCCATCATTGACACAGTTAAAATTGCTGCTATTACCTTTTTCTTATTATTTTTCATTTGTAATCCTCCATTAAAAAGTATATTTAAATTTTACCACAATTTGATGAATTTTTCAATTAGCTAATTTGATGAAACTCACTACTTTTTAAGGTTTTTTTAGTTGAATTTTAAAATTGCACTTACTTTATAAATAAAAATAACAGATAATAGTTATTGTATTTTAACTATTATCTGTTTGCATCCAAAGAATTTTCTTGTCTAAACACCACTATTATCGATTTTATAAATACCATTAAATCTAGTTTTAATGACATATTATGCAAATATTTAGTGTCAAAATTTACTTTATCTTGCGCGTCCAAAAAGTCCCTGCCGTTAACCTGTGCCAAACCTGTAATTCCTGGTTTTATCAAATATACATCGTTTTTTTCTCTTAACTTGTGTATAAAAACTTCATCTAAAATCAACGGGCGAGGGCCAATTATACTCATGTCACCTTTTAAAACGTTTAACAACTGTGGCATTTCGTCTAAACTTGTTACACGAAGAAATTTCCCTAACTTGGTGATATACTCCTTTGCGTCATCAAAATCTTTAGTAGCCTTGCTTTTGGGTGCTTTTGATGTCATCGTTCTAAATTTATATATCTTTATAGTTTTGCCAAATTGTCCAATTCTTTCCTGTCTAAAAATAACCGAGCCCTTAGACGTCAACTTTACTGCAAAAGCTAACAAAATAAACAATGGAGATAAAAAAAGTATTGCTAAAAAGGAAAATAAAATATCAAAAAGTCGTTTAAACACCGCATATATCTTTTGAGAATTCGATAATTTATACTTGACATTATTTGCACAAAAAAAATGAACTTCTTCACCTTTTGTATTTAATACTTCCTTGTCCAACTTATAAGCCTCCAAACACAGCAATGCTTTTAATTATAACTTTATTGTCGTTTAAAGTCAACCTGCTCCGATTTTTTCTAAATTTAAAATAAAATTTATGAATTGAAAAAACTTTTTATCTATGCTATGCTGTAAATTAGTTTATTTTTATACAAAAAATGATGAAATTAAAAATTGAAGGTATAATATGACGTTAAACGAGGTTTATTTGGAAGGAAAAAGCATTTTAAAAAGTGCTAAAATTGAGTCTTTTTCATTCGATACAATGAAAATTTTTGAATTTTGTTTTAATTTTGGCCGTCAGGATATAATATTATTCAGAAATACCGTTGCTGATTCAAAAAAAGCTTTGAATTTTTTTGAGCTTATCAATCAGCGCGCAAACGGAAAGCCTTTACAATATATTTTGGGTCATTGGAACTTTATGGACTGCAAGTTTAAAGTCGGTAAAGGTGTGTTAATCCCAAGAGATGACACAGAAGTCTTAGTTAATAAAGTTTTTTCGCTGATAAACAACATAAACAGGCCTAAAATTTTAGATTTGTGTGCCGGTTCGGGAACTATTTCGATAAGCCTGGCCAAAAAACGTAAAGATGCTGATATAGTTGCAGTTGAATTATCCGAAATTGCACTAAAATATTTAAAAATGAATATAAATTTAAATAAAGTAAAAAATGTCATTCCGATACAAATTGACGTACTTTCTGCTACGGCTGGACTTAACTTTGAAAAATTTGATATAATCGTTTCAAATCCACCATATATTCCAACTGAAGATTTATATTCTTTACAAAAAGAAGTCTTACATGAACCAAAAATGGCTTTAGATGGCGGTGACGATGGATTAAAATTCTATCGCGCTATCGTAAAAAATTGGGTCAGATTTTTAAAAAAAACAGGTTGTATTTGTGTAGAGATAGGAATTAATCAGTCTAATGAAGTTGTAGATATATTCAAACACGCAAATTTTAAAAATATTCAAACCATAAAAGATCTAAGCGGGATTGATAGAGTCGTTGCTGCTAAGAATTTTTAAGTTATTGATTTTGTCGAAATAAGCAAGTATAATGATCAAAAAACAATTTTTATTATGGCTCTAGTAAAAAGAGGTGTTTTTATTATGAATATTCTTGTTATAGGGTGCGGAAAACTCGGCTCTCGGCTGGCCAATACTTTGTGCCGTCACGGGCATGACGTTTCTATTGTAGATATGGATGAATCTGCTTTTGAGCAGCTTGCTGACGATTTTGATGGAATGACCGTTGTCGGAATGCCAATGGATATGAACGTTTTGAGAAACGCCGGCGTAGAAAGTTGCGATGCAGTAGCTGTGGTAACTTCCGACGACAACCTCAATATAACTGTTTCTCAGATTGTAAAGGAGTTTTTTTACGTTGAAAATGTTGTCGCCAGAATCACTGATCCTGTTCGTGAGGACGTTTTTCATCAATTTGGCTTAAAAACAATATGTCAAACCAACTTGGCTTGCGGCGCCTTGTACTCGGCTTTGGTTGAAGAATTTACCGAAAAGCATCTTCATTTTTGGGATAACACTGTGGGAATCAGCGTAAAAGAGGTTGACCCCATTTTCGTCGGTAGAACTGTTGATACTCTGCCTATGAAAAACAGCGAAACTATCATGGGTGTCTTAAGAGAGAGCGGTAAACTTTATCTTTTTGATGGACGAAAAAAAATAATTCTGAACCCGAAAGACAAAATTATTCTAACACGCATAAGTGATTAAAAAGGGGGGCAATCGATAATCGTTTTTATGCGATTATCGAATAATATGAAAATTGTTATAGTCGGTGGAGGTAAATTGGGGTACCATTTGGCTCAAACTATGCTCGAGAGGGATTACGAAGTCGAATTAATTGAAAAAAATAAGCTAAAATGCATGCATTTAGCCGATGTTCTTGATGTCGAAGTTATTTGCGGTGACGGCACAGAAATTAAAGTTTTGGCAGATGCAAACACTCACAAGGCAGATTGTTTTATTGCTGTAACAGGGCGCGATCAGGATAACTTGGTAGCCTCGCAGCTTGCTAAAAAAAGATTTCAAGTAAAAAAAGTTATAACAAGAGCAAATAATCCTAGAAATTTGGAGGCCCTTAGAAAATTGGGCATGGAAAACGCTGTAAGTAGCACCGAGATAATTACCAGAATGATTGAGCAAGAAGTTGAAAGCGCAGAAATGAGGCTTTTAGCAAGTCTTAACAAAGGAAAAGCTGCCATTTGTGAAATTGTTGTGCCAAAAGATGCGAAAATAAACGGCGCGTCGTTAAAAGATATTGAGTTGCCACACTCCTCACTTATTATTTCTATTTTGAGAGATGAAAACTTGATAATCCCTCAGGGAGATACTCAAATTTACTCCGGTGACGAAGTAGTTGCTGTTTGCGATGGTCATTCTCAAAAACGCCTAATGAAAATTCTTTCGGAAAAATAGTTTAATTCAGCACGGAGGCTCAGGCAACCTATTTAAAAAAGTTAGGACTGCGCCTCCCCACATAAAAATCCGCTGCACTATATCGCGCAGCGGATTTTTATTTTCAAGATAGCTCTGTTTCAGGATAATACCATGCCAAAATTTGCTTATAATTTGACCCTTGCTTGGCCATATTTTGCGCTCCATATTGGCTCATTCCTACACCGTGTCCGTATCCTTTTACTAAAAATTTTACCATTTCATCGTGAATGTCTACATCAAAATTAGCTGACCGCAATGAAAACAAATCTCGGACTTCCCTACCAGTGACGCTTTTTTCACCTATTTTCGCCTCTAGCACCATGCCGGAGTCAGTTTTTTTAATTATTTTTATCAAATCTTGTGAATTTTTATCAAAAGAAATCCCCGGCCATTTATTTTTAGCCGTACTTTTTAATTCTTCTAAAGAAATTTCTTTACTGCTTAAATATCCTGGCGCCAGCAAGTCTCCAGGGCTTGGAACCGACTTCAAATACGAACAATTGCCCCCAAAAACATCAACTATATCTTCAGTATTACCAGATGATATTGAATGGTAAAGTGCCTCTATGTAATGTCCGTTTTGCTTCAGACTCTGCCCAAGCACCGGCTCTACAGCTTGGCTCAATTTTTCGTAATAAAAATCAAAATTTGCTCCCCAACGCTCCTGCATTTGTTCTTTTGAAACATAATATTGCCATTTTTCTGAATCTACTTCAAAATCTGCACCTTTTAAGTTTTGGTCTGGTTGCTGTGCATGTTTCTCCTTTAAATTACTAAAATATGTATACGATGCAACTGCCTGGGCTTTTAACGCTTCTGGCTCAAATGTTATAGGCATTTCTGTCGCGACGGCTCCGAGTGTAAAATCCTTCAAACTCAGAGATATTACTTTATCTTTTGTCTTATCTAGAACTTTAAAAGCACATTTTTTCGAGTCATTTTTGTCTGTTACGGTTTTTAAACAGTCTAATTTTATCTCTGGCAGCTTAAAATTTAAATTAAAATCTATTTTTTTCAATTCTTTTAAAGAAACAAACAATGGTATTGAAAAAATAAAAATTAACAAACTCAACATAAAAAATAATTTTTGTTTCATAATTAATAAATCATCCTTTTTTATTTTATTTTATTATGATTTTTTATAAATTATGATAAAACATTTTGCTCTATTCTATTTACAAATTGCTTTTTTAGCGGTAAAATTAGATTAATTAAATATCTTTTGGAGGTAACATACATGAAGTTAAAATTTAATTGGGTGCCTTTTATTTTATCTTTTTTTGCAATTATGTGTTTGCGCATATATCAAATTTTATCAATAGGAAATGCCACTGTGAGGGTGCAATGGGATAATTTCGAGTTGATTTGCTTTGTTATTGCTGCCGTTGCTTTCGCAATTATACTTATTTTAAGCTATCTTTCAAAAGACGCTCCTGATGTTTTTATTCTTAAAAAAAGCGTTTTTACTGGCTTAATTTCTATGATAACCGCTGTTTTTGTTATTTGGAACTCGGTTTATGAAATTAAAGATTATCTAAGTAGCAACAACGACTGGGTAAACTTATTATCCGGTGTTTTAGGGCTTTTTGCTGGCATCATTTTCATTTTGATTGGGCTGAATTTTATTCAAGAAAAAAATCACTTTGATAAATATCGTTTATTAGCTTTAGTCCCCACTTTATGGATTTTGGCTAAACTTTTGAAACTATTTTTTGAATACAATTCTACTCCCACAGATGTATCTAACGTATCTCATTCTTTAGCTAAAATATTTTTGTTGTTCTTTCTATTCGCTCAAGCTCGACTCTTTGCTGGCTTATTTAATTGCACTACCTTCAAAAAGTTATTTTACTTTGGATTTTCGGCCATATTATTTATGACGGTTTCTTTAACCAATTACATCGCAGTTGCTATGGACACGCGCAGTGAATTAAACTCAAGCGTAATTGTTTCAATTATGACTGAAATAATTTTAATCGTTTATACATTATTCACGCTTTTAGCCACAAAAACCGGCAAAGGACTCGTCCCCAAAGCGGCTGTTGATGAAAACCTTGCCCCCAAAAATAGTGAAACTGTTACAGTAACTGAAAATATCCCAGAAAAAGTTACTATAGCCGATGACAACGGTGTTAATACTGACGCGGATTCCCACGCAGCTGATATGGCTGAAGTTGACAAATTGATTGAGGCCATAAAAAATGAAAATGCGCAAAAGGAACAGTCTGCCAATGAATAGGCCTTTCTTCTCGCTTTGATTCATATTATTTATTTTTGAAAAATATTTATTAATAATTACAATGAGGAGGTATTTTGTATGGCAATAAAGCTTGGAATAAATGGTTTTGGACGTATTGGAAGGTTGGTTTTTCGTGCAGCAATAAGTCAGCCAGATGTTTTTGAGGTTGTTTCAATTAATGACCCATTTATTGATGTTGATTATATGATTTACATGATTAAATACGATACCGTACATGGAAAATTTAACGCAGACATTTCTTCTCGTGATGGAAAACTTATTGTAAACGGCAAATCAATAAATATTCATGCCGAAAAAGAACCTGTACAAATACCTTGGGGCAACGATGGCGCTGATTATATCATTGAAGCTACTGGCGTTTTTTGCACTTCCGAAAAAGCTTTTGGGCACATAAAAGCCGGCGCTAAAAAAGTAATTATTTCGGCACCTGCTAAGGATTCTGAAACTCCTACTTTCGTTTGCGGGGTTAATCTTGAAAAATATCGCAAAAATATGAACATCGTTTCAAACGCTTCTTGTACTACAAATTGTCTTGCTCCTCTTGCTAAAGTAATTAATGATAATTTTGGAATACTTGAGGGTTTAATGACAACGGTTCACGCCATTACTGCAACACAAAAAACAGTAGACGGACCTTCAAAAAAAGATTGGCGCGGAGGTCGTGCTGCTCTTGGAAATATTATTCCTTCTTCAACTGGCGCCGCAAAAGCTTGTGCTTTGGTAATTCCGGAACTTAAAGGCAAGCTCACTGGGATGGCTTTCAGAGTTCCCACTTTGGACGTCTCTGTTGTCGATTTGACTTGCAGAATTGAAAAATCTGCGACTTATGACGAAATTTGCAACGTTGTAAAAAAAGCTTCCGAAAATGAAATGAAAGACATTTTAGGCTACACTGATGAAGCTGTGGTTTCTTCTGATTTTTACACAGATGACAGGACTTCCATTTTTGATGCTAAAGCCGGAATTATGTTGAACGATCACTTTGTAAAGTTAGTGGCTTGGTACGATAATGAATGGGGTTATAGCAAAAAAATTTTAGACCTGATTCGTCACATGAAAAAGGTCGATACGGTATAAGTTTAGTAAAAATTTATCCGAGGTATAATTCGCATGAGAAAAGACGTCTTAAATTTAACTATGTCAGCATTATTCGTCGCTGCTATGTCCGTTTCTGGAACAATTCTCAAAATCCCACTTCCTCCTCCCATACCGAGTTTAAGCATGCAGTTTTTCTTTAGCACTCTTGCTGGAATAATTCTTGGTTCAAAGCTCGGTGCTATTTCTATGATGGTCTACATTTTACTCGGTCTTTCCGGACTTCCTATATTTACTACTGGTGGCGGAATCGGGTATATTTTCTATCCTTCTTTCGGATACATATTAGGCTTTGTTGGCAGCGCTTTCATTGCTGGACTTATTAGAGAATGGTCAAATAAAAACTGCGTTTCCGCTTCTTTCAAATGGTTAATCGTTGGAAATTTCTTATCATTAATATTTGTATACTTTTGTGGAACCTCTTATTTGTATTTAATAAAAAATTTTTATACTAATGATAACATTTCAATAATTAATGCAATTCAGATAAGCATTCTTTCTTTTATTCCAACAGATTCAATTTGGTGCTTATTATCTGCTATCGTAGGCAAAAAGCTCTTAAATTCATGGCCCGGATTTCACAATAAAACCGTTTAGCTAATTATTATGCTGGCAGAGAAACTCTGCCGGCAATTTGTTTTTCATTATTTCTTAGGAAACATTTGCTGTGTATAATCAAAAATGTTATAATTAATTTAATTGTGCCTTATTATTTGTTTGGTGGTGATATTTTTGGACGTTAGAGTTGGAGACTTGCTCGAAATGAGAAAATCTCATCCTTGCAAGGGAAAGTTTTTTCTGGTTTTGCGCTCCGGAATGGACTTTAAACTGCGATGCACAACTTGTGAACATGAATTTATGGTAAAGCGTTCTAAAATTGAAAAAAATATTAAAAAAATAACAAGGCAAAAACTTGATGACTAGAGAGGTGATTTGATTTTGTTCGATAAATTAGAGGTTTTTAAAAAAAGAAACGACGAAATAAATCAAATGCTATACGACCCAAATATTGTTTCTGACCAGGAAAAATATAAGGCTCTTATGAAAGAACAAAAAAATTTAATTCCAATTGTAGAAAAATATGATGAATACAAAAAAGCAAAAAATAATGCTGATGAAGCTAAACAACTTTTAAACGACGGCGGATTGGACAAGGACTTTAAAGAAATGGTCGAAGCTGAACTTGAAGAGTCTAGAGCCGCTATCGAAAAAATATCTGATGAACTTAAAATTTTGCTACTGCCTAAAGATCCTAACGACGACCGAAATGTTATTATGGAAATTCGTGGAGGTGCCGGTGGAGAAGAAGCTGCTTTGTTTTCTGGCGTGTTGTTTAGAATGTATAGCATGTACGCTGAGACGAAGGGTTGGAAAACCGAAATTTTAAATGCAAATGAAACTGAACTTGGTGGATATAAGGAAATTAGCTTTATGATTTCCGGCGAGGGTGCATACTCTCGTTTAAAATATGAGAGCGGAGTTCATCGCGTGCAAAGAGTTCCTGAAACCGAAGCTCAAGGCCGTATTCACACTTCTACAGTTACTGTCGCCGTTTTGCCAGAGGCCGAAGATGTAGAAATTGAAATTAATCCTACTGACTTGCAAATAGATACTTTTCGTGCCAGCGGTGCCGGTGGTCAACATATTAACAAAACCGAATCAGCTATCAGAATTACTCATATTCCCACCGGAGTTGTGGTAGAATGTCAGGACGAGCGCAGTCAGTATAAAAATAAAGATAAAGCCATGAAAGTTTTAAAATCTAGGCTTTTAGAAGCTAAAATGCAGGAGCAAACTGATGCAATGGCTCAAGAAAGAAAAACTCAAGTTGGTACAGGCGACCGCTCTGAACGCATCCGAACTTACAATTATCCGCAAGGGAGACTTACTGATCACCGAATCGGCTTGACTTTGTACCGTTTGGACGACATCTTAAACGGAAATATCGACGAAGTAATTGATGCTTTAATTACCGCGGACAGAGCTGCAAAATTGGAAAGTTCTATGGAAGGCAGAGATTAAAAATTTAAAATGTGTAAAATTAAAACTCAAATATTGTCCGAAAAAGACGTTGCCGTTGCCGCTCAAATATTAAAGTCTGGTGGGCTCGTTGCGATTCCTACGGAAACCGTCTATGGCTTGGCAGCTGACGCTTTAAATGAAACTGCTGTTAAAAAAATTTTTGCTGCTAAAGGACGTCCTAGCGATAATCCTTTAATCGTGCATATTTCGGAAGTTGATGAAATATATAATTTGGTAAGTGAGTTTACTAAAGAAGCGCAAAAATTGGCTGATGCATTTTGGCCTGGACCTTTAACTATGATTTTAAAAAAATCCTCTGCAATTCCAAACATTATCAGTGGTGGACTCGATTCTGTCGCAATACGGCTTCCTGATAATGTTGTCGCACGAAAAATAATTAAAGAGGCTGGTTGCCCGCTTGCTGCACCTTCTGCAAATCTTTCTGGGAGCCCTAGCCCAACAAAAGCAGAACACGTTATTTCTGACTTATTTGGAAAAATTGATGCGATTATTGACTCAGGAATATGCAACATTGGTGTGGAGTCTACTGTTATTTCTTTGTGCACCGAAATTCCAAAAATCTTGCGCCCTGGAGCTATAACTCTCAGGCAACTGCAAAACATTCTCGGTGAAGTGGATGTGGATGCGGCTGTTTTAAACAAACTTGACGAAAATGCTCAACCTTTGTCGCCTGGAATGAAATATAAACATTATGCTCCAAAGGCAAAAGTTATAATTCTAAACGGAAGCCGCGAAAAATATATAAATTATGTAAATGATCACGCAAGTAATACTGTTGCGGCACTTTGTTATGATGAAGACGTGAAAGATTTAAAAACAGCTGTCATAACTTTCGGCAGGGAAAATGACTTAAATTCGCAGGCAGAAAAGCTTTTTAACGCACTTCGAGAAATAGATAAAATGAGCAATATTGACGTGGTTTACTCTAGATGTCCAGCTAAGGAAGGCATTGGGTTGGCAGTTTATAACAGATTAATTCGTGCTGCTGGATTTAATATTATAAATCTTTAACTTTTGTGGCATAAATAAACTTTGATGAGGTCTTATTTAAACTCTTGCAAAATAATCGGGGAAAATAATGAAAGCTAATTACAAAATTTTACTTTTGGGATTTTTATCACTGCTTTTTACAAGTTTTTTGCTTTTTGAAAGCTATGAATCCTTTTTTAAAAAAGCTTATCAGTTGGAATATTATGACTATGTAAAAGAAAACTCTGAAAAATATAACGTGGAAAAAGAATTAATTTTAGCTGTGATTAAATCAGAAAGTAATTTTCGTCAAGACGCTGAATCTAACGTAGGTGCAATAGGCTTGATGCAAGTTATGCCCGAAACTTTTGACTGGTTGCAAACACACCATTTAATGCCCCATTTGGATGTTGGGCACTTAAAAGACCCTAAAACTAACATAAAATATGGGACTTACCTTTTATCTATACTCAAAAAGAGGTATAATAGTATTGTCGAAGTGATTTGTGCATATAATGCTGGCATCGGAACAGTGGATAAATGGCTTAAAAATTCACAATATTCTTGCGATGGTAAGGTTTTGAAAAAAATTCCTTATCCGGATACTGCTATGTATGTCAAAAACGTTTTGGAATGCCGCAGGATGTATAAATTCTTGTACTTCAAAAATTACTGAAAGGGTTGATTATCTATGCTTATTAATGAAAATCACTCAAAAGATGAGGAAAAATCCGAAACTGAAAAATTGAGAGAAAGTTTGTTTATGTCAAAAAAGCACAGCGCTTTGCAAATGAGCGAAGAGCAAATAAATCTGGCAGACGATTTTTGCGAAGGATATAAAGTTTTTCTCGATGTTGCAAAAACAGAACGTGAAGCTGTCGCTTGTGCTATGAGTATGGCTCAAAAATCCGGTTTTTCTGAGTTTGATTCCAACAAAAATTATAAGCCAGGCGATAAAGTTTATTATGTTAACAGAGGGAAATCCATAGTGCTTGCTATTATCGGCAAAAAAGGCGTTAAGGATGGTGCTAAAATAACCGTCGCTCATATAGATTCTCCCCGTTTGGACATAAAACCAATTCCGCTCTACGAAGCAAGCGACTTGGCTTTGCTCAAAACTCACTATTACGGTGGAATTAAAAAATATCAATGGACGACTATTCCACTGTCTTTACATGGAAAAATCGTCAAAAAAGACGGTTCTTCTGTTGACGTCAGAATTGGAGAAGACGAAAACGACCCCGTTTTTTGCGTTACAGACTTATTGCCTCATCTTGCTAAAGAGCAAATGACAAAGCCTCTGCAAAAAGCCATCGATGCAGAAAACTTAAATATTTTAGTCGGTAGCCGGCCTTTCAAATCGGGTAAAGGCTCTGAGCTTATAAAGCTGAATATTATGAAAATTTTGAATCAAAAATACGGCATCGTCGAGTCAGATTTCTTATCTGCTGAGCTTGAGTTGGTTCCTGTTTTTAAAGCTCATGACGTTGGCTTCGACAGAAGCATGGTTGGCGCTTACGGTCATGATGACAGGGTCTGTGCTTATCCTTCTTTGATGGCTATTTTAGATTATAGTGAAATTCCAGAAAATACCATTATAACTATTTTAGCCGACAAGGAAGAAACCGGCAGCGATGGCAATACAGGCATGAAATCTGCATTTTTTAAATATTTTATTGAGGACCTCGCTAGCATAGATAAAGTCACATGCAGGCATGTTTTATCAAATTCAAAATGCTTATCAGCCGATGTCAATGCTGCTTTTGACCCAACTTATAGCTCGGTTTACGACCAGGCAAATAGCTGCTATTTAAATAATGGTGTTGTTATTACTAAATACACCGGAAGTGGCGGAAAATTCGGTACTTCTGACGCTTCCGCTGAATTTATGGGGTATGTTAGGACCTTTCTCGAAAAAAATAACGTTCTTTGGCAATCCGGAGAACTCGGCAAAGTTGATGCTGGCGGCGGTGGAACTATTGCAAAATATATGGCCAATTTGAACGTCAATGTTGTTGATTTAGGTGTTCCGGTTTTGTCAATGCACGCGCCCTTTGAAGTTGTTTCTAAACTTGATGTTTTTATGGCTTACAAGGCTATCTCTGAGTTTTTCAATGCTAACATGAATTAA
>FR883826.1:41052-59469 GCA_000435275.1 Clostridium sp. CAG:557
AGTGCGGCGCCGGGGGGCTTATTTCTTTAGGATATTATAAATTCAAATAATTAAAATAAACTAAAAAAATAAATATTTATGTCTAAAAATGTTGTAAAGAGAGAAAATTAGCTATATTTCTTTTTTTGGAACAAAAAAAACAATGCTAATGGTATATAATAGAATTAAAGTTAAAATAAAGTGAGGTGAAAACAATGAAAAAAGTAATTTCAAGTGCATTGTCTTTGACGCTTTTATTGGGTTCAGTAAAAACATCTTTCGCTACGGAAACTCCTCAAATGGAAACCAATTTTACCATCAAAACTAACTTTCCAACTCAACCAACAGCCAAAACTCCAGAACTGACAAAGGAGGAAAAACAAGAAATCAAAGCAGAAAAACAAGCACTTAAAGTTGAGAAAGAGTTCAAGGAAAGATTAAACGACTCTTACGCAGAAATCATGGAGGAAAACCCCTGCATGAAAGTTGCGTTCAAAGAAGTATCTGAGCTTATTAAAAAACCTGATTTTGCAAAAATAACTGCCAAGTTAAACGAACTTAAGGACGAAAAAGAATCTTTACTTGCCTATAAAAAGAATTTGTTAGAAACAGCTGATTCTAAAGAAAGCGAAAGTGTAAAAAAGCAGTTAAAGAACATAAACAATAGATTACAAGCTATTGAATACACAGAAAATTGCCTTACAAAAGTTAAAAAACGCTTGCAAAGTGAAGGTACCATATTCTTAGCATCGCTTCTTTTTATTGAAATCTTGTTTTTTGGGCTATTGATGATAACGGCAAACCGTTGACAAAGATTACCCCTAGCACCAACATTAGTGCTAGGGATTATTTATTTTTTGGTTATTCCAATGTTTATGTTATAGGAACCATACGCCCAACACTTATTTGAGTATGAATTAAAAATAATTTTTGCTGGCATTTGCGTTCGGCCAATAAACTCTTCTTTTCCCGACAAATCAACTTCCACAGAAATGTCATCTTCTGACAACGACCTCAACTGCGATAACGGACCCATTACTTGAACTGGCAAGCTGGACGTATGCGAAGTTGCTAATTTGTCCTCGGGTAAATTTTTAAATTTAATATTTTTCACGATTACTGTTCGACTTTGAAAACCTAACAAGTTTAATTTAACGGTTGCATTATAGGTATTGCAGAGATTTCTGCAGTCACTTGGAAGCTTTATTTCTTGTTCAAACTGGCCGTGTTCCAGATTTACCTGAGATAAATCAATTGGTTCCAAAGATACCGAATTTAGGCTGTTTATTACTTCATTAGGTGCTGCGATTTCAATTTTATTAGGCGACACTTGCATCGATAAATTTTTCATATTAAGCCCACTTGGAACCGAAGTAAACTCTGGCACAACGTTCACAAATTTGCGCTGAAGAACTGTGATATTTGCATTAACTTTTGTAACACTCATTGTTAAATTTTTCATGTTAATTTTGTTACCGTTGTTATCAAATAAATATATTGGCAAATCGTTCAAGTCAGTTGTTTTTGTCAATGTTCCTGAAATATTTTCCTCTACAGTAACACTTGCAATACTCGAAACAAGCGATTCTGGCCCAGAAACAGTTACTTGTGGCTCCGACAACGCAATTGGTGCAACAAAATAATCTGTATCGGCAGTAAATTTTATGTTCGGCGTTATGTCAAAAGTTTGACTTTTATACCTATCAACAACTACTGTAACAAATTTAGGTGAAACACTCGAAGAAAATTCGTAATCAGTCAATATGCTATTTTTTTTCGCTGACAATTCTAATGTATATTTTCCTGTAGAATTTATCATATTCGCAGACTGCTGCGCTGTAATTTGAATATCGCTCTTTGAAAGCTGCCCTAAAATCAACCTATTTCCGGTAACAGAAACTTCTGCCTTAATGTCATCTGTTCCAAAGACTGTAAGTCCGCTTTCTTTCGCACTCTCTGACAATGAAACACTAATCGGTATGTCAGTAATCAGTTTCGTTGTAGATTCTGAAGCACTTGTTGACAGAATAATCCAAAAAATAAACGCAATTATCACAGAAAAAAGCATAACAACTTTATTATTATAAAATAGCCGACCTAAATTAAATCTTTTTATTTTCATTTTTTTTCCTCATTATAGAACTTATAAACTGACTTTTTACTTTCGATTCTTCAAAGCCTAAAAGTATGTTTTTTTCTAGCAGCTTAATTAAATCTTCTTTTTCATAATTTCTAGTCAAAACACCATTCATTGCAGTAGAAATTTTTCCATTTTCCTCCGAAACCACAACCGCAATCGCGTCGGAAATCTCACTTATTCCTAGTGCTGCACGGTGCCTTGTTCCTATGTCTGGGCTGACATTTTCATTCTTCGTCAAAGGTAAAATGCAACCCGCTGCGTATACTGCTGAACCTCGAATAACCATTGCTCCATCGTGAAGCGGAGCCTTATTAAAAAATATATTTCCTATAATTGGCACAGATGGTTTTGCTCTCAGAATAGTCCCGGTATCAATAATATCTCCTAGCTTTGTCTGTCTTTCAAAAACAATCAGCGCTCCCGTTCTGGTCTGCTGTAGCAAAAATATTGCATCAACTACGGTGTGAATACACTTTTGCTGCAATTTATAAGATGCTATATTATATTTATGTGGCGCACTCGATGTCCAATAGCGACTTATTTTGCTTCTGCCTATCTGCTCAAGTGCTCTGCGCAACTCCGGCTGAAATACAACCAAAAGCGCAATTATTCCAAATTCGAAAAATTTGTTTAATAAAAAACTTAACATTCGAAAATTAAATTGGAATGACGCAATATACGCAATAACTAAAATTAATATGCCCTTTACTAGCTGACTTGCTCTAGTTTCCCTTATTAGTTTAATAAAGCTGTAAATGATAAACGCCATAATAGAAATATCAAGAAAATCAGAAACTGTAAAAGTTTTCATCAAAATAAAGAAAGCATTTAAATTATTCGTGATAAAATCCATTGTTTTCTTCCTTCTGCGAGAAATTCTCTTATTTTTAAGTTAATCTATAATAATTTTAACATATTTATTTAGTTATGAAAAGTTTTTTATTTTAATTAGACTTTATTTTCTTTACAACTTCTATCAGTGCGTCTATGTCTGATTTTCTAGTAAATGCCGACGGGCAAATCCGTACTGCACCTCTTTCTAAAGTTTCGCAGAACCTATGTGCAGCCGGCGCACAGTGCAAACCTGGGCGAACATAAATTTGATGTTTATTCAGAATCGCACCGACATTTTCACTATGCATTCCGACAACATTGAACGACAAAAGTGGAACAAAATATTTCGGGTCTGGCCTGCTCATATACAGCTCAACATTTTTAAGTTCCGACAACCTTTCATACAAATAATTTATTAAATCGTGCTCATGTTTCGCTATCTTTTCGACTTTTGCCGTGTTTAAAAATTTTATGCCTGCGTGTAATCCTGCTATTCCGATTAAATTTTGCGTGCCACTTTCAAATTTTTCTGGCATTACGTTCGTTTGCACATATGTTTCCGAATTTATTCCCGTTCCACCCTCTATTATTGTGGGGAGTTCTTCTCCATGTGACGTTATCAAAATGCCTGTTCCCATCGGGCCATAAAGCCCTTTATGCCCGGCTAAACATAGGTAATCAATTTGTGTTTCTTGCAAATCTATCGGAATATGTCCGGCACTTTGCGCTGCGTCTACCAACATCGGAATTCCATATTCGTGTGCCATTGCACAGATTCGAGAAATTGGCAAGCGAATTCCCCAAACATTAGACGCGTGTGTACATGCAATAAGAACTGTTTTCGAATTTATCGCATTTCTGAATGAGTCAAGTGTCGCTTCATTGTCTCCAGGAAACACTTTTGCTTCCGAGAACGTTATACCTTTTTCTTCTAACGCTTTTAATGGTCGCGTTATTGCATTGTGTTCTAAACACGAAACGACAACATGATCTCCTGGCTTTAACAGCCCTTTAAAAACCAGATTTATCGCGTGGGTACAGTTTAGTGTAAAAACAACGCATTCTGGGCCTTTTGCATTGAAAAATTTAGCTATAGATTTTCTGCATTCATAAATTTCAAGTGCGGCATTTATCGACATATTATGCCCACTTCTTCCTGGATTTGCTCCTAGCTTTTTTAGTGCATACATCGTTGCGTTGGCAACGTTTTGAGGTTTTGGGTAAGTCGTAGCTGCATTGTCTAAATATATCATTACTTCGCCTCCAATTTTTTTATGTCGAGCACCTTTATTTGTGACTTTTCTAATATTTTTGCCGCTTTTTCTGCCTTATCGTAAACCAACAAGCCATATCCACAACCGGATAAAGCTTTATTTTTGGGTACTCGTTTGATTTCGATTTTTATTCCTTTTGAGTTCAATAAGTCGCGCCCTTTCATTGCGTAGGTTATTGAACTCAATATAAACAACGCTTTTTTCAAGGGTATCAACTCCATACACTTTTCTTTCTGATACCAGTATATGCTTGTATTTTTTCTTTTGTTAAGCAATATTCCTTCTCGTCAAGTGGAAGTAACTTTTATACTAAGACTTTTTTGCGCCGTTTTTCAAGGACTTTAATAGCACAGATAGAGAAAATTTTAATAATATTGTCTGCATATACAAACTTGTAAATAAATTTAAATTATTTTATCTTAAAAAAGCCGAAACGCTGGACTTAATAATCCGTGTTTCGGCAAAAATATTATGTGTTTTTTATAGTGTTTCTCATTTGATAATAAAAATTAAATTAAAAGGCACACCGCATGTGCTGAAATTCCTTCTAGCCTGCCGGTAAAGCCTAAGCCTTCTTCTGTGGTAGCCTTTATACTAATTTGAGAAACTTCAGCATTGCATACATTGGCAATGTTTGTACGCATTTTAGATATAAATTGGGAAAGTTTAGGCTTTTGCGCAATAATTGTTGCATCTATATTGGAAATTTTATAGCCCGCTGAATCAATTTTTTGGCAAACTACTTCTAGCAGCTTCAAGCTATTTGCGCCTTTAAATAGTGGCTCCGTGTCAGGAAAAAGCTTGCCAATGTCACCCAAAGCAGCCGCTCCAAGAAGTGCATCCATAATCGCATGAACGAGCACATCTGCATCGGAGTGCCCCAATAGTCCGTGAGTGTGTGGGATTTCACAGCCACCCAAAATTAATTTTCGTCCGGATACCAATTTATGTACATCATAACCGTGACCAATTCTCATAACGATTTTCCTCTTAAGTTTAATATATTTTCAAAAACTGCAATATCATCGGGCGTTGTCAGCTTAAAATTGGAATAGCTTCCCTTTACAATATGGACCATTTTCCCCATTTTCTCAATCAGCTGACAGTCATCAGTATAATTAACACCACTTTTAATTGCAGACAGCATCGCGTCAATGTATAAATTCTTTTCAAAAACTTGTGGAGTTTGTATATTCCACAAAGTGCTACGGTCTGGAGTGGAAATCACAAAATTATCATTGTTCAAAATTTTAAGAGTGTCTTTACAAGGAATTCCAAGCGAACTCGCTTTATGTACTATTGCATCAGCAATAGATTCGTCAATTTTTTCGCTCGTAATAAGACATCTTGCTGCATCGTGAATTGCAAAATATTTCGCTTTCTCATTACAAAGTTTAACTCCGGAAAACACCGATTCCTGCCGAAATTCTCCACCTAGCGCAAAATTCTTAAATTTGCTTATAGAATACTCACTTATAATACTTTTTAACTTTGATTCATGTTCTTTTTTACAAACTACAATGATTTCACTTATAGCGTCTGATTTTTCAAAAGCTTTTAACGTATACGCTACTGCTGGAATTTTATTTAGCGGTAAAAATATTTTGTCTTTTCCCATGCGAGTTGAATTTCCTGCTGCCACAATTATTGCTGAAACAAAAATATTATTCATGAATAAATCCTCGTTTATCATAAAAAACTAGCCTTCATCCGGAGTTTTTGCTATCGGAATTGAAATTGTAACTACTGTGCCAACATTTTCTTCACTTGCTATATCCAGCGTTCCAGAATGCAGCTGAACTAATTCATTTACCACCGCCAAGCCGATTCCTGAGCCTTTTTGCGTTGTATTTGCTTTATAAAATTTATCTTTTACATGCGGCAAATGTTCTGCTGGAATTCCGCAACCTGTATCGCTGACCGATATATAAATATAGCCAGCAGCTTCTTTGGCTTTTACTGTGACTGTGCCTCCGTTTGCGGTGTATTTTAGTGCGTTATCTATCACATTTATAAAAACTTGGCGCAGACGATTTCTATCACCCAAAACTGGAGACAATAGCGGCGGTTCTGAATAGATAAGTTCTTTATTTTCTGACGCGGCCCTATCTTTAAACATATAAACCGCTTCACTAAGTTCTGCTAAAATGTCTATTCGCTCTAGGCTTAAAACCATCTTTCCGCACTGAAGCCTCGAAAAATCAAGCAGTTCTTCTACCAAACCGCAAAGTCGTTCAGATTCGTGAATTATAACTTTTAGCCCTCGTTTATTCATCTCGAAATCTTTTTCTTCGCCGAGTTCTATCGTCTCCGCCCAGCCTTTTATAGCCGTTAAAGGTGTTCGCAATTCATGCGAAATCGACGATATAAACTCATTTTTTACCTTTTCTGATTCTCCCAGCTTGCGCGCCATATAATTTACCGTATCACATAGCTCCCCTACTTCATCATCGTAAGTTTTATCGATTCTCGCATTGAAATCCCCTAACGCAATTTTTCGCGCGGTTTTGCCTATTTCTCGAATCGGGTTAACTATCGAATTTATAAAATACGAGCTGGACATAATTACAAAAAACAAAATAGCCAGTCCAATCGTTATGCAACCAATTATCAGCCAAAATATCGTATTGTCCACCGCGCGCAGTGATACAATATATCTGACCGCGCCTATAAATTCACCGTCATTTGTATAAATCGCTTTTGTTTGCGCCATAACATTTTCGCCAGATGAATTTTTTCCTATAAACAGGCCCACATGGCCTTCTGAATTTTGCGCTTCGTTATAATCTATCATCTCGAAGTTTTTAGCAGGCAAAAATCCCGTAGATGTAAGAATGGGTTCATTACTGTTGTTAAATGCAACCACTTCCATTAAATTTTTATCTTCGAAATCAGAAATATAAAGCTTGACTTTAGAAATAAAATTCTTTTCAGAGTCCTCTTTGTATCCGGGAAAAACATTTATCAAACTCGCCGATTTGTTATTTATGGCCTGTTGAACCCCATTATAAAAAAACTCATGAATAAAAACAGACAAGCCCAACTCTATTGCAACCAACGTCACAAAAATCATCCCGAGGCTGTTAAGAAGCCATCGCTTAGTTATTCCTCTAACCATTCAACTTTCACCTCTTTAAGAAAAAAGTTTGCAAAACCTCACGCTTCCCATTTATAACCAAGCCCCCATACCGTCAAAATATGCTTCGGGACCGACGGTTCATCCTCAACTTTCATGCGCAGTCTGCGAATATTTACATCAACAATTTTCTCTTCGCCAACATAGTCTTCGCCCCAAACGTGCGTTAAAATATCAGTTCGGCTAAGCGCCGCACTCGGATTTGAAAAAAAGTACTCCATAATCTGAAATTCAACCTGCGTCAGTTCAACTAACTCACCACGTTTCAACAGAGTTCTATTTCTCATATTTAAAATAAATTCACCCGATCTTAGTTCTTCTTTAAACTTGTTGTCCGAACGCATCTGCGCCAGGGCAACTCTGCGATAAACGGCGTCAACTCTTGCGACTAATTCTGATGGACTAAACGGTTTTGTTACATAATCATCTGCACCAGTCATAAGCCCAGTAATTTTGTCCATTTCCTGAGTTTTTGCTGTTAGCATAATTATTCCAATCTCGTTGCTTTGTTTTCTAAGCTCCTTGCACACAGTAATTCCGTCTATGCCCGGCATCATTATGTCTAAAACAGCCACATCAAAATCTGGGCTTTCTGCATAAATCTGTAAAGCTTTCTCTCCACAATCTGCCTCTGTTACGTCATAACCCGCTCTTTGCAGGTTTATTACCACAAATTCACGAATCGCGGCTTCATCTTCTACAACCAAAATTTTTTTCATAAATTAATCGGCACTCAAAACTACCGTGCCATCCTCCCTCTACGATACTAAATCAACTTAAAGTTATTTTTTATTTCCTCTGCAGAAATTGCTAATTCCGAATTTTCATCCACAGTTGCCACATAAACTTTATTATTTTCCTGAACCAAAACATGATAATCGTTTTTATTGGGCAAATCTTCATATTCTTTTTTTGAAAGTACAAATATATCCAAAAACTCCCTATCTTTAGCCGCTTGGCCGGCAGTTTCTATCTGCTCAAAAATTCTAAGAGTCTTCATGTCGTAATCATAAGTAAATCTTATTTTGTACGCTCCTTGAGTTTCACCTTTCCATTTGCCCGGAACAACCAAAATATAAGAATCTTTGCTATTCATAATAATGCTTTCAACATAATCACTTTCATAATTGGTCGTATTGTATTTAAACCACGACAAAATATAAGTAAATTTTTCACTCGAACCGTCCGTTAAATCCACCTTTGGCATTTCAATTATCCCATCGTTATTTATGTCGCTGGACGGTATTGCACTGTCACGCAAAAACGCCGTAGAACTCATTGTTTTAGCATTATAAAGAGGTGCTTTCAACTTTTTATCAGATTTATCCCAATAAATAACCTCAGAAGTTGTTCGGTCTTTTTCTGTAACTGCATCGATAACTGCGCCACTTTGAATGTTATCGATTTTTCCAAATTTAACATGGTTATATTTTACAACGGTTGAGTCTATTAGTGCACTTCCAATAGTATTAAACTTCCTGGTTTCTTGATTAAATTTTATTAATTTAGCTTTTGCTGCCTTATTTTCATCATCATTTAGCTGTGTATCTTCCCGCTTACTTACAGACAATGTTAAAATTTCTGATTTACCATCGCCATCAAAATCGTTCACCAAAATATCAGAATAGGTCTCACTCGGCGTCAAAACATTATAATTTCCGTCTTCATAAAGAATAACTGTAAGTTCCTTTCCGTAACTTGTATAACTGCTCCAGCCCAAAACAATGTCATCTTTACCGTCGCCGTTTATATCTCCAAAACAAACTTTATCCAAATCGGTTCCCTGTGCATTTAAAGTTTTAATTACCTGCCAATTATCTCCAACTTTATCAATAATCATTATATATGACTGAGTC
Organism: Clostridium sp. CAG:557; assembly: GCA_000435275.1. Lineage (GTDB taxonomy): Bacteria > Bacillota > Clostridia > Oscillospirales > Acutalibacteraceae > CAG-557. The sequence goes on from FR883826.1 coordinate 50,272, forward strand.
CCTTGAGCAACAAGCTGATACACTGCAATCGCTTCGTCTTGCGAATCTCCATCAAGGTCGTGCATGATAATCGCAGATTTAAAATCTCCATTTTGTGGATATTTAAATAAGATGTCAGCTCCAACAGTTTTCTCTATAAGTGCCTGAATTTGCGCCATTTCTCCTGTAGCTTTTGGTGGATGCATCAAATTACTTGTTTCAAAATTGCTAAATGAGCATCCCGAAATAAAAAGCATAATAAAAATTAAACCAATTAACCTTTTTTTCATTTTATCAGCTCCTTTTTATTTTAATCTTGCAATTAAAAATTTTATTTTTATTCCCTGCTGCGAAAACATATTTTCATGTTCTGTGGCAATATTATCAACAAAGTCAGAACTATGTAAATCTTTTGTCAAATAAGTTATTTCAAAACCGGTTTCTTTAAAATATTGGCAACTTTCCTCAAATAAATTATCATCATCGGTTTTAAAATAAACTTCACCGTTTGAATCCAAAAAATTTTTATATTTTTCGAGCTGTTTTGGGTATGTTAAGCGCCGTTTTTTGTGTCTGGGCTTTGGCCAAGGGTTGCAGAAATTTATATAAATCCGCTGCACTAAGTCTACCGAACTTAGCATATCATCTATGCGTTCGATATTTTGAGCTGTCAAGCAAACATTGTCAATTGGCTGACTTAATTCGTTATATTGCTTTTCGATATTTCTTTTTGCTAAAACTAAAACTTCACTTTTTATATCAACGGCAATAAAATTTTTGTCCAGATTTTGACTTGCTAGGCTGGCTACAAATGCCCCTTTACCGCAACCCAACTCCAAATAGATAGGCTGCCTTCTTACAAAAAGTCTATGCCATTTGCCTTTATGCACTGCTGGTTCATCAATAAAAAAATCACACACGGCAAGTTCCGGACGTGCCCAAGGTTTTCTTCGTATCCTCATTTTTTAAGTCGTTACATACTTCGTAACGGCCGCCCCCTTAATTTTAATAATTAATTTTTATTATACCATAAACGAACCAAAATTAACAGTCATGCTATGGCTCTATTGTCTCGAGCAAAATTTATGGCCCCACGAATTTAAATTTCGTAGAGCCTTAGAAAGTCATATAAAGTTGCAAAGCAATTTTTACTAATAATTTTGTACACTAGATTCTATCTCAAACTCATAGTTTTTACTGTCATACAAACTTTTTAAACAAAAAGAAAACAATTTTTTCGCTCTTGCATTGTCTATATCTACCGCATACAAAATTTTTTTGTCAATATATTTTTTTACGTGGAGTTTCATTGTGGAATTAAAAATAAAATATCCAAGCGCTGATTTCCTATAGTCTTCTCGTACAAAAATTGACCGGTACAAAATTGAGTTTCCCGGCGCTCTCAAAGCAGTCATCCACCCCACAACTTCCTTCTCATCAAAAACAGCAAACTGCGTACATTCATCAACCAGGTTAAATTCGTTTGCAAACGGCGATAACACATCTGGATATTTTATTCCTTCTTTATTTTTTACTTTTTCAAGCAGTTCATTTTTCACTTCATTCTTTTGCAAAAGCTCTACCTTTTCAGGCAACTCAAAATCGCTGTTTAAAATTGATTGTACGAGTTTATTTTCTTTTACCAGCACTTTGGGATCAAACAAATATACTTCCGTTAATAATTTTGCTTCGGAAAACCCTCTTTTTGTTAAAAAATTCTCCAGTAACTTGATATTTTTCTTTGATGTAATTGCATTTACTTTTATTTTTTTTACGTTTAACTCTTTTAATTTATTTTTTATTGCATTTAAAAGTGCTGTACCAATGCCTTTTCTTCTAAATAGTTTCAAAACAAAAAAACTCGTAATCTTGCATTTCGTTTCTGTTTCTCCCTGTTTTAATCTTGCAAAAATCGCTCCACACGGAATATTTTCATACTTGGCTCCGTACGCTAAAACCTCTTCACTCTGAAAAGTCATTCTATCTATTATAAAGCTATCATATAAATTTATGTTAGAATTTTTCAAAAGCTCTATGTTAATAATAAAAACCACCCCTAACATCAACTTTTTTATTAAAATAAAGCTATTTATTGCATTAACTCATTGTTATTTTACCGCATAATCATGTTTATCACAATGCTTCAACTTCAAACTTGCCAAAATTCTATGTTGTACATAGTTTTTTAAAAAAATTATATTAACTAGTTTTATCTATCTAAAATAAATAACAATTAATGCAAAAATTAATATGAAAAGTTCTAATAAAATTTAGTTGCAGTATTGACTTTCCTTTTCTAGTTATCGTGTCGTTTTAAATAAAACTATTGTATTTTGCGCTTAATTAATGTATAATATGTGCAAGTTTAACTTATTTTACGGAGGGATTATTTATGGATAAAAAAATCACTGTAGCACAATATGGTTGTGGAAAAATGGCAAAGTATATCATGAGGTACGTTTTTGAAAAAGGTGCCGAAGTCGTTGCGGCTTTCGACATTGACCAAAATATTATCGGCAAAGACATTGGAGAAATAACCGGCGAAAAACCTTACGGAATATCTGTAAAAGATGCCAAAAACGCAGAAAAAATTTTATCTGCATTAAAGCCTGACGTCTGTATAATTAGCACACTTAGTCTTATGCGCGAGGTAAACGATATTTTTATGATTTGTGCAAAAAATGGAATAAATGCTATCAGCACTTGCGAGGAAGCTTTTTATCCATGGAACTCTTCTACTCAAACTACTGCCGAACTCGATAAAATTGCAAAAGAAAATAATTGTACCTTGTGCGGATCTGGATATCAGGACGTTTTTTGGGGCAATTTGATTGCAACCATCGCGGGAGCCACTCACACCATTTCTAAAATAAAAGGTTCTTCTAGCTACAATGTGGAGGATTATGGCATTGCGCTGGCAAAAGTTCACGGCGCCGGACTTGATACCGATACATTTAATAAGGAAATTGCTTCTGTAGACAATATTTCCATTGAAGAACGAAATGAGCTTATCAATAAAGGTGAATTCTCTCCTTCCTATATGTGGAACGTAAACGGCTGGCTTTGCGAGAGGCTTGGGTTAACTGTTAAATCTCAAATTCAAAAATGTGTTCCTTGTACTCACAGCAAAAACATCCATTCTGACACATTAAAAATGGATATTCCTGCCGGGAATGCTACTGGAATGTCTGCTATTGTGGTTACCGAAACAGAGGAAGGAATTACCATAGAAAGCGAGTGCATCGGAAAAGTTTATGCTGAAAATGAATTTGATAAAAACGATTGGACTATTTTCGGCGAACCTAATACTCAGGTTACAATTAGCCGTCCATGCACGGTTGAGCTAACTTGTGCTTCTGTTGTAAATCGCCTCCCTGAACTCATTAAGGCTCCTGCTGGATACATTACTACCGACAAAATGATTACGAATAAATACAAAGTTAGACCGCTTAACGAGTACGTTTAAACTTTATTTGGGAGGATTCTTGTTGCAATCTTCCCTTTTTATCACCGCTTAATCTCGAAATTTTATAGTTTTAAAATATTATTACTCTATTTGTTTTAATTTTTCAAAAATTGTCTATAATACTTTATAAAAACATAATTACTATATTTTAGAAAGGTGTTGGATTTTTTGGTTATTAATGTGAAAAGCGAAATTGGCCCTTTAAAAAAAGTTCTTTTGCACCGTCCTGGCGCCGAACTTTTAAACTTAACTCCAGACACTTTGGAAGAATTATTATTTGATGACATTCCTTATTTGAAAATTGCCATTGAAGAACATGATAAATTTGCTGAGATACTAAAAGAAAACGGTACTCAAGTTGTTTATCTTGAGGATTTGGTTGCCGAAACTTTAAAAGACAATGAAGTTCGCGACTTGTTTTTAAAACAATTTATTCGCGAAGCTGGAATTTACTCAGAAAAATATCAAAAATTGCTCTATGAATTCTTTAATCAGATCGAAGGCCCTAAAGAATTAGTCCTCAAAACCATGCAGGGCGTCAACCGCGACGAACTTATTTGCAAGTCTAAAGAAAATAAATCTTTGGTCGATTTTATGTCAAAACAATCTGCTTTTATTTGCAATCCCATGCCAAACCTTTACTTTACTCGCGACGCGTTTGCTTGCATTGGAAATGGCGTCAGCATCAACCGTATGCACTATCTGACTCGTCGCAGAGAAACTATTTACGGTGAGTATATTTTTAAGTATAATCCTCAATTCAAGGGAAAAGTCGATATTTATTACAATCGATACGAACCTTTTTATATTGAGGGCGGAGATATTTTAAATTTGAGCTCCGAAATTTTGGCTATCGGAATTTCCCAGCGGACAAAACCTGAGGCTATTGAAATTTTAGCAAAAAATATTTTTGAAAATGGAAATTCATCAATCAACCAAATCTTGGCCTTCGATATTCCAAATAATCGCGCTATGATGCATCTTGACACGGTATTTACTCAGGTTGATTATGATAAATTTACCGTTCACAACGGTTTAGCTGATGTTCTTCAAGTTTATAAAATTACAAAAGGGCAACGCGAAGATGAACTTAAAATTTCTCAAATAGACCAAAGTCTAGAGAAAATTTTATGCGATGCACTTAAAAAAGATAAAATTAAGTTAATTCCTTGCGGTGGCGATGATAAAATTGTTGGAGAGCGTGAACAATGGAATGATGGCTCAAATACTTTGTGCATAAGCCCTGGAAAAGTTGTTGTTTATCAGCGAAATGACGTAACTAATGCCATTTTAAAAGAAAATGGATTAACTGTTCTTGAAATGCCAAGTTCAGAGCTTTCTCGTGGGCGCGGTGGACCAAGATGTATGTCTATGCCAATTTATCGAGACGATATTTAAAACTCATTTTTATAAAGACAAAATTTAAGGAGTAAATATTATGGCTGTTAATTTACGCGGAAAAAATTTTTTAAAATTATTGGACTTTTCTTCTCAAGAAATAAGATATCTTATAAATTTATCTAAACAATTTAAAAGTTTAAAGCTATCGGGCACTCCTCACAAATATTTGGATGGAAAAAATATTGTTCTTCTTTTTGAAAAAACTTCCACCCGAACCAGGTGTTCTTTTGAGGTCGCCGGCAGAGACTTAGGCATGGGCGTGACTTATCTTGACCCGGGAAGTTCTCAGATGGGCAAAAAAGAAAGTATCGCTGATACCGCTAGAGTTTTAGGTCGGCTTTATGACGGCATCGAATACCGTGGATTTTCTCAAAAAATCGTTGAAGAAATGGCTAAATACGCTGGTGTGCCTGTTTGGAACGGTTTAACTGATGAATTTCACCCCACTCAAATGATCGCTGATTTGCTAACTATTGAAGAAAAATTTGGCCACCTTAAGGGCATCAATTTTACTTACTTTGGAGATGCTCGAAATAATATGGGCAATTCTTTGATGGTTGCTTGCGCTAAAATGGGGCTTAATTTTACTGCTTGTGCCCCTAAAGAACTATTTCCTGATGAAAAACTTGTTGAAATTTGTAAAAAAATTGCCGCTGAAAATGAATGTTCAATAACTCTCACTGAGGATGTAAATATCGGCGCTAAAAATGCAGATGTAATTTACACCGACATTTGGCTCTCTATGGGTGAGCCCGATGAAATGTGGGAAAAACGTATTAAATTGCTTAAACCTTATCAAGTAAATAAAAATATTATGGAGCTAGCGAATAAATCTGCCATTTTTATGCACTGTTTGCCATCCTTTCATGACACTAACACTACTGTTGGAAAATCTATCAGTGAAAAATTTAACGTTAGTGAAATGGAAGTTACAAATGAGGTTTTTGAGTCAAAACAATCGGTCGTTTTTGACGAGGCCGAAAATAGAATGCACACGATTAAAGCCATTATGTATGCCACTTTAATGTAAATGAGGTAGGTTTTATGAATAAAAAACGTGTTGTAGTCGCTCTGGGCGGAAATGCTTTGGGAAATAACGCTCAAGAACAACTATCTCTTGTAAAAAAAACTGCTTGCACTATTGTTGACCTTATAGAAAAAAATTACGATGTGATTGTTGGACATGGAAACGGCCCTCAGGTTGGCATGATTAATCTTGCTATGGATGAATTTTCCTCATCTCACAAAAACACTCCAAATATGCCATTTCCTGAATGTGGAGCTATGTCACAAGGCTACATTGGATATCATTTGCAACAAGCAATTCACAATGAACTAGCTGCGAGAAAAATTAAAAAAAATGTCGTTTCGTTAATTACTCAAACCATTGTTGACAAAGACGACTCCGCTTTTGAAAATCCAACCAAACCCGTGGGGATGTTTTATACGAAAGAACAGGCTGAAGTTATCGCGAGAGAAAAAGGATTCACATTTGTGGAAGACGCTGGCAGAGGGTACCGCAGAGTTGTGCCCTCGCCGACGCCTAAAAAAATTGTGGAACTAGAAACTATAAACGATTTGGTTAACTCTGGAAATGTTGTTATATCTTCCGGTGGTGGTGGAATTCCCGTTATAGAAAAAAATTCCTCGCTGGAGGGCATTGCTGCAGTTATCGACAAGGACAAATCTTGTGCACTGTTGGCAGCTTCTTTAAACGCGGACATACTTTTAATTTTGACCGCAGTTGATTTTGTTTACATTGATTTTAACACGGAAAATCAGCGTGCTTTAACAAAGATAAGTGCAGGTGAAGCCTTGCGCTACCGAAATTCTGGACATTTTGCAAAAGGCAGTATGCTTCCTAAAATTGATGCGTGTCTTGATTTTATAAATAAAAATCCAAAAGGGCACGCTGTAATTACTTCCCTCAACATGGCCAAAGACGCCCTTGACGGCTCCGTGGGAACAATCATTTATAATAAAAATGAGGTGATTTAATTGGCAACTATGGCTAAAAAAGAAAAGTCTCGGTTCAAAATGCCTACCGCTTACACCGTTTTGATACTTATAATTCTTGTAATCGCAGCCGTCAGTTTAATTATTGCCGACCCAATGATAAAAAAAGCAACCATTCCAAACGTTGTGATGTCCCCGATTTTAGGCTTTATTGATGCGATTGATGTATCATTGTTTGTTTTAGTCTTGGGTGGATTTTTAGGCGTAATAAATCGAACTGGCGTGCTTTACAAAGGTATTGCAAGCGTTGTAAAGAAATTAAATGGTAAAGAACTTTTGTTAATTCCGATTTTAATGATTATTTTCTCCATCGGCGGAACAACTTACGGCATGGCGGAAGAAACTATCGCATTTTACAGCTTAATTGTGGCAACTATGATGGCGGCCGGTTTTGATTCATTAGTTGGTGCTGCCGTTATACTTTTGGGCGCCGGCGCTGGCGTGCTTGGCTCTACAATAAACCCTTTTGCGATTTCCGTTGCAGTGGATACCGCCAAAGCTGCCGGAGTCGAAACAAATCAAGGCACAATAATTTTGCTCGGCGCGATTCTTTGGATAACCACTCTTGCAATTTGTATTTTTTATGTTATGTCTTATGCAAAAAAAGTTCACAACAACCTTAGCGTATCAATTCTTTCTAAACAAGAATTGGATGACGCACACAGAGCCTTTCACTCAGATAAAAAAGACGAAAACACTACACTTAATTCACGTGGAAAAATTGTTTTATCTCTGTTTGCGTTTTCATTTTTAATAATGATTTTAAGTCTTATTCCTTGGGAAAATTTCGGCGTTACAATTTTTGATTCTTGGACAGATTGGCTAACCGGTGAATCCTTTGGAAATTGGTATTTTAGAGAGCTTGCTGCATGGTTTTTTATAATTTCTATTATATGCGGATTGGTTTACAGGCTAAAAGAAAAAGAAATTGTGGACTCATTTATTGCTGGCGCTGGCGACATGATTGGCGTTGCGCTGGTTATTGCTGTGTCGCGTGGAATATACGTTATAATGAGTGACACGAATTTGAATAGTTTTATTTTAACACATTCTGCTAACGCATTGAATGGCATGAACGCGGTTCCTTTTACAATCATGTCGTATATAATTTACATTGGACTCTCTTTTCTTATTCCTTCAACTTCCGGGCTTGCTACCGGGTCAATTGGAATCTTTGCTCCACTTGCACAAAGCTTAAATTTGAGTCCTAATGTTATGATAATGATTTTTGCAGCGGCTTGCGGGCTTGTAAATTTAATAACTCCTACCAGTGGCGTTGTGATGGGCGGACTTGCAATTTCTAAAATAGACTTTTCTAGCTGGGTTAAATTTTCTTTAAAGATAGTTGCTACAATTTTCGTTGTAAATATAATTGTTCTTTCTGTCGCGATGCTAGTGCTTTAAAATTTACAAACAAAAAAAGCATGGTTGTTGCAACCATGCTTTTTATTAATTCCATTCCGCACCTAATTTAAGCTTCAACGTCAAAAATATTTGCAAGTAATTTAACTAATTTTTATCTCTTATTGATTGCGTCTTTTCCTGATTGAACCTTTCTTAAAATTAGATTTGATTTTCATTTAAATTTTGGTTTTTATTTTGATTTTTATTATCTAAAGCTTGGTCTAAAGTTGAACTTAAAACTTTGGAGCTCTTAAAATAGCTCACAATTTTGTTTTTCACACAGTCCAAACCAAGGGTACTTGCCTCCAAATTTATTTAATAAACGGTAGCCTATATATGCCTTTATAAAAGTTAATACAACATCTACACCCGCCTTCACATCACTACGACAAACGCTATCCAACCATTCAGATTTTAAAATAGATAATGTATCATAGCAATTGTAGCAAGCACATTAGAAAACGTTAATATAACCGCAGGTAGCGACGTTTTTATTACAAAGGATAACTCTGCACAAGCCGATATATCAAGTTCCGAACTTAGATACCGTAATCTACGCAGTAAGAAATCGTACGCATATCCAATCTGCGAAGCTGCAAAACATATTGCGATCATCTTAAACTCAGTATAAAGTCTTTTATCCAACCATTTAGATTTTAAATTGCCTGATGCATCATAGTAATTACAACGAGCGCCTTCGAAGAAGAAAGGGCTAATTTCATAACCGAAGGTAGCATTTTTATTAAGATGACAAGATGCATTAAGGTTCGACCTTAACTCTGGAGGCATTTTTTCCCAATATTCTTTTTCTTTATAATCTAAATCAACTAAATCTTTTTTTATGCTTATTAAATAGGCCCTTATATTTGCCATAACTCCAGATGGTTCAATATTTTTTTGATCATAAACTGTAGCTGCCGTAGAAGGTGTCG
>FR883827.1 GCA_000435275.1 Clostridium sp. CAG:557
CTCATACACCGCGGTCGCTTCTTCATTGCTATTTAAAACGTTCGTAGCGTATGTAAACGGCTTCACCAGCTCGTACTCAGCGTTGCTAAACTGCTTCGCGAACCCGCTTGTGTTGTTACTGTTACACTCGCCCTCGGTAGAGTTCAAACCGTAATTTTTGTTGCTCACAGAACCATTTTCCGCGACCGTCGCTAGGCCGTTATTCAAATACGCGCGCAAATCGCTGCGGCCCCAGTGGTTGGCGAACGCCGTAGTCACAAATGTGGTCGGTTCGGCGGCAAAAGCACCATTATTTGGTACCATCGCCAGCATCAATGAGGCACTGACACTTAGAGAGAGAATTTTGGGAATAATTTTATTATGTGTTTTGCCCCCCCCACTTTTGTGTTTTTGCAATTTTTTATTTCTTTTGTATAACTCATTCAAAATCGTCCTACATTTTAACATAAAATCATCCTTTCAAAATTTAAAATATAACTATTTCGCAATTTTATTTGTAATATATCATATTTTAAATCGTTTGTCAATCATATTTTTATTAACTTTGCCCTTTAAATTTTGACTTAACTTTCACGCTAAGTCTGCGATTCTTCTTTTTTTATGAGGTAATTTTATGACTGATTACGAAAAAATTTGCGATTTTGAAAATTTATACAAAGCTCACAAACGTGCTCGATTCTGCAAGCGCCACAAAAAAGATGTTATTTTATTTGAGATGAATTTAGCAGAAAACCTGTGGAATATTAAAAATTCGCTCGAAAGTCATACATATAAAGTCTCTGGGTACAATAAATTCATGATTTTTGACCCAAAAGAACGCGAAATTCAAGCACTTTCGTATTATGATAGAATTATTCAACATGTTTTGTGCGACGAAGTTTTAACTCCTTTTTTTGATAAAAGGCTTATCTACGATAACTGCGCCTGTAGAATCGGCAAAGGAACTCATTTCGCTTTAAAGCGATTAACGCAGTTTTTTCAACAGCATTATAAAAAATACGGCGCAAACGGATATATCTTAAAATGCGATATTAGAAAATACTTCCCAAGTATACACCATGAAGTGCTCAAAAATCGATTGCAAAAAATAATTCCAGACAAAAATATCTTAAATTTACTTTTTCACATTATCGATAGTTTTGAACATTCCCCAAACCGTGGCCTACCTATGGGAAATCAAACTAGTCAGCTTTTTGCACTTTATTATCTTGACCCTCTCGACCGTTTTATTAAAGAAAAATTGAGAATAAAACATTATGTTCGGTATATGGACGATTTAGTTCTACTTTCCAATGACAAAGAATACTTGAAGGATTGTTTAAAAAATATGCAAAGTCTTGTTAATAATCAATTAAAATTGGAATTCAATAATAAAACTCAAATTTTTCCTATAAAAAACGGTGTTGATTTTTTAGGTTTTCATTTTTATTTGACCGATTCTGGAAAAATTATTAAAAAATTGCGTCGTTCTTCTAAAATTAGATTCAAAAACCGACTTAAAAAGCTTCAGCATGAATATAAAACTGGCAAAACTCAATTAGATGACATCAATATGTCTCTTGCCAGTTACTATGGGCATTTAAAGCATGGACATACTTATAAATTAAGAACTTCTGTTTTTTCTAAAACAAAATTCTTCAGATTAATCAACAAGTAAAAATCGTTGTCTATATCATCGTTACAGTAGTGTTGCATATTGCTTTAAAAATTTCAGCCGATTACGGCTTTCGCATTTACAAAAAGATTTGAAAAAATAAAAAAATCGCCAACAAAAGTTAGCGACTTTTTAAGAAATAACCACAATTTAGAGGCATTGCGTAAAATTTTTGCGCAGTGCTTTTTT
>FR883828.1 GCA_000435275.1 Clostridium sp. CAG:557
AGCTATGAAGCGAATGAGCCTTGTTGTTTGTAGCAAGGCGCTTATGGCGAAATTTGCTCCGACGATGTTGCAAGCAATGGAGGGAGCCTCGTAATAACTTCGAGAATGTGAAATTTGTGTGATGCTGCCTTACCAGCAGCAGACTGAGATATTGTTAAAAATTTAAAACAAGGAACGAATAAACTATGAAAAGAATGTTTACGAATTATCCAGACGTCGTTTCAATAAACAAACTAATGTTGATGCTTAATATTGGCAAAAAAGCAGCATACTCTTTGCTTCAAGCCGGAAAAATAAAAAGCATCAGGGTCGGTAGACAATACCGAATCCCGAAACGTTTTATCATCGAATATTTACAATGCAGCTGACATGTTCCCTTGACAAATGTGGTATAATAATATTAGAGAATGTGTCCATGCAAATTAGGAGGATACATTTTATATGACAGGGTCTTTAAAAATAAAAAATGATACTTTTTACGCAGTATTAAATTTAAAGGACGGCGATAAATATAAGCAAAAATGGGTTTCAACGAAATTAAAGGTTAAGGGTAATAAATATAAAGCTACGGATTTTTTAAACAAATTAATTGCTGAATACGAAAAAAAGAAACAGAAAACATCTTGTTTACAGACTATTTAATGCAATGGTTAGAGAAAAAGAAAAATAAAGTCGAAGCCACAACTTGTGATGGGTATTATAATACGGTTGTTAAACACTTTATTCCTTATTTCAAACCGTTAACCTTAACAATTAAAGAATTAACGCCAAAGCATAAATTGATTATTATGATTTTAAATTTTGCTCGGGACAAAAGGATAGAAAAAAGGGTGGTCTAGCTTTTAATTCACTCAAAAAGCACAGCGTGATTAAAAAAATGCATTGAACCAGGCGGTTTTAGAAAAAGTAATAGACTGCAACCCCGCTTTTAAAATTCCTTTACCGAAAAAAGAAGCCCCTGAGGTTAAAAGTAAATTTCTTTCAACCACTCAAGCAAACGAATTACTTCAATTATTCAAAGGACACCGCTTGCAGTCAATAATATATATGACTTTGTACTATGGATTAAGACGTGGCGAGGCCATTGGTTTAAAATGGGATGCAATTGATTTTAAAAATTACAAAATCAAAATAAATTACATTGTAACACAAACCTTTTAACTCTTGTGGCCAAAGATAAAATAAAAACTGCATCAAGCAAACGAGAATATCAGCTGTTACCAGAAATCAAAGAAATGCTAAAAATAATATTTGCCGAACAAAAGAAAAATTAAAAATTGTTCAGCAAAAGTTATCAAAACTCAGATTATATTTTTACTTGGGAGGATGGCAGACAATACCAACCAGCTTACGTAACAAAAGAATTTCAAAAAGGTTTCACGGTTTACGCCACAGCTGTGCAAGTATTCTGTATGACAAAGGCTGGGCTTTAAAAGATATACAAACCTGGCTCAGTTATGCAAACATCCAAATAACAGTTAACATTTATACACATATAAGTAAAACTCGAAAAGAAATTTTAGCTAAAGATTTAAAAAATACCTTTGTAATGTAAAATTTGTTTATAAAAAATTCGTAGAAAAGCTTATCTTTAACCAAACTAAAGTTTCTATGAGGCTTATAAAACCTAGTAACTATGTAGGCTTTGAAGTGGAGCTGGAGAAGAGATTTGAACTCTCGACTTCATCATTACGAGTGATGTACTCTACCAAC
>FR883829.1 GCA_000435275.1 Clostridium sp. CAG:557
GAAGGCAAAAGAACCTTCAATTCGCACCTTAATCTTTTTGTGAAATAAAATCACATCACCTGCGTTTTGAGCATGATTTTTAAGGTTTTAATTTTTCGCCCAAAACCTTCTGCATCGCCGCTCTTATGCTATTTTCGCAACTCTTTATCGCTGGTCTAACAAACGGCTGTGCTGGCTGATTTTTTGCGCCGTATTCAAGCCAAATTCCTTTGTACCAGTTCTGCATTCCATTTTTATCTTTGCCATAAAACTTCACGCGCCCAACCGCATCTCCAGCTCTATTGATAATGGGTTTCGAGCACTTTACAGACTTTGCCATACTGCCTGTTTTGACGTGTTTTTGCGCCGCATTTTGAATCGATTTTTGCATAACTTCTTGCCCAGCTCTTACCATATCCAACGCCAAATTTTCATCATCCAAGCCCTGCGGAAAAATCGAATCAATGTCTAAACTAAAATTGAAGTCTGCCATATTTATTTCGTCACCAGCTCTGCAATAATTTCAGTGTACTTTTTGTCATAGCCGTAATCGTTGATATACGCGATGTTGTAGGCATTTTCGTCAAATTTTATGACCATATCTTTGTCCAGCTTTATTTTCGG
>FR883830.1 GCA_000435275.1 Clostridium sp. CAG:557
GTTTAATTTTTGGTGCTCTTTTTATGTGCTCACGCTCTAGCAAATCTTTATTTGGATAACAGAAAATCTCTGCTGGTTTGGGTAAATTTGCATTTATAACATCTTTCCAACAAGATGTAAGGTGAACTTCCATGTTTTTTTGTTGGCACTATCTTAACAGTTGTGTTTTTGCCTATTATGAGATATTGCTTGAATATAAGTTTATAGAAGATTTCAGATATTATATCAAAACAAAAATCGATTATGGTTACTGTAAAAATTAATATATTAAGGCTTCATTACAAAATTGTGCATATTAATTTCATAAATATATTGACTTTTGTGTGCAAAAATGTTAAAATACAATTAAAATTTGTTATTAAGGAGAGTGCAATGTAATGAATAGAAGAATATCGGAATTTTACGAAAAGCTTTTTAAAAACCCAGTTATAAAGAAAAATTTAGAATTAAAAATGAAAGATATCAAAACGGAAGATGAATTAAAAAAACTAATAAAAGAAGAAATTATTCCATTTGTGCAAAAAAATGGAGAAAATTTTACAGTTGATGATTTGGTTGACTTTGAAAAGGAAAGTATTAGCAAAATCCCACTGAAAGATTTGGAAGGATTTAGTGGTGGAGTATCGTGGAAACCGTTGGTAATGGGAGCGGGTTTATCTATGCTGTCCATTTTTGGGCTGAAAATAAACACAGCTGATGCAGCGATACCATTCGATGTCATAACCGAATCGACCGATGCAGAACAACAAGGAACGGTTGCCGATGCAACACAAGAACAG
>FR883831.1 GCA_000435275.1 Clostridium sp. CAG:557
ATTGCAAACGAAGTTATTTCAACGGTTTTGTTTTCCATCTCTTTCACCTCCATGTTGTTTTAAACTCAGATAAAATCGCGAGCAAAGTTTCTTGAAATTCGCAAAAGGCTATGTTCGCGAATTGGTCTGCGCGACCACACGCATGAATGCATCAGCGAAGCCGGCGTCTTTGGCTTTTTACAGTTGTTTTTCTGCGTTTTCTTTGCTTGAATAAGCTCCAACCTGAACATAATATTTTGCTTCTTTACCTGATTCTGGTTGTGATGAATTTTCCTTTATAGAAATTCCAAGTGTTCTTAAAATCCCTTTTGCGTATGCCACCCCAAAGGCTTTTTGCTTTTCCTTTGTATCTGCAATTTTGACATCTGTTTCGTTGTCAATGAAACATCCCTCACAAATCACTGCGGGGCAGATTGTTTCTCTGATAAATGCATAATAATCGCTGCCACTGGAGCCTAATTTCGTTTTACAGCCCCTCGAATTTTGACCAATTTTTTTGACTTCGTCCTCGATATTTTCTGCCAAATTCTTGCTGATTCCGCCCTTGTAATAATAATATGCCTCAAACCCGTCGCCGCGCCCTGAATTATTATGAATCGAAATTGCTACATCTGGTTCAAACGCGTTGCATTCGTTGATTTCATCAGTTACCGGGTCGTTTTCATCTACTGCCCGTGACATCAAAACCTCAACGCCGTGCATTTTTAAAAAATCTTTGCAAGCTAAAGCCTCAACCAAATTCACCTCTTTTTCCACCAAATGCCCGACCGCTCCTGAATCTGTGCCGCCGTAGCCAACTCCGATAAACACTTTCTTACTCATAATTGCTGAACTCCTTATATCAAAAAATTTCTTTAAAAACCGGGTTTAAAATCTGCTTTATTGCTCCTTGGCAACAAATTTCTCTTCTGTAATTTCTTCATACTGTTCAGCTGTTATTACTCCTTTTTCCATAGCTTTAGCCACCATTTGCTTGTTCCAAAGTTTACGGTCAAAGTTTTTCTTAATTTGTTCTAATGTCATTTTCATTACCTCCATTACATATTTGCTAGATTTTGATATTCAAGTGCTGCCTCAATTCTTTCTTCGGCAGTTGGATCGGGTTCTGGAATAGGGGCATTTCTTAATTCTTCAATTTTTGCAATAGCTTCATCTTCACTCAATGAAGAATCAATAGCCATCTGAGAACGAACAGCAGCTAAATTCTGAACAGCAAAGCAAACTTGTCCGGCCTCATCTGTTTCTATGATATGTACAAATGCTTCGACTGCCGGAAAATCATTTTTAATGGTATCTGGAGTTGCTAATGCTCCATTTGGGTACATATACGTTTTGTTACCTGTGTATTTTTCAATTTTAACCATAATTAATACTTCCTAAGAAATCGTTGTATTTTTGATTTTGATATAGCCTATAGCTGGTGTAGGAATTGATATACTTCCCATAGTTGAACTATATATCTGTTCAGAATCCATATTTTGGAACTTATATTTTGCGCCTTTATAAAGGTATACCGTTTTATTGTTTTCACTGTATCTGTAATAATCCAATGTGGAACAATAAGAAGAACCATCATATCCACCGCCAAACAGTGCATAACTTCCGACTGTTGTCGCGGCTAAACCTCTCCTTGCTACACTCAAATCTATTATTGTGCTTCGGGTTAAACTGCTGTTATATGCGTCTACTGTGTCTGGAGTTGCTAACGCCCCTCCAAACTCATGTCAACAAAATTAGCTGATAAAAGTATGTCATCAATTATGTTACCTCTCAAAATAAATGAATATAATAATTGGGGAATTATGATTAAAAAATATAGAAAGGATCACAAATTAACACAAAAACAATTTGCTAACATTTTAAAAGTTTCTGAAATAACAATTAGAAACTGGGAAACAAATAGGAATTTACCAAATTATCAAAAATACAAAAACATAAAAAGATTAATTTTTAATGTTTAATTTTAAACACTCTATAATTTTATCATTAACTGGGAGTGATAGATTTTCAAGGTAGTGCTCTATGTATTTAGTATGAAATTTTGTAAAAACAGAAAACGGTAATTTATTATTAGAACCATGTATATGTATAGCTATTTCTTTTTTATTTTTCATACTGTAGATTATCACCCCTTATTTACATATTTTATTAAATAATTATTCCAAAATTTCTCAGTCTACTGTTAATAAAACAGCAGCATGCGAATTTCACGTTCTCGAAGTTATCACGAGACTTCCCCCATTGCGTGCGACGGTTTCTTCACGCTCGAGCTGCAGCTGGGCGGGAGTATCATTATCAATTGTCAGATTCATTGCGGATTTACTACCACACAAATTTTATATCTGAATGTTTGTCGCTCGCTTAGAAGGAGGTCTTGGCGCATTCGATAAAACGCTTGTCCAACAATTTAATGTAGCTGAAATATTTATATTCGATTTTCAAAGATCATTTTCGAGGTTAATGGAAAATTATCCCTCTATATATATAAGAGTCTTTTGGGGCAGTTTTTTACAAATGTTTTTAATAAAAATCGTTCGACAAATTTAATTTTTTATGTTGTGTGTAAAATTTTATTTATACTGTGTATTAATTTGTTAAATTTATAAGAAATATCTTGCTGAGTTAAACCATACATAATTGATAACTCTCGTTGTGTTAGTCCCTCTTTAATTATGTAGCTAATGAAAATCTGGTCTTCAATTGATAATTCTTTCACAGCTTCATATAATTTCGGATTTTCAATTAGTTCAATCCATCCGAGTAAATTTTTTTCTTCTAAATGCTTGTCCATATTTTCATCAACAAAAAATTGTTCACACAAAATTTCATCAAGGGGTGTTTCATATTCATTTATTTGTGATTGTTTAATGCTA
>FR883832.1 GCA_000435275.1 Clostridium sp. CAG:557
TTTCCATATACATTATTGATATATTTGTTGGATATATTTCCTGTCTTAACTATTTTGTTTCTGAGCCTGTTGTACATGACAAGCCTTATTCGCCTTCGAATTTTTTGGCAATCGAGGCTTATGCACGTGGCTATCCCATAGTAATTATGAATTCCCCACACAGTAGCGTTGTAATAATTTATAGCTAAGGCTTCTTTTTCCTCTGCTACCCCAGACTTTCTTATTTCTTTTATCCTTGCTATTAACTTTTCCTCTGCCTTTTTTACAGCGGAATCCGTCATGTGTGATTTCACAATATACCTTTTGCCTTTTTTTATCGCTTTTAATTTGAATCCCAGAAATTCAGAATAGTTCTTTTTGAGGTTCACTATTTTTGATTTTTCTTCACTAACCTCAAGGTTTAGCCTTTCTTTAAGACACATTTTTACTGCTTCAAAGATTTTTATTGCGTCACTGCGTTTTCTGCAAAAGATTTTGAAATCATCAGCGTATCGCACAATGAACATTTCCTTTAAGTTGGTTTTTCTAATCTGTACGTAAGTGGCACTTTTGTTGAGGCTCCCATTTTTGTGGGTGAAACATTTGTACTTTGTCCTAGTTGGTATATCCTCCCATTGAGAGGCAATCCACCAATCAAGCTCATTAAGCACAATATTTGAAAGAAGTGGCGATAGTATTCCGCCTTGCGGAGTTCCCTTAGTCGGGTATATTTTTTCCCCGATCGGTAGCACAATCGGCGCTTTTAGCATTTCTTTTACAATACAAAGCAACTTTTTATCGCAAATACCCATGTTCCACATTTGTTTTATGAGTTTATCGTGGTCAACATTATCAAAAAATCCTTTTATATCTATATCTACAGCGAAATGTAAGTTTTGCTGCTGAATCATTTTGTAGCATTGGGCTATTGCATGCTCTGCCAACCGATTTAGTCTAAAACCATTACTTCTTTCGTGAAATTTCGCTTCACATATGGGTTCTAACACTTGTAAAATACATTGCTGAACAATTCTATCCATTATTGTTGGGATTCCAAGTGGTCTTTTTCTTCCATCAGGCTTTGGGATTTCTACACGTTTTACAGCCTTTGGGCTGTACCATGCTAATTTTTTCTTAATTATCTCTAAAAATTTCTCTTCGGAAAGTTTTTTTACATTTTTTATTGTTAATCCATCGACACCTGCTGTTTTACTTCCTTTATTTCTCTTGATGTTCCTGTACGCCAATTTTATATTCTCGTCACTGGCAATTATTTCAAAAAGGTTACTAAACTTATGTCCTTTTTGACTTTTCTCATATAGTTCATCAAAAGTTCTTTGTAGATCGTAATATTCGAGGTGTCTTAGTTTCTTCGAAACCAACATAGGCATCATCTCCTCTCGGATTTGATTTTCTTTGTCTTACTCGAAGCTACGTTTGCTCACTTACCTTTTAAATTTTGTTTATATTGACTTGTGGCTATCCCTCCACAGTTTATTATCACTGTTTCATCGGTACTATGCCACTACTTTCACTGCAGATTAAGATGCTTATCATTCTTCGTCATCACCGTACAATGTACGTTCTGCAGCTTACCACGTTCCGATAACCCTATCTTTTAATATATCTTTAGGAGTACACTTTGAGCCTGCCAGTTTGATTTCGCCTGTAACGAAATAAGGAATTTCATAACAACAATTTTTACTTTTTCTCACTGGCACCTGCTTCACAGGCATACACATTTCTGTGCATTCAGCGTTTTAGACCCG
>FR883833.1:0-1140 GCA_000435275.1 Clostridium sp. CAG:557
AAAAATAGCGCCACACTACATTGTGTGACGCTTTGTTTTAATTATTTATAGCTTTCACAACAAACTCTTTTAATTTGTCCTCTTGCCATTTGTTTACTTTGATTCCGTGAACTTCATTCGCGTCATCAAGCATAACTTTTAATTCATTTAAGTCCGTTAAATCATCAGTTTTCAGGCCAATTGTATAAATCAAAACTTTTTTATTTTTAAATTTATTACGCCAAATGTAATCACTCAGAACCGGAGAAAGACTGCCTAAATAGACTCCCGAGCCAAAGATAATTAAGTCATATTCGCTTAAGATATAGTTAGTTTCATTTGATGGATAATTTATTGTGACTGCGTATCCATTATTTGCCAGACAATCTGCAAGAACCTTCGTAAGTTTAGTTACTGACATATGATTTGTTGGCTGATAAATAAGCAGTGCAGATTTTTGGCCATTACCAACTTTAATTTCATTAGGTTTATGTGTGATTCTCAAGGCTTTAAGCCCATTTTTTAACCATATAGAAACAAGAAAGGCAATGAATAAAAAGAATAATAAAGTATATCCTAAGAATCTCATAAAAATCGTCCTCAAAAATAAGTTTTAAATATTATTTTGCTTTTTTTACAAGTGCTTTCATTGTAAAATATTGCTTATCGACTATAGTCCTTTCATGGATTCCAGCACCCATAACGCCAAAAGGGTCTAATGCTTTGATTTCAAAAGTCAGATTTTTGCCATCTATTTTTACAAGCTCTGATTCAAATTTTATTACTGTTCCAACAGGAGTGGGGCAAAAATGCTGAATACTCGTAGATTTCCCTACAGTAGTAATTTCTTTATTAAGGTGCTTTTCCAAGCTTTTGCACACAGTCAATTCCAACATGGCAATCATTTTTGATGTTGAAAAAATATCTAAATCACCAGTTCCCATGGCTTTAGCAGTGTCTTCTTCCTGAACGGTATAATTTAGCTCTCCTTTTATGCCCAAATCTAACAGAAAAATTCCTCCTCAAACTATTTATATTAGCGTGTAACTATATTTTTGTAAATTAAATATATATTTTCATTATAAAACGCCTTCATCAGCTTGTCAATGATAATTAAGTATTATATGTATCAAATATATAAAATGTTTTGTAATTTTTTTA
>FR883833.1:1190-2794 GCA_000435275.1 Clostridium sp. CAG:557
TAATCATGAATAATTTCAAAAATAATCGTCAATAATTTTAAATACAAAAATAAAATGGATGGTGGGTATATTGAAAATATTTGAAAAATCTTTAGGTATTGGACTTTTATTAACATTTATTTTTAGTTTTACTGGTTTTGCCAACAATTGCGACAATCTTAGCTCAAAAGTTTTACGTTTACATATTCTCGCAAATTCAGATTCTAAAGCTGATCAGGAACTTAAAATTAAAGTTAGAGATAAAATTATAGAAAAATCAGGAGATTTTTTGAATGGTGCAACGGATAAAGTTTCTGCACAGAATTTGACTGCAGAAAATTTAGAAAATATTAAAAAAATTGCTTTGGAGGAAGTTAAAGAACAAGGATATTATTATCCAATTAGTGTAGAAATAACGGATATGTATTTTCCTACCAGGAAATATGGTAACACCACTTTTCCTGCGGGGCATTACGATGCGTTGAGAGTATTGATTGGAGAGGGCAAAGGCCAAAATTGGTGGTGCGTAATTTTTCCACAGATGTGTTTAGGAAGTGCAAAAAAAATTGCCACTACTGACACTATTCTGAATGACTCAGAAAAGGATATAATCAATAGTGACGAAAAATATGAAATTAAATTTAAAATGGTTGAATATTTTTATGCGATTAAAAATGTTATTTTAAATTGGTTTAAATAAGGATTATTCTTGTGGTTCTTCCCAGTTATGCCATACATTTTGAACATCGTCGTTATCGTCTAAAGTATCAAGCAATTTTTGCATTTTTGTAGCATTTTCTTCTTCGACAATGGTTGAATATGTACTCGGAACCATTTCAATTTCTGCTGACACAAATTCATAGTTCTTTTTTTCCAAGGCTTCTCTTATTGAACTAAAGTCATCTGGGTCTGTATATATTTCAAAAACATTTTCATCCGATAAAAAATCTAAGGCACCTGCTTCCAATGCATCTTCCATAACTTTATCTTCATTCAAATCTGTTTTTTCTACAACAATAACTCCTTTTTTTGAAAACATAAACGACACACATCCTGGTGTGCCAAGGTTTCCTCCAAATTTATCGAAATAATGCCGTAAGTCTCCTGCTGTACGGTTTCTATTGTCAGTTAAAGTTTCCACAATAACTGCAACTCCACTGGGGCCATAACCTTCATATGTAATTGCTTCATATTTTTCTCCGTCAGCTGAGCCGGCGGCTTTTTTTATGATTCTTTCAATATTGTCATTTGGCACATTGTTTGCTTTGGCTTTGGCAATACAGTCTTTTAATTTAGAATTGACCATTGGGTCTGCGCCGCCTTCTTTTACTGCAACTGCTAGTTCTCTACCTATTTTTGTAAATATTTTTGCTCTTGCGCCATCTGTTTTTTCTTTTTTTCGCTTAATATTATTCCATTTAGAGTGTCCAGACATGCAAATAACCTCCTGAGATATACTTATTTAAATCTAATTTTATATTTTACCACAAGGTCTTTTATATAGCAAGCTGAGCCTTTTTTTGATTTAACATATTGAAAAATTGCACAGTTTATTTTATAATTAATGTTGTTAAAGATCCGCCCGTAGCGCAGCTGGATAGCGCAACAGATTCCGATTCTGGAGG
>FR883834.1 GCA_000435275.1 Clostridium sp. CAG:557
CATCGTAAATTCTGCCTCTGAAAATCACTGTATTGACGTAGCAGTTACCGCTGTAAATATTTGTTTCATTTTTAAATATTTTAATTTTTTTATTCATAAGCTGCTCCTTTTAAATCTTGTTCCCGGCCAAAAACATTGTCGTCTTGCGCGCTCCCGCTTGCAATTCTCTGTGTTTTTTCCTATTCGTCAGCGCCGCTGCATCTGCCACCGGCAGCGCGGCACTGCGAATCATTATCATAAATCTTTGTTGTTTTCATAGTTAATTCCACCTCATAATTTTTTATTAAAACTTTTATTTCTGGAATTTCGGCATACATTTTCGCCCGGTCAGAAATATAGTCACACTGCTCGCTTGGCCCGCTTCGCATTGTTCGTTATTTCTTCCTATTCGTCAGCGCTGCTTTTTCTGCCACCGGCAGCGCAGCACTGCGAATCAAAGTAAACCCTGCAAATCTGCGCGTCATCTTGATAAGCAATGCCGTTTAATGCGTCCAAAATAACCTTGATAATGTTATCTGCGTCAGTTTTTTTAGTTGGAAAAAGACGGCCATTTAGCATCAGCTCTTTTGTTTTATTGCTGACGTATTTCGGAACAGAATAAAGGGCAAGTATACTGATTTCTAGCGGTAAATTCCTTTCGAGCGGGTCGGACCCGCTGCCATTTCGCGAAATAAGCTTATCTAAATCTTGAGTACTTTCGTTCGCGTTTAAGCCTTTTCGCGTGGAACGAGATTTATCAGTTGTACTTTGATTGGGGCGCGACTTGGCCAGTGCGGCCACGCACCTTGTCCTTATTAATTTCTCATATTCAATTGTCTGTTTTGGAGTATAAGCAATGCTTCGCCCGTTAAGCTTGCATATTCTAGGTCGCTGCTTACCTTTTGGTGGACCCGGTATTGTGAATTTTATCTCCATCTTGAGCCTCCTTCTTTATTAAGGTTCCCGGTCAAAGGCATTGTCGTGCTGCTCGCTCCCATTCGCATCACTCTGTGCCTTTTCCTGTTTGTCGAACTCGCTGTTTCTGCCACTGGCAGCGCGAGCTCGCAAACCATTAAGTCCTTCTAAGATTTCAACACGCTGTTTAACCGTCAACTCTTTAAAACTTTGCACGTTGTATCTTCTTAAGAGCGTAGCATACAATTTATCAGGCTCGTCGAAGCTCTTTACCACACTTTGAAGAATTTTTGCATCTTTGGCACTGATTTTTTCAATTTCAATCTCTGGTAAATCTTCGCCTGCATACAAATAAAGTCCCAATCCATGCCGAGCTAAGGCCTTCGTTAAACTTCTTTGAATCGACTTATTCACATCAAAGCTTTGTAACGTTTTCAAGGCTAATTGACTTGTTTTTATAGTCCATTATCGGCAAATATTCGATGTGCTCAAGACCAGCAATTTCAACGCCAGTTTTCACCCAACAAGTTCTGCCATCGGTAAAATAAATACAACCTGTTTCCGTTTCATAAACTTTGTAATTTGCATCTGGAAAACGTTTTTTTACTTCAGCCCACGCATACGGCCAGGACAGGTAAGACAAGCCATTTTTCTTCTCTACATGGTCGTTTACATTAACTTCAAATAATATCTCAAATACTGATTTTTCCATTTTAAGTTTCACCTCGACTCTTCAAATCATGATATTCAAAGTCTGCACGTTCGGCTGCCCGGTCAGAAATATTGTCGCATTGCTCGCTTGGAGCACTTCGACTGCTCTGTATTTCTTCCTATTCGTCA
>FR883835.1 GCA_000435275.1 Clostridium sp. CAG:557
GGTGCTGGTGTTGGTGCTGGTGTTGGTGTTAGTATTTCATTTGCTTCTTCTTCTTCTACTTTTTCTTGTGTTTGTATTTCATTTACTTCTGGTGTTGGTGTTACACCATTTAAAGTTTGTTCTAAAGTTGACTTTACAATTTTGGAGCTCTTAAAATAGCTCATAAATTTGTTTCTCATATCCATAAAAATAAAGTACTTTTCTTTAAACATCCCAATTAAACGGAAGCTTCCATACAAAGTTAACGCACTTAATGCAATGTCTCTACACGCCTTCACATCACTACGATAAACGCTATCCAACCATTTAGATTTTAAATTGCCTGATGCATCATAGTAATTACAACAAGCGCCTTCCTTTAAAAAGCCACGTTTATAACCGAAGGTAGCATTTTTATTAAGATGACAAGATGCATTAAGGTTCGACCTTAACTCTGGAGGCATTTTTTCCCAATATGCTTTTTCTCTATTAGCTCCATAATTATTATACAAAGCTTTAACTGTTTCAATAGCGCCATTAACTTTACTCTTTAATTTTACCATCATTCCAGTTTGATCATAAACTGTAGCTGCCGTA
>FR883836.1 GCA_000435275.1 Clostridium sp. CAG:557
GACAGCCTTTTTCGAGTACGTCATATTTGTTGCAGACCATGCTAATTTGAACGACGCAGTTGCAGTTTTTTATGAGGTTCAGATATTCTTTGTCAGAGATGATTCTGCCCTTGGTTGACACAACAAACGGGTAATTTTCATCCGCAAAAATTTTCAAACATTTATATGAACTGCGATATTTTTTCTCGCACGGCTGAAACGGGTCAGAGAGCCCACCCCAGTGCAATGGAATGTCCCAATCACACCAGTTGGTTTCTTTTGTTCTCGCGCCGCTAATGAAATTCATTAGCGCCTTTGAAGTTTCTTTTTTAGAAATTTGAGAAATGTCGATTCTGTGCCGGGCAAAACAGTAACTGCACGCATGAGAACATCCGCTATAGTTCTCAAAACGTATCGGCAAGTCGCATAAATAGCACTGTGTTCCACATTCTGGCATCATCCTACCCCCATTTCGGCCAAGCACAGCGCAATCAGTTTTTGCTTACCGTTTGAAGCGAGGTATTCTTCAGCGATAGTTTTGTACTCAAGAGGGAAGATTAGCGTCATTTTGAAGCTGTCTTGCTCGATTTCCCTTTGGCCAAGCTCTTTTTCTAACAAGTCGTCTATAAAGTTTTCGCAAAGATTTTGCGTCTCATCCGCCAGTTCAAAACCAAAATCTGTCATATCGAAGTCCAGAATGTTATCGAGCTCCAAATTCAGCACATCGAAGTCAAAGCCAGTATTCATCGTGAGTTTGTTGTGCGCCAAAATATAAGCTTTTTTCTGCTGCTCACTCAAATGCGACAACCTGATAATTTCGATTTCATCAAAACCAAGCTGTTTTAACGCCTCGTAGCGCCCGTGTCCTTCGATAATGACACCGTTTTCATCAATCGCGATAGGGTCATTGTTCCCAAACTCCAAGATGGACCGTTTTATTTGCTCAATTTGTTCTGGTGGGTGAAGTTTTGCATTATTTTCATAGGATTTAATTGCATCTATGCTTATCTTTTCTATCTTCAATGTGTGTTTTTCCTCCTTTGAATGTCAATCGTAAAATTAGACTCATCCGCGAGCAAAACGGCTTAATATCACCGTTAAAGCCTCGTTCGCGACTTGGCCCGTGCGGCCACGCACTCCAAAAAATTCACGTTTAGCTTACTCGGTGTAAATTTAGGAGGGCCGTCGGTGTTGAGCCATTCTTGAATATTTTTATTCATAGGCTGGGGGGATAGACCAATTTACAGTGTACAGTGAACAATGTACAATTATTTGATTTCTTGCTCGTCAATTATCTTTTTTACTTCTTCATATGGTATATCACCACGGTCACACATCGCGTGATGAGTAGAGCAAAGAGTAATTAAATTATTTTCATCAAGTCTTAGTTCTTCGTTTGCATTAACAGGTATTGCGTGGTGAACCTGCAAGTCATTACAATTGTATTTGCGATTCGTGTCATACATTTCTCGAATGCATATCTGGCACAAATAACTGTCTCGTTTCTTGATTTGTTGGCGCTTTTTGTTCCAGACTGAACTATTTCTAAACCTTACTGCATCATCAATTTTCTTTTTCTTAATTGGTTTCCTTTTACAGATGCATCCTTCACCATGGATTCGTCCACAGTAAACACAGCTTGAAAATTTCGCGTATTGGGGCGCATGCAGTAAATTAAAAGTTTTCTTAGAACCAATGGTGCGACTTGGCTCTGGCGCCTCGCCGGTGCACGATTTCTTAATTGGACATCGCCTCCGTTTTA
>FR883837.1 GCA_000435275.1 Clostridium sp. CAG:557
GCTGATGCAACACAAGAACAGACGACAGAACAAGAAGAACCGGCAGCTGATGCAACACAAGAACAAGCCAAAAAAATTACTACAGATGAAGAGTACATAAGGAATGCGCTGGATCCAAAGGATGCGCTGATAATGAATTTAAGTGGAACGACTGAAAGATTTCGTTTTATGAATGGAGATATCGGGCAGATTGAAGTCGGAGAGGCAGGAGGAGACGGCGTTCCAAGACTGGATTTCAAAAAATATGCAGGAGAAGGCTCGGCGAACTTGATGACATCATTGTTTCCTTCTTCAACAGGCGAATTAAGTACAGAAGGAGGATTTTCTAAAAATCATCCCTTTTCAAAAAATTGTAACCCAGATCCGGAATTAATGGCTAGCATAGTAGCCTATTTGCATAATCATGTCAGAACAACAGATGAAAAAATTTCAGCTGAAATGCTAGATAATAATTTTAACCATCTTAGAAAATTAGAAGATTTAGATAAGAAAAAGTTTGAAGAACCTAATGATGGGAAGGTGTATGCCTTTTTTAAAAACAAATTAAAATTAGATTTTTCGAGCTTAGAAGATTTATATAGAAACCAAGATAAACTTAATACTCTCAAATTTTTATTGAGAAATGCTCAGTACATGATAGAAAATCAAGAACAAAACGCCGAAAAAACAAATAGAATTTTGCCCCAATATACTACTGAGCGGATGCTTATGTGTTACTTTTTGAATCATTTTAACACGAAAGAAGAGTTAGGTAGATTTTTCAAAGCAGCAAGAGAAAAAATTATAGGTGAAACAGAAGTTGCATCAGAAAATTTAAAATCCTTTCCCAATAATTTAGGCCGTGGTGAAATGACTAAGAAAATTTTATCAAAAGTTAAAATGAGCAAAGATTGTCCATATAAAAGCCAACTTACAGAAAATGGAAGTGCGAAGAAAGTTGTAGGTAATAAATTCACAAGCGATAAATTCCAAGACTGCGCAGACACTGCCATTAGGCATCTTGTAAATTTGATGGGGTATAATGGCGAAAATGAATGGGGCTTCTTCTTATCTGATGCACAAGAAAAAGATCTTAATAATAATATGGATAATATTCGGAAGGCAATTGATGGTAATGGCGATGTTAAGCCAGAGTCTTTAAAAGATAGGTTTCAAGCATTTATTGCTTATCAAAGAAAAGTAGGGGCTAATGATTCTAGCATAACAACTAGAAGCTTTTGGAATGCAGTAGTAAGCAATATGAATAAAAACGCAGGCGACGATTTATTTCAAGTGAAATATGTTCAGAAAAATGGAAATGAAGTTGACACCGGATACATAAATATGCTTAAAGTAACATACAACTTGCTAAAATCTTTAGGTAAAATAAATAATGAAGATTTAAAAAATTCAATTAACGCTTTAAATGAAAAAACAAATGGAACTGAGCTGCAAAAAGTCATAGGAAAACTATTGAATATATTTGATGCTAAGGCTAAGGTTGGTGAACTTAAAAATTTTGTATCAAAGAATGGAGAAATATATGGAGAAATAGAAGTATCAACAGAAGGAAAAACTTTTACAATATCCCAAGAAAAAGGTCACGCATGTATTGAATTTAACCCTATAAAATTGGAAAAATTAGCTGGCGACGAAAAAGATTTTATAGCAAAAGACCAAATAGGACAGCTTTTGGCAAACCGTTTTAATGTTGACCACGAAGGGACTGTTTCATTTTTCAATTCACTGTACGGAAACGTTAAAATTAAAAATGAATCTACTGGAATTCCTAAGGAATTAGGTCAGCATTACGCGAACTTCCATGCAATGGAGTTTTTAAAGACGTTCCAGGGTGAAGGAAATAATTCGTTGAGAATTTTTCAAAAATTTAAGAAAAAATATTCTGAAGAATGTTTGAATTCAAACGTGGAAGTTTGTAGAAAAAAAGAAGAAGAAACAACCGCAGGCAAACTTATTAAAGAAGAAAAAACAACCGCAGGCAAATTTATTTTTGAAAATTACGCCTCAAAAAGCGGTATGGCGCTTTCAAGTCGGCGCGACATATTTTATAACTTTGCCCAAAGTAATGGCTATATTGTAAATGATGAATATATATGTGTACCAAGGGAAGATAAGATATCTATTTTTCCTACTAAAGCTAATCAAAAAGTTGTTATACCTTCTACAATAAATTTTGGAGGAAAAGATTATACTGTCTCAGAAATTAATTGTTGTATGATTGATGAACCCCAAAATATAGAGA
>FR883838.1 GCA_000435275.1 Clostridium sp. CAG:557
AACTTTACAAACGTCGCAACGAAGTTGAATGTTTTTTCTTTCGTATTAAGCGATTTGCAAAGTTTTTATTTACTATGACAAAA
This sequence comes from Clostridium sp. CAG:557, assembly GCA_000435275.1. Taxonomy (GTDB): domain Bacteria; phylum Bacillota; class Clostridia; order Oscillospirales; family Acutalibacteraceae; genus CAG-557. Next base: position 84 of record FR883838.1, read on the forward strand.
TTAGACAAAATATTTATAGCGAAGAAATTAAAATATAAATATATGTAATTTTTTGTACTGGAAGTGAAAGATAAAATTTTGAGAGAATTGAAAAATATTATTTTTACTTTGTGTTGAAACTTTTTTTGCGTGTGAAAAGAAAAAATTTGGTGGTTGATCTTAATTTTTTTGAAAGTAGAGGCTTATAAAAAATGAAAACGGTTTTAGTTTTAGGCGTTGGACAAATAGGGAAAGCAATAACAAAAAGAATTATAGAACAAAATCCTGAAAGAATTATTCTACACAATTTAACAAAAACTGAATCAGGTTATTGTTGCAAGTATTTTTCTGAGTATTGTAAAAATATTGAATTAATCCCTTCATATGGTGATGTATTTTTACCTTTTGATTTTAACAAATTAAATACAATGGAAGAACAGCTAAAATATAAAGATGAATTATTAAGTTTTTATTATTCCGATTTAGGCCCGGAGATATTAAAAAAATCAACTTTATATAAACTAGTTCAAAAATGGAACCCTGATTTAATAATAGATGCCATAAATTCTGGGACGGTATTAGGTAATCACTATAAACCTGAGTTGATATTAAGTAAAGTAAGTAAAAGTGCAAATATTGATGTAAACACATCTGCAGAAATTCTCCTTAATGATTTTGTGCCAAAAGCCGTAAATTTTGTGTATTCTTTAAAATTGGTTATGGAAGATTTTAAAGTAAAAAAATATTTAAAAGTTTCCACAACTGGTTTAGGTGGGATGGGCATGAATATGCCCTATACTCACGGAGACACCCCAAAATCATCATTATCGTTTGCTTTGATGGGAAAAATATCGGCAGCTGGAGTCTTACATCAATTATTGTGGAATTTATCTCATACAACACATCATAATATAAGTCTTTTAATTCCGGCAACATTTGTAGGTTACGATAGCACCAAATTTGAACCTATTGAAACAGATGTTGGTTTGGTTAAAAAGATTAATAACCCTCAAAAAATGAAGCTTGTAGATGGAGAAAAGCTTACATATTCAAAAGGGATCAGCGATGAATATCTTGAATTTCCTGTGGTTAGAGCTGGAGAAAATCATGTTTATTCTTTATATGAATTATCTGCACTTACAGCACTTGGACAAATGGAGGCTATCACTAAAGAAGAAGTTGCCAACGCTGCAATAGAAGATATTTGTGGAAAAACGAAGAAAAATATGCTTAATTATATGGACTCAGGAATGTTAGGTTCTACTTTTGCAGGAAAGGCTATGGTTGAAAAAATAAAATCAGAAATTCAAAATCTGATGAAGAAAAATAACTCAACAAGCATCGCAACAGGAAATCTTGGAGTTACTGTTGCAAAACGTCTTTACGAATTATATATGATAAAGCAAGTTTGCAAAACTGTTGATGAGCTTAAAAGTATAGACATTAAAAAATTATACGATTTAATTATCAGAAATCTTGAAAATAATAGAAATTTGCTGGTTGAAATGTTATCTTTGGGCTTGCCTATTGTAACAGAAAATGATAACATATATATTGGTGAGTATAGTTTATATCCTGACAAAGGCTGTGATTTGACCATCACGCGCGAACGATTGGAGAAATGGATTCAAGTTGGTTGGGTAGATCTTCGCGTCGAGAATATTTTATTCTGGAAAGAAACTATTAATTTTGTTTATAACGATGCTAGAAAAGTTCTTGAAGATAAGAATTTTATCTTAAATCGTGATGCTTTTTCTATTGATAATGATTATGATATTGGTGAGATCTTAGCTTATTATTATAATTTGCAGGAAAAAGGCAGAAAGACTTGCAATATTTAAAAAATTTATTTTCCCCCCCTTTTTGACGTGCTCTGTCAAGAAGGGGTTCTTTTAAAATTATAGGAGGTTTCTTTATGGAGCAATTTTTTATTATTTTACAGCAATTATTTATTTTTACTTTTTTTGTTTTTGTAGGGATTTTTTGTGTTAAATTCAAAGTTTTTGATGAATCTGCGCTTGATTCTATGTCTAAATTTATAATTACAATTACTATGCCAGTTATGTTGGTTTGCAATTTGCTTTCTGGCCCGTCTTTTAGAGATTTGACTAATTCTTCGCCTATCTTTATAGTTTACATGTTTTGTTTTATATTTTTATACTTATTTAATTGTCTTATTGTACGGGTATTCCATTTTAATGAACAAAAATCTAATATCTACAAAGCTTTGGCGACGTTTTCTAACGCTGGATTTATTGGAATTCCTTTAATATTGGCGATATTTGGCAAAGAAGGTGGAATTTTTATGTCGCTGTGCACTATAGTAGACCAACTTATGTTATGGACTTTAGGCATAAAACTGACTTCTAACACGAATAAGTTTAAACTGAAAAACTTAAAAAATTTTGCAAATCCTGCATTAATCGCAATAATTTTTTCGCTAATAGGTGTTATAGTTGGAATAAAACTGCCAAAAACTTTACTTATGACACTGAAGCCTATTGGAGACATGACTCCTGTGCTATCTATGATTTATATTGGAGGTCTGTTTTGTTTTTCAAATATTCGTGAGTATTTGAAAAAATTTGATATTTACATGTTGATTTTCTTTAAAATGTTGTTTTTTCCGGTGATAATTTGGGCTATTTTGAAATTTGTGCCAGTTTCAGTTAATATTGCTAAAACTGTAGTTCTACTTTGCTCACTTCCATCTATGTCATCCATAGCGATTTTTGCTAAAAAGTATGATAATTACCCAGAGTATGCTGTTGCGGCTGTACTGATTACCACTGCATTTAGTATAATTACTGTACCATTGATTAGTTTTTTGATTAGTCAAGTTTAATAAAATTTTTCGACAAACTTCTACACGAAATCTTTGGGAAAACTATTGACAACTTTTTCTGCGTGGTTTATAATACAACCAAATAATAAAGAAAGATGGTGCAAAAATTATGCAAAAAAACAATTGTAAGCTAAAAACAATCTTTAAGAAAGGTCTATCCTTTTCTATCGCGCTGGCACTCGGCGCTGCAGCAACCTCTTTGAACCTGGCAAAAACTGCCGAGGCGTCCGCTACGGTTACTAACCTTAGGGAGGTGTATTTAAAAGGTGAAAAAGTTAGCCTTATGAGAAACGATTTTTCTGGTAATGTTCCTGATACGGAGGCTGATAAAGTTACGGCAGTTGAGGAAACTATTAGCAAGTCAGGATATAAGGCAGATAACAATGGTTTAGATACAGTTTTAGACAAGGCTGGCGAAGGCAAAATTTCATATAATGATAGTTCTGACAGTGGCGTAACTCAAAAAGAGGTTACCGTTTACGACTGGGCAAATATTTACAAAGGTACAACCGTAAAAGTTGCACATGGCACGGCAACTAATGCTATGTTTACTGCTGAAAACATCAATTTTGGTGGCGGTGTTGATGGGAATTCTGCCGCTGTTCGTGAAATTTTGAATAAAGGCGAACTACACGTTGACGGTATTGAAGGAGCAGTAACTAAAATTGATTATACTGCACATAACGGCAAAAAAGCTTCTGTAAAAGTTGGCAACGTTGATTGTCCACTCGGTACTTTAGAGGTTTCTCGTAACGTTAAAGCAGTGTCTTTAGCTAAAGAACCAACTGAAAACTGTTACATAGAAGGCGAAAAAATTAATTTGAGTGGCTTAGCTTTAAATGTAACTTATGAAGATGATGGTAAAGCTACTGTTGAATGGACAGAAGAAACAAAAGATGCATTTACTTTTAGTAGCAATGATGTAGAGCAAGACAAAGAAATTTCACAAACAATTAATGATATAACTGTTACTTATGAAGGTGTTACAGCTACCGAGAAATTTACACTGTATTTTTGTAAAACTCTTTCTAAAGAAGCTGGAAATATAGCAAAAATTAATGGTGTTTTTGATAAACTTGATGTTGTTGATGCTATTGCTCTTTCGGAAAATAATGACAATTATAAAAAATTAAAAGATGACTTTTCTGACGAAAATGCTCAAGTAATTTTCGCTTACGATATTATTGCAAATTATGATGCAAGTATTGGCAAAATGAAAGTGGCTTTAAACGTAGGTAAAAATTATGCAGGACAAACAGTAACTGTTAAACATTTATCAAATGACGAAATAGAAACTTTTGTAGATAAAGTTGATTCAGATGGTATTGTAACTGTTAGTGTAAGTTCTTTGTCACCATTTATGGTAGCTCTTGGTGCAACTGAAGAAGACAAATCAGCTGCTGCTGAGACTGAACAGAAAAATGCTGAGGAAAAAGCTGAGGCTGCTAAAAAAGAAGCTGCTGCTAAGAGTGCTTCTAAATCTGTAAAAACAGGTGATGCTAGCATAGTTGCCTTCTCGGTGTTCGGATTTATTGCTTTTGTTAGTGCAGCTATTTTGGTATTCATGAAAAAAAATCGTAAAGATTTTGAAAAATAATCTTAGCTAATATACTTTTTGTACAAACGGGAGCCAGGCTGAATTTTTCAGTCTGGCTATTTTTAACTTAAAGATCGGGTTCTTTTGCATATACCTATTTTTGTGTTTATAATTAAAGCGTGATTACATAAAAAGAGCATCAAAAACCAAAACAAAAGTTACAATAGAAAAAATAAATGAAGGGAAAAACGCCCAATTTTGTTGCGACGTTTGTAAAGTTTTGTGTCATGTTGCCAAGAAAGTTTTCTGTTTTTCCTCGGAGGAACAACAAGAATAAGCTCTTGCATAAGTGCAAGAGCTTGAGTTTTATTATCTTCGTAAGTACGGCCTATAAACAAATAGCACTCGGTTTTACAACTAAGCGATTATTCGATAAGCTTTCGGCCTTCTGGTGATCATGACGGTTTCTTGCTGAAAATTGAATTTTTAAGGTAAATCTTTCAGATACACAAGCTACGTGTATCTTCTTTGCTAGCCACATTTTGAGCAGCCAATGCTTTGTTTACTACTTGTTTTTGGGGCTACGGGAAACATTAGGATGGACATTGATGATAGAAAAGCACATGCCAATCGAGGGGAACCCCAGCAAAAATATCAAATCAGCAGTTTTTGAATGCATTATAGTGTATGGCATGAAACGGATGTAAGTGGAGGGCGTTGCCCAAAAAATTCGGGAACTGGCATACAATTTACATGAGGTTTAGCAGATGAACGAAAAACGGAACCATACAAAGAATTTTCGACGGGCTTCAAAAACAGAAAATTATCGACACTCAAAGTGAAGTTTTGTGCTTGGACTTTTTTATTTTTTCGATCTGTTTTTTACTTACGTTCATATCTTTACTATATCAGATATTTCCTTGCTTGTCATCTCTTTATGTTAACAGGCTCTAATTTGCAAGTAATAGTGAAGAAATTTCATAAAATAAATATTTTAGTGCATATGCAATGATTAATACGAATAAAAAATTAAACTTAAGTAAAAAACAATTGCATAAAATAATCGTTTTTTTCAGCTTTAAATTATTAAGCAAAATGAACATATAGACTTTTTATTTTAGCTTTAAAGTATATTAGTCCAACTTCAGCAACATTTTTGACGTTTTTTGAATGTATATCAGCTGTGCCTGCGAAACCTTCGTCCAGTGTTTCAGCGAAACATTCTTTATCTTCAATAGATATTTTAGGGGTATATGCCTCAAGTTCAGCGAAGTCTTCCTTCTCTTTTGAAAGAATAAAGAACGCATTTGTTGGATTTTCAATCAGCAATTCAGGATCGAGTGCCTCGGGGCAGCTACAATTTCCTCTTCCAAATATATTTCAGCCTTTGTTTTTTGAGAGATACCATTATTAATTGTTTTTACAGACTTAAAAAAGTGTACATGCTTAATTCTCTCGTGTTGCATTTAGAAGAAAGTAAAGAAGCTGTAGCAATAAAGGAAGTTATTAATAGTTCTGTAAGCACTGTTATTGTCAATTTTATTTTACAAATTTGGATTTTAGGTCAAAGATTTTTAAGATAAGTACCTATTTGAAAAAAATCGTAAAGTTTTTGACGCTTAAGCAGAGATAGGCCCCCATTTGTCTGGTGGATTTTTCCATTATATTTCAATAGCCATAGCCAAATGAGAGTTTTTAGCTGTTTTTACTGCCATTGAAATGGAAATGTAATATTAATAAAGTAACTTTCACATCTGGAATTGTCATGACATTTGTCACCAAAGCTGTTTATGCTCTGATAAATGCCAAATTTATATATTTTATAGTGGTATAATTTACTTGTGTACTGCGCGCTGCGGTTAATAGAACAATCGCGCGCCATGAAGTTGTGGATAAGCCTTAACGAATTTATCCAAAGTCTGTTCACACAAAGTCGCTTTCATTTTTGTACCCATTGCCAACCTCAGCACTAATAAATCATAGCGACCAATAATAGCTGAAATATAAAGTTTTCTGTTAGTAATTTTTATTTCTGTTATGCATTTTTCAAGTGCTTTTTCCTCAACTATGTACACTGTAAGGTTATTTTAGATGCAAAGCTTGGTACATACAGATTCTTCCGTGTTTTTGGATAACAAAAATAATATTATTATTTTTGAAGCAAAAGTTTAGAAAAATTATTTGCTTCTTCCTCAAGAGATTCTATATATTTAGGGTTAGTATCTTCAAATACGGCGCTATTAACACGACTATGAAGTAAAGCATGAGCGAGTTCATGAGCGCAGACTTTTTCTTTTTGAGCTGGAGAAAGAGTTTTTTTTATTAATATAGAACTTTTAACTTGAGAGTTCAAAAAAAAACCATTTACATTGTCTGGCAAATCCACGAATAAAATGTTTATATTTAATTTTTTACATAATTCAAAAGGAGAGTTAGTACCATACTTTTCAATCAAATTATGAACAAAATTTTTTATATTTGATCGCCTCCCAAACACAAAATTCAAAAGAATAAACTTACAAACTTATTTTTCAAAGTCTGTGCTTGAAACGGCAATAGCAGTAGCTAATTTTATAGCTTGAACGATTTTTTCTTTGTCTGCTTTAGTGATAGGCTTTCCGTTAAACATTAAACCTTTTTGGGCTCTTAAAGTATAAGTAATTTCGTCAATGAAGTCATGAACAGATTTTTTAGCATTGTTATCATTAACAGCAATGTCGAGCAAAAAGTCTGTGCTGACGTTAAAAGCCTCGCAGATTTTTTTTAACATATCACTATCAGGTTTTCTGCGGCCCTGCTCGTACATACCAATTGCAGAGGGAGAAATATTTAATTTACTTGCCATCTGAACTTGAGTCAAACCATGAGATAATCTTAATTTTTTAAAATTTTCACAGAACATAAAAAACTCTCCTTTATAAAGGTTAGTTAAATTATATCACACACGAAATGTGTATGCAACTTATTTATTTTTCACATTATTTTAAAAATATTTTCTACACAAAAAAACGAAATTCATGTTGACAATTTAGTGGCTAAGTGCTAATATCTACTTATTAACACCCACATTTTTTATTTTGAATCGCATTTTATTATTGAACAGCAATGGTTTTATAAATGTACATTCACACCATGATATACACGATTAGTGTAACGCTTGGAGGTTAATATGAGTTACAAACAACTATATGCTCAATATTTCTTACAGTACAAAAATGTTTCAAAATATGTAAAAAATCTCAGACATCAATTAAAATATGTAGAACCATTAAAAGAAAGAGAGGTAAAAAGAAGGTTAACAATACTTTATTCAATTTGCTTAGATTTAAAACATACCAGTGAGTATATAAAACTTTGTGAAAGAAGAGATTTTCTAGATGAATGCTAAACTATCGTTAAATGAGTTCACTGAATCGGTTGCCGGAATGATAGAATATAACAAAGAAACACGATTTACAAATGAAAATGAATATAAACAACTTCTTCGCATTTTAACAAAAGTAATAGCCGGCGAGCTAACCGAACGCCAGCAACAATGCATAGTTATGAGGTATTACAGGAATTTAACTGTAACAGAAATAGCTGCTCAATTGGGAATAGGCAAATCGACAGCATCGCGACATATAAAGAAAGCAAAAACGCGTCTTTATAAACTTTTAGATTATTATATTTTGTCAAAATAAGCGTCCAAATAAAAAAAATCCTTCTAAAAAGAAGGATTTTTTATGTTAAGATCTATTTTGAGCAATTACAAGAACCATTCTTATGGTCGCAGCAAGGGACTTCTCCAACAATAGGAGCAGGGTCAATTCCTTTGCGAGAATAATAGTCCGAAATAGCAGACTTAATAGCCTGCTCAGCCAAAACAGAACAATGAACTTTAATAGGTGGCAAACCATCAAGTGCTTCCATGACGGCCTTGTTGGTAAGCTTTAAAGCTTCGTCAATAGTTTTGCCTTTTATTAATTCTGTGGCCATAGAACTGGTTGCAATTGCGGCACCGCAACCGAAAGTTTTAAACTTCACATCAGTTATGACGTTATTTTCGACCTTAATATACATTTTCATAATATCGCCGCATTTAGGATTTCCGACTTCGCCAATTCCATCCGCATCTGGGATTTCACCAACATTTCTTGGGTTAGCAAAATGATCCATTACTTTTTCGCTGTAAATCATAAAAAATCACTCCTTTTAACAAAACCTAACTAATTATTTTCAGCTACAATTTTTTCCCATAAAGGTGACATACTTCTTAGTTTATCAATAATCGGCGGTAAAACTTCAAGAATATAATCCACGTCGTCCATAGAATTTTCGTCGCTAAGAGATAGACGCAACGAGCCGTGAGCAATTTCATGAGGCAGCCCAATAGCCAATAAAACGTGGCTAGGGTCAAGTGAGCCAGAAGTGCAAGCCGAACCAGAAGAAGCACAAATTCCATTTGCATTGAGCATTAAAAGTAAAGATTCACCTTCAATGCCGCTAAAACTTAAATTTACATTGCCAGGAAGACGCTTGGTTCGATGCCCATTTAACCTAGAATGCTTAATTTTCAAAAGGTTTTCAATAAGCTTATCACGCATAGCAATCAAGTTTGCGTTACGTTGGGGCATATTATCGCAGGCAATTTTTAAAGCAGTGCTCAATCCAACGATTCCAGCAACATTTTCGGTTCCGGCGCGCTGACCTCTTTCTTGTGCGCCTCCTTCAATCAAACGTTCAATGGAAACTCCATTTCTTATAAACAAAACTCCCACACCTTTAGGCCCATGAAATTTATGACCAGAAATGGAAAGCAAATCGATGTTTTGCTCATTAACGTCGATCTTAATGTTTCCAGCAGCCTGAACCGCGTCAGTGTGGAATAAAACTTTGTGCTTACGACAAATGGCACCAATTTCACGAATAGGCTGAATTGTACCGATTTCATTATTAGCATACATAATAGTAACCAAAGCAGTTTTATTTGTAATAGCCTGCTCGAGCTCGCCGACGCGAACAATGCCGTCTTCATGAACGTCCAAATAAGTCACAGAAAAGCCTTCTTTTTCCAAAGCCTTAACTGTATGCAAAACCGCATGGTGTTCGAATTTAGACGTGATTATATGGTTTTTGCCTTTTTTTAACATAGCATGAGCAACGCCTTTAATAGCCCAGTTGTCTGATTCACTTCCACAAGAAGTAAAGAAAATTTCATTGATTTTTGCACCCAAGCATAAAGCGACAGTTTTGCGAGCATCTTCAATAGCGTTCTTTGCGGTTTGACCGATTGAATATATGCTCGAAGGGTTGCCAAAGTGCGTTTCGTAAAAAGGCACCATAGCGTTAAACGCAGCTTTAGAAACGGATGTAGTAGCAGCGTTATCCATATATATAATTTTCTCCATAAGAGTCACCTTCATAAAAATTTTATTTAATAATATTATACAACCACGAAATTTTTTATGCAACAGCTTATATATTCTGCTTTTGTAGTTTAGCATGAGTTGCAGCAGCCACAGCCAATTTATCGCAACGTTCATTTTCCGGGTGACCAGCATGCCCTTTAACCCAAATAATAGAAATTTTATGAATATTTATAAGTGATAATAATTTTTCCCACAAATCCGGATTTAATGCAGGGGAGTTGCCATTTCTTTTCCAGCCATTACTTTGCCATTTTTTGGCCCACCCCTTAGAGATGGCATCGCAAACATATTTGGAATCACTAAATAAGGTTACATCGCAGGGTTCTTTAAGCAAAGATAAAGCTTCAATAACAGCACAAAGTTCCATTCGATTATTTGTAGTGCAGCATTCTCCACCAGAAATTTCTTTTTCGTGTCCGTTATATCTTAAAATAGCACCCCAACCGCCAGGCCCGGGGTTGCCTTGGCAGGCGCCGTCGGTAAATATCTCGATTTTTTTCAAATTTTTTGTACGATCAAATAAACGCAAATAAACTTATATTTAATGCGTACATACACCTCATTTCAGTAAAATTTAGAATAAACTTATTATATCAACAAGATTTTTTTATATCAATAGTTTAAGTTTAAAGACAGAAACGAGTCTTTGACTATAGTGATAATGATCTGTAAATAATATTTTATGCCAGCAATAGGAAATTGTATATGTTTTTACTTGACATAGGTGATGTTAAAATGTTAAAATTATAATAATATAAGTGGTCGGTTTTGGTAATAGGTTTAATACAAAATCTGTTACTTTGTTTATTTTTAATTATAAATATCTAATATAAATTCAATAACTCCGGCACCGTTTGCGGAGATACCGTTTTAATTATTCGAATTTTGTAATTAATGTGATGATTTTTTTATAATAATGGAGGTTTTTTCAATGATAGAACAAAAAGAAAATTTAATAGGGAGCAAATCTGTTCCGAATGCACCAAAAAGGCAGCATCCGTCAAGAAATATAAATAAACAATCAGATCAAATTTTGTCTGGAAGTGTGGATACAGTGAATCCCGAAAGAAATAAAAGCAATGAAAGCGGCAATAAAACTACAAAAAAAGAAGTTCCAAAAAACAATTTAAAAAGGAATAATGTGGTAAAATCTCAAAAAAATAATGGCAAATTAAAGTCTGAAAAAAAAGAACCACAACTGAATAATAAAGTCCAAAATCAGAACGACAATTCCGTAAAAAAACAAATTAATACGGAGGGCCAAAATCAAAATGACAGAAAAACTAAAAAGCAAAGTTCAAGTAATAAAAGAAAGACATCAGTAAATACAGCACATGCTGTGCAAAAAGATGCTAAAAAATTGACAAAAAAAAGTAATAACAGATATTCAAAGAAAAAAAACACAAAACCTTCCATAAAAGTTGCATTTTTAGGTGGGCTAAATGAAATCGGTAAAAATATTACCCTGTTTGAGTGTGAAGGAGATATGTTTGTTCTGGATTGCGGAATGACTTTTCCTGATGGTGAAATGTTAGGTGTAGACTTGGTTATACCGGATTTTTCATATATAGAAAAAAATATAGATAAAATAAAAGGATTGGTAATCACTCACGGCCATGAAGACCACATAGGCGCAATTCCTTATTTGCTAAAAAATGTAAATATTCCAATCTACGGAACGCCACTTACAATGGGACTAATCGGTGGCAAATTAAAAGAACATAATTTGTTTAACAAGGCCAAATTAAATGTAGTAAAAGCAGGCCAAAAAATAAGACTGGGTTGCATGGAAATCGAATTTATTCACGTAAACCATTCTATTCCGGATGCAGTCGGAGTAGCGATACATTCTCCGGCAGGAACATTGGTGCACACCGGAGATTTCAAAATTGATTGTACCCCTCTTCAGGGAGAAATGATTGATCTGGGAAGGTTTGCACAAATAGGGGCAGAAGGTGTTTTGGCGCTTTTTGCAGACTCAACTAATGCAGAACGTCAGGGCTATACGGTAACAGAACAGAAAGTTGTTGCTTCATTTGAACAGCTTTTTAAACAAGCAGAAAATAATCGAATAATAATAGCTTCATTTGCGTCTAATATAGGAAGAATTCAACAAATTATAAATTGTGCAGCAAAGTATGACAGAAAAGTTGCTTTCTCTGGACGAAGCATGATAAATTATATGACAATTGCAGGAGAGTTGGGTTTTTTTGATATACCTGATGGTGTGATAATTGATATAGACTTGCTGAATAAATATCCAAAAGAAAAAACAGTGCTTTTAACAACAGGAAGCCAAGGAGAACCAATGTCTGCACTGACGAGAATGGCATATTCTGACCACAGAAAAGTTGAAGTTGGACCAGATGATTTTATCATAATTTCAGCAAACCCAATTCCTGGCAATGAGAAGATGGTTGGAGCAGTAGTAAATGAACTTTTAAAGAAAGGCTGTACAGTGGTTTATGAATCAATGTACGAAGTTCATGTTTCAGGCCATGCCTGCCAGGAAGAATTGAAAATTATACATGGAGTTACAAAGCCAAAATATTTTATTCCGGTTCACGGTGAGCAAAAACATCTTCATCACCATGCGCAATTGGCAAAAAATATGGGTATGAAAGAATCTAATATTTTTATTGGAGATATTGGTGATATAATAGAGATAAATCAAGACTATATGAAACATCTGGGCAAAGTTCCAGCAGGAAGAATTTTAGTTGATGGATTAGGCGTCGGAGATGTAGGAAGTATTGTGCTGAGAGATAGAAAACATTTGGCACAGGATGGCTTGATTGTTGTGGTTTGTACGATGGACTTTTCGAATGGATATATTGTTTCGGGACCGGATATTGTTTCACGTGGATTTGTTTATGTAAGAGAGTCAGAACCACTTATGGAAACAGCGAAAAATAAAGTTGTAAAAGTGCTAGAAACTTGCAGTGAAGAAGGAATTCGCGAATGGGGGATAATGAAAACAAAGATAAAAGAGGATTTGTCTAAATTTTTCTATGAACAAACAAAAAGAAGTCCTATGATTTTACCAATAATCATGGAAATATAGCGTTTTTATTCGCGGAGGTGCTTTTTTGAAAAAAAAGGTTTGGGTAACAACTCCATTGATTTTAGCAATGAACTTATTAATGATTTCGATGACAGGAGTAAGCTGGTTTTTTAACAAATATATTTTTTTTGTAGAGTTAGCCTTGACTTTGCTTGTATTTTTCGTATCGATTGGCAATGTAATTGGATTAAAAAAATATATAAGTTCACTTGTAAATGACGTGATTAATCTGCAGGCGGACAGTAATGAATTTTTGAAGTTGACGCCATTTCCTGCAGTACTTTTAGGTAAGCAAAATGAAATAGTCTTTGCAAATGATTTGTTTATAAATATTGTGGCAAGCCATTCAGAATGTTTAGGGGAACAGGCTAAAAAATTTCTAGAAGGTAAAAAGATTGACGATATTTTTAAGCAAAACGGCACGGATATTTCTTATAAAGAAAAAAGATACACTGTGTATGGTGTAAATTCCGCGAAAATAAAAGTATTATATTTTGTTGAAGACACTTATTATAAGGAGACTACTTTTGAATATTTAGCAAGCCGGCCGACAGTTATGCTTGTTACATTTGACAACAAGGACGAGATTTTGCGTGATATCGAAGTAGAACAGAGTAGCCAAGTTTTGGCCAAAGTTGAGCAACAGCTTCAAAAATGGGCAAAAGATTCCAGTGCAATTTTTAGAAAATTAAGCGATACTCTCTATATGATGGTTACTGAAGAGCGTTATGTTGAGGCCTTTGCTGACAAAAAGTTTGAAATATTGGAATCGATAAGAAATATAAAACTTGACGAAAATAAATATGCTACAGTTTCAATAGGAGTTGGCAGAAAAGCAAGTGGACTTAGGGAAAGTGAACTTTGGGCAAAAAAGGCGCTAGAAATGGCTCTTGGCAGAGGTGGAGACCAAGCCGTTGTAAAACAAAAAGATACTTATGCGTTTTTTGGAGGAATTTCAAAAGGTACCGAAAAGTTGGATAAAGTCCGTACAAGAGTGATCGCGAATACATTGCTTGAACATATAAAATCAAGCGATACGGTACTTATAATGGGGCACAAATATTCTGATTTGGATAGCGTTGGAGCCTGCATAGGAATGTGGAGCGCGGTTACTAAAGGGCAAAAAAAAGCTGCTCACGTCGTGCTAAATGAAGCCTCGACTTTGGCAGAAAGTCTGGTTAATAACGCAAAAAAAGCGACAGAAGAAAGAATATTTATAAGTGCGTCAGCTGCATTAAGTATGATAACCGACAAGACTTTGTTGATTATAGTTGATACCCACTCGCCGAATTTTATCGAAGATTTTGCGGTTTATCAGAGGTGCAAGCGCATTGTTGTTATAGACCATCATCGAATGATGGTTAATCACATAGATGACGCGCTGGTATTTTATCATGAACCATCTGCATCGTCTTCATCGGAGATGGTAACGGAATTGATTCAGTATTTTGGCGAAAATTTTTTAACATCGGTTGAAGCCGAAGCACTTCTTTCTGGAATTATGCTCGATACGAAGAATTTTGTTTTAAAAACCGGAGTAAGAACCTTTGAAGCAGCAGCATTTTTGCGAAAAAAAGGCGCAAATACCGTAGCAGTAAAGCGACTTTTTTCAAATACAATAACGACGTATAAAGAAAAGTATCAGCTGGTGTCGACAGCAGAAATTTTTAATAACTGTGCGATATCTGTCTCACAAAAAGAAATGCAGGACATTCGAATAGCATCAGCGCAGGCGGCGGACGAATTGCTGGATATTCAAGGTGTGAGGGCGTCGTTTGTGATATATTTTGATAACGGAGTAGTAAATGTTTCAGCGCGTTCAATGGGGGATATAAACGTTCAGCCTTTGATGGAAGAATTGGGCGGCGGCGGACATCAAACAATGGCCGGTGCGCAGATAAAAAATATGAATGTTGAGCAAGTTAGAGAAAAAATTATAGAAATGGTAACAGCTATAAAATGATTTATTTGAAGCTATGGAGGGCTCAAAAATGAAGGTAATATTATTAAGCGATGTAAAAGGTAGCGGCAAAAAAGGCGATTTAATAAACGTTTCTGATGGCTATGCAAGGAACTGTTTGCTGCCGAAAAAACTGGCCAAAGAAGCAACTCCTCAAGCGTTGAATGAACTGAATAACGCGAAAAAAGCAATGCAGTACAAGGTGGAAGAGGAAATAAAAAAAGCAAAAGAAGAGTCAGCAGTGATAAACGGAAAGTCGGTAAAAATCGTTGCAAAAACGGGAAATGGCGGACGACTTTTTGGTTCAATTACAGCAAAAGAAATTGCGGCGGAAATCGAAAAAAATTACAAAATTTCGGTTGATAAAAGGAAAATTTCTTTAAAAAATGAAATCAAATCACTCGGAGCTTACGAAGCAGAAGTGAAACTGTATAACGGCATAAATGCCAAAATGACAGTTATGGTTACAGAGGAATAGTTTAACAAGTTCCTCAAAAGGAGCAAAAAATGGATGATTTAAAAGTTACATCTGGCTACGACGGTTTGAAATTGCCATTTAGTGCCGAAGCAGAACAGTCCGTGCTGGGTGCGATATTGCTTGATTCACAGTGTCTTGATAGAATAGCAGAAATTTTGCCTAATCCGGATTATTTTTACTTGGCAAACCATAGGTTAATCTACGCCGTAATGCTAGAAATGTTCACACTGGGACAGCCAATAGATTTTGTTACAGTGTTGGATAATCTGAAAAAAGACAGCGACTTTGAAGAAAATACAGCAAAAACGTATTTGTTACAGTTAGCACAGATAGTCCCGTCAATAAAAAATGCACAGACGTATGCATACATTGTGCGCGATAATTACGACGTGAGAACACTGATTACAACAGCAAGAGACATAATTGAAGATGCTTCAAGTGGAACAAATGACGCGGCAATGCTATTAGACTCAGCCGAGCAGAGAATTTTTGATATACGTCAAGGCAAAAATATGCAGGGATTACAGCGAATCAATGAAACGATAATTGAGACTTTTGACAGGTTGGACGCGTTAAACTCTGATGAAAACCAATTGTATCAAGGCATTCCGACAGGAATATATGATTTGGATGAAACAATTACAGGACTTAACCGTTCAGATTTGATTTTGCTTGCTGCAAGACCAGGTATGGGTAAAACTAGCTTTGCACTGAATATAGCGAGACATGTAGCGGTTAAAGAAAAACGTAAAGTTGCGTTTTTTTCACTAGAAATGACAAAAGAACAACTTACAGCAAGATTACTTTCAACAGAAGCAATGGTCGGTGGAGTGAAACTGCGTATAGGAAAATTGGCGGACGATGAATGGATACGTCTGGTAGAAGCTGGAGACGTATTGTCCAAAACAGAAATTTATTTCGACGACACACCAGGCATTACAGTGCCGGAAATGAAAGCGAAGCTTCGGCGCCTAAAAAATGTAGATTTGGTAGTAATTGACTATTTGCAGTTGATGTCGGGTGGAAGAAGAATAGACAACCGTGTGCAGGAAATCTCAGAAATAACCAGAAATTTAAAAATTATGGCAAAGGAAATTAATGTACCGGTGCTTACATTGTCACAATTATCCCGTGCAAGCGAGCAGCGCAGCGACCACAGACCGCTCCTGTCGGACCTAAGAGATTCCGGCTCAATCGAGCAAGACGCAGATATAGTGCTGTTTCTTTACAGAAATGATTATTATCGGGACGGCGATAATGTTGACGAAGATTTTGACAAAAACAGTGGCGAATGTATAATTGCGAAAAACCGTCATGGAGAAACTCGTGCGGTACCATTGCATTGGCAGGGAGAATTTATGCGTTTTACAGCCAAGGAGGTCAGACGCAGTGAATTCTGAAATTAATTTTATTGAAAAAAAAATTGAAAATACCATTGAAAAATATAATATGCTAAAAAATGTAAGTGCCGTAATTTTAGGAGTTTCAGGCGGAGCTGATTCTATGGCGCTTTTAAGATTTTTTGAAAGCTACTCAGAAAAGCGAAAATTGAATATTTTTGTAGCGCACGTGAATCATTGTTTGCGCGGAGAAGAGTCAGATAGAGATGAGAATTTTGTTCGTGAGTATTGCAAAAAAAATGATATAAATTTAGAAATTTTGCGTATAAACGTAAATAAAATTGCAAAAGAGTCGAAAAAAGGAGTCGAGGAGTGCGCCAGAAAATTAAGATACGATTTTTTTAATGAATTATCAGCCAGGTACGATGGAAAAATAGCAACAGCGCACACACTGTCCGACAGCGTGGAGACAATGCTTATAAATCTTGCAAGGGGCACAGGTGCAGCTGGGCTGTGCGGAATTTCAGCAAAGAGAGATAATATTATAAGGCCGCTTATAACTTTGAAAAGAGCTGAAACTCAGAGATATTGCGAGGAAAATGAAATATTTTATGTTACTGATAGCACGAATTTAAACCGAGAATATACCAGAAATAAAGTTCGTTTAGATGTAGTTCCACTGCTAAAACAACTAAATCCGGAATTTGAATCAGTGGCAGAAAGAACTATGTTTTTTTTAAAGTCTGATAACGAATATTTAAATAACATCGCAAAAAAGTTTTTAATTGAAAGCTGTATTTCAAAGGGAGTCTATGACTTAACCAGCGTAAAATGCGAACCACTTCCAATTTTGTCAAGGTTTATACGACTTGCTGTTTTTGACTTATTAAAATCAAACGTTACTGCGCGACACATAGAAATGATTTTAAATTTGATAAAATGCGATAGTGGAGCGGTAATTTTGCCTCATAATATAAAAGTCGGTGTGAATAAACGACTTTTATGCGTTGAAAAAGTTGAAGAAAAATTAAAGTTACCCAAGAAAGAATTTGCAATTCCATTTAAAGTTGGGACAGTCTTGACAGAAAATAAAGAAAAGTTCATAATAAAAGTATTAAGTAAAAGTGAGTTTGATAACTTAAGAAAAATGCAGTCTTTTTATGCAATGGATTTTGACAAAATAGATGTGCAGGCAAATTTTAGAACAAGAAAAGCTGGCGACAAGTTTTGTCAGGTGGGCAGAGGTGTGACAAAAAGTGTAAAAAAATTGTTTAACGAGCTTAAAATTCCTCAAAATGAACGTGATAATATGCTTATTTTGGCGGACAAAAAAGAAGTTTTGTGGATAAATAAAATAGGAATTTCTGAAAGCGCTAAAGTGACTGAAACTACAAAGAAAGTTGTAGTAATTTATTCTGCAAAAGAGAAATAGGCATTAAACAATATAAATTTTTAATAAATTCGATTGTTAATTACACAAAAAGGAGAGCGAGCTGCATTGGAAAATAAAAAAATGCTTCGAAATATGCTGTTTTATATCGGTATCCCCATTTTAATTATAATATTTATCATTACGCTATTTGGAACAAGGTCGCAAAAAACAGAAGCGTATTCTGACATAATAAAGTATTTTAAAGACCAACAGGTAACCGAATACAGTATGAATCTTGGAACTGGTGAAATGAAGTTAAAGCTCAAAGACAACCAGGAAATTGATTATACTGCGCCGAATGTGCTCTGGTTAAGAGAAGATATTAAACAATTTGTAGATGAGTATAACAATAATAATCCGGATGCACAAATGAAGCAAAATTTAATTCGAGCAAGTGAAAATTCTTGGTGGAGCTCAATTTTGTTAAACCTTTTAACGTTTGTTGGGCTTGGACTTGTTTGGTGGTTTGTAATGCGAAAAATGATGTCGGGCTTGGGCGATGGCGGAAAAACAATGACATTCGGCAAGGCAAAGGTTAAAAACATGACAGATGAAAAAAGAAAAACTACTTTTGCCGATGTTGCAGGTGCTGATGAGGAAAAAGAAGAACTTGCAGAATTGGTCGAGTTTTTAAAAAATCCAGCTAAGTACAATGATTTAGGTGCAAGAATTCCTAAGGGTGTTTTGCTGGTTGGCCCTCCAGGAACTGGGAAAACATTGCTAGCAAGGGCTGTTGCTGGTGAGGCAGGTGTACCATTTTTCTCAATTTCTGGTTCTGACTTCGTAGAAATGTTTGTCGGTGTAGGTGCTTCACGTGTGAGAGACCTTTTTGAGCAAGCGAAGAAAAATTCTCCGTGTATAGTCTTCATAGATGAAATAGATGCAGTTGGTCGGCAAAGGGGAGCAGGCTTAGGCGGTGGCCATGATGAACGTGAACAGACATTGAATCAACTTTTGGTAGAAATGGATGGATTTGGTGCCAATGAAGGTGTAATAATGATTGCAGCGACAAATAGGCCAGATGTTTTAGACCCAGCTTTAATGCGCCCAGGAAGGTTTGACAGACAAGTTTTGGTGGGCTATCCAGATATAAAAGGCCGAGAAGATATATTAAAGGTTCATTCAAAAGGCAAGCCTTTGGCTCCAGATGTAGTTTTAAATACGGTTGCAAAATCCACAGCAGGTTTTACCGGAGCAGACCTTGAGAATTTATTGAATGAGGCGGCATTGCTGTCAGCAAGAAAAAATTTGAGAGCTATTACTATGGAAGAAATTGAAGAAGCGACAATTAAAGTTGTAGTTGGTACAGAAAAAAAATCTAGAGTGATGAGCGACAAAGAAAAAACTCTTACAGCATATCATGAAGCTGGTCACGCTGTTGTAACTTATTTTTGCAAGACCCAAGACCCAGTTCATCAAATTTCAATTATTCCCAGAGGAATGGCTGGAGGGTATACAATGTCTTTACCAGCAGAAGATCGCTCTTATAAATCCCGCTCTGAAATGAATGAAACTATCCAAGTTTTGCTCGGCGGGCGCGTTGCGGAAGCTTTAATTATTGGAGATATTTCAACGGGTGCATCGAACGATATAAAACGGGCAACAGAAATTGCAACTTCTATGGTTACAAAATATGGTATGAGCCAAACATTAGGCCCAATTGCATATGGTTCAGAAAATGAAGAGGTTTTTATCGGCAGAGACATGGGGCAAGTGAAAAATTACTCTGAAAAAATTGCAGCAGAAATTGATTCTGAGGTTAAAAAAATTATTTCTGAAGGTTACAACGAGACAGAAAAAATACTAAAGGAAAATGTAGAGAAGCTCCATAAAGTGGCCAAAACTTTATTTGATAAAGAAAAAATGGGAGCAGAAGAGTTCAATAAAATAATGGAAAGCAATGAAGAAAAATAAATAAAAATCGCTACCAAATTATTTTGGTGGCGATTTTTTATACTTAACAAAAAATAATTTTTGAAAGTTTTGTTAAATAAAATCGAATTTAACTTTTAAATTTTTGACTTTAGCATTTTTACCTAAAGAATTAAACAAAATATTTTCAGTACCTTTTGTCTTGCTATTAGTTTTTAAAGTAATTGTGTAGTTGTTACAGTCTAAGTTGCCATCAAAATTGCCTTTGATCAAAGAACCCATTTCTTCAAAGTTTTTAAGAAGTGCTTTGTTATATTTATCGATAACGATATCGCTTTTTAATGAGATGAACTTGCCCGAGTAAGAGTTTCCCTCTTCGATGTCATCTGCAAAAACTTCAAAATCCTGAATAGAGCTGATAATTATGGGGTTATCGAAACATTGCCCGACTTCACAAATAGAGAAACATTTGAATGCAAACATGCTGACCAATAAGGATATTACTAAAATGGAAGTTATGGCCGTTTTTAAAATTTTTATTTTTTCGCGAAACATAATAAACCCAAACCTTTCTTTATACAATTTTAAAAATAATATATTAATTCAATAAATATAATTTTAACACAAAAAAAAGAAAAAAGAAATATATTTAGAACAATTTTCATAAAAATTTTATTATTTAAACTGGCTGCTGTAAAGATTGGCGTAAAATCCATTTTTGCCAAGCAAATCTTTATGAGTTCCTTGCTCAACTATATCACCGTTATTCATCACAAGAATTAAATCAGCATTTTTAATGGTGCTCAATCTATGAGCAATAATAAAGCTTGTTTTTCCATGCATTAAGTTTTCCATAGCTTTTTGAATTAAGATTTCTGTGCGTGTGTCAACGGAGCTAGTAGCTTCATCAAATATTAAAATTTTAGGGTTAGAAATAATTGCTCTGGCGATGGTTAAAAGTTGCTTTTGCCCCGCAGAAATATTATCTGCACTTTCGTTAATGATCATGTTATACCCACCTGGCAGAGTGTTTATAAAATGTTCCACATGAGCGGATTTAGCTGCGTTGTGAATTTCTTCGTCAGTTGCTTGAAGATTTCCATATTTGATATTGTCCTTTATCGAAGCGTTGTAAAGCCAAGTTTCTTGAAGAACCATACCAAATATCGAGCGCAAGTCATTTCTTGAAAAATCCTTTATATTGTGCCCAGACAAGCAAATTTTGCCTTCAAGCACATCATAAAAGCGCATTAAAAGTTTTACAATAGTAGTTTTTCCAGCGCCAGTTGGTCCAACTATAGCGACTTTTTGGCCAGGCTTAATATTAGCAGAAAAGTCTTTTATAATGATTTTATTTTTGCTGTAACCAAATTTTATGTGGTCAAAAGATACTGAACCATCAATAAATACTTGATTTTGGACATTATTGGAGTTATTTTCAAAAGTTATTTTTAAAGAGCTTGTTTTATCGGGTGTTTCTTCTTTTTCATCCAAAAAATCAAAAACTCGTTCAGCCGCAGCGGTTGTTTGCTGTAAAATATTTGAAATATTCGCGATTTGATTTAATGGTTGGGTGAACTGACGTACGTATTGAAGAAAAGCTTGAATATCGCCAACGGCTATTTTTTGCATAATGACAAGATGCCCACCAATAATGCAAATAGCAACATATCCGAGGTTTGAAATAAAGAACATTATTGGCATAATAAGCCCGGATAAAAACTGAGATTTCCATGACGAGTGGTATAGCTTTTCGTTGTGATTATCAAAAATATCCATAGCGTATTTTTCTTTATTGAATGCTTTTATTACTATATGCCCAGAATACATTTCTTCAACGTGCCCATTTAGAAGTCCTAAATATTTTTGTTGACTGTAAAAATATCTTTGAGATTTTTTTAATATAAACATTATCAAAGACAGTGAGATTGGAATTATAAGTAGAGCTATTAAGGTCAGTTCTAAATTTATTGTTAACATCATTATGAGTATGCCAACAACAGTAGAGATAGATGTTATAATCTGGGTTACACTCTGATTTAAGCTTTGATTTAACGTATCGACGTCATTGGTTACTCGCGACAAAATGTCTCCAGTACTTACATTGTCAAAATAAGAAAGTGGCAGTTTATTTAGTTTGTAAGAAATCTCTTTTCGCAAAGTATAAGTAGTTTTCATTGCAATATTGGTCATCAAAAAGCCTTGAATATACGAAAAAATAGCACTCAACGCATAAAGAATTATCAGAAAAATTAATATTTGAGCGATGGCACCAAAATCTATACCATTACTGCTGTCAGAAATTTTATTCATAATACCTTCGTAGATTAACGTTGTAGCATTACCAAGAATTTTGGGGCCTACTATATTAAATACAGTTGATAAAATTGCAAAAACAATCACAAAAAACAAACTTATTTTATATTTGCTGAAATATTTTACTAGTTTTATAATAGTACCTTTAAAATCGTTAGCAGTTTCTGTTTTCATAACACCGTTTTTATGTGAATTGGCCTTTAAATTAATGTCATTTTTCATACAATTTTCTCCTTTGGTAACTGTGACGATGCAATTTCTTTGTAAGTTTCACAGTTTTTAAGAAGTTCTGAATGTGTTCCGATCCCAACAATTTTACCATCGTCTAAAACAACAATTTGTTCTGCATTTATAATGGTGCTTATTCTTTGTGCGACGACTAAAATTGTACTATTTTTTGTGTGCGGATAAAGAGATCTTCTAAGTGCAGCGTCTGTTTTTAAATCTAGTGCCGAAAAGCTGTCATCAAAAATATAAATTGGAGCATTTTTTAAAATAGTTCGAGCAATAGAAAGCCGCTGGCGCTGTCCGCCAGAAACATTGCTTCCGTTTTGAGATATTTTACGTTTAAAACCATCTTTATTTGAGGCTATAAATTCTGTTGATTGAGAGATATCAGCTACTAGTTTTAAGTCCTTTTCGCTAGCGTTTTTGTTGCCAAATTTTAAATTAGATTCAATATTGCCTGAGAATAATATGCCTTTTTGCGGAACGTAACCGATTATATCATGTAAGTTTTCTTGAGATATATCTTTTATATTAATGCCGTCTATTAATATTTCGCCATCGGTTACGTCAAAAAAGCGAGGGATTAAATTTACAAGTGTAGACTTTCCAGAACCGGTTGGACCAATAAAAGCAGTAGTTTGACCAGGCCATGCAGTGAAGTTTATATTATCTAAGACGTTTTCTTGTGCATCGTTATAGCAAAATGATACATTTTTAAATTCAATTTTCCCTTTTATCTGAGATTTTTTTACCTTAATAATGGAAGATTTATTTTTTATAGAAGGCTCTGTGTCCAAAACTTCAGCAATTCTTTTTGCAGATACAGCTGCACGAGGAACCAGAATGAGCATAAAAGAAATCATCAAGAATGCCATGATTATCTGAATAGCGTACTGCATAAAGGCAATCATGTCGCCAACTTGTATTTGTGAATTTTCTATTTTGTGGCTGCCAGTCCAAATGATTAAAACAGAAATTAAGTTCATTAAAAGCATCATGGACGGCATCATAATTACCATGGCTCTGTTTATAAAGAGGTCAGTTTGTGTTAATTTTTTATTTGCATCGTCGAATCTTTTTTCTTCAAAACTTTGTGCTCCGAAAGCCCTAATTACCATAATTCCGCTTAAATTTTCTTTTGTAACCAAGTTAAACTTATCTACGAGCTTTTGAACCAGATTAAATTTTGGAAATATAATAATGAAAACACTTACAATAAGGACAACTAAAATTAATATACCAAGGAGGATAGTCCAATACATAGAAACGCTTTTACTCAAAGCCATAATAATTCCACCAAGAGCAAGTATAGGTGCGTAGAATAAAATTCTTACACTGTTTATAATTGTTGTTTGAATTTGAGTGATATCATTTGTAGTTCTTGTTATCAATGAAGCCGTAGAGAATTTATTAAATTCATTATTAGAAAAACTTTCTACTTTTTTAAATACTTCATGACGTAAATTTTTTGCAGTTTTGGTGGCGATTTTTGAAGTGATAAAGCTTACTAATACACTTGCAATGGAACTAATTAACGTGAAAATCAGCATAATTAATCCAATTTTGAGAATATAATTTTTTTGAATATTATCAGTATCCATTCCCAATTCGGAGTAAAGCTTTTTTGTAATATATAATGAAGTTTGTTTGGCCAAGTATTTGTTACTCAAGCTTATGTTCTTCTTTATTTCATCAAACGTGCTTTGAGGAATAGACTGCAATTGTGGCTTAAGACTGTAAATTTGCGAAAGGTCGATATGGTTTGAAGTGTTTGAAGATATATTATAGTTTGGAAAATATAATTTGAAAAAATTAATCATCGAAAAACAAACGGAATCAAAAGTACGGCTTATTTCATCAATATCAGAATTGTTAAGTATATAAATACTTTCTTTTTCTAGCAATGGATACTTTTTTACGTAATTTTCATAGTTATTATCTTTGATGTCTGATTTAAGCAGCTTATAATTTTTGCCAAAAACATTTTTTTCTGAATCTGTCATGAAAATTTCTAGAAAAAAATAAAAATTTTCACTCATAGCTTCCGGTGCAGAGCTTTCTATTCCGTTTTGCTGAATTCCTACATTTACTATATTAGACATATAGTTAGGCAGGCTTAATTCACAAAATCCCTGAACAGTTAAAAAAATTAAGCAAAATAGTATGCCAAAAGTGTATGGTTTTAAGTAAAAGATAACTTTTTTCATGACTTGTTAGTTCCTTTCATTTTGTTAGAAAGCAAAAATAGCAATATCAACTACTAATATGTGTAGATGGTATTGCTATTATGTTTAGTACATTAAAAATAATTTCCGCACATAAGGCTCATTACTTTATTAAAGTTATATGCTTTAGTTCTATCCATTACCAAAACCCAGTCTATAATAGTCCAAATTCCGCAACCGCCGCAAGTTATTAACTTTAATACACCAAGGGTAGTGTCGTTAAGCATAAATCGGTCAATGCCCAAATTACCTAAAAATATAGAAACTATAAGCAAAATAAGCGGATCTTTGAGGTCCATAGAATAAAGCAGTGAAAATTGCTTTTCATTTAAATTTAGAAGCTTTTCTTTTAAAAACAAAATTTTTTCTTGAGGAAAAAACTTTTGATTTGCTAATAAATATTGCTCAACTGTCTGTTCATCCATAAAAAATACCTCCTTAGAAATATATTTTATCATTTTTCACGATATAAAGCAATAAATTTTTAAACAAAAATGTCTATTTTTAGAAAATGATGATTATTGGTGAGATAATTGTTTCTTTAAAGTTAGAATTTAGTAACAATAATCACTATCGAGTTGACCTTCGGGGATCATGTATTTACCTGAGAAAGTGTCAATGTGGTACCAGGTGCTATCGTATTCGACTTGATTCCAAAAGTGTGTGTTGCCGTGAAGTGTGCCTTGAACAATTTTGGTATTATAACCGCTTTTTTTGAGCAATTTGTATGTTAAAGCTGCATAGTGTTGAGAAGTTCCGCCACAATTTTCAAGAGCAAAATTAACTAGTTCATCGACACTACCACCTGATGCATTTATGCAATGAAGGTTATTTCGAACATAATTGTAGATTTCTATTATACTTTTGCCTAAATTATCCGAAATAAAGTCCAAAGTAACTATTGCTTCTTTTTTATTTCCTAAAAGTTCTTCAATTTCTTCAATATCCATTACATCAGATCCGCCATCATCCTCGTCATCAATGTTATGGTAGTTTTTGTTTGGATAAGAATTTACTTGGCATTCTGATTGAGCAGTGTTACTGCTTTGAGTGAAGGACGAATGTTCCTTTTTTGCATTTTTATTTTGTATTAGTGCTCCAGAATTATCGAAATGATATGTTTTTTGCCCGATTTTGTGAGTTCCGATTAAATTTTTCCCGTGGCTATCTTTATAATATTTTTTACCATTTTCATTTACCCAACCTGTAATCAATGCACCGTCGTCATTAAAATAATACGTTTCTGAGTCTATTTGTTGGGTTCCGGTAAGTTTTGTACCATCCTCATTAAAATAGTATTTTGTTCCATTGATTATTGTCCAGCCTCTTGCTAGATTGTAAGCGGCATCAAAATAAACTTCTTTGGAACCTAGATTTATGTAACCATGTTGCAAAATGCCGTCTTCATTTGCATAATGAATATTTTCACCATCAGAAATTAACCCCGTCTGTAAAATACCATCGTTGTCGAAAAAATATGATTCTGAATCGATTTCTTTTATTCCAGTTTGGACGGTACCATCGTCGTCAAGAAAATATTTTTGTCCATTTAAATTTAATATCCCAGATTTAGCAAATCCGTGCTCATCAAAGTAATATTTCTGGTTGTTGATATTTCTAAAACCAGTGTAAAGTATGCCACTGTTTTCGTTAAAGTGATATTCAATGCCATTTATTATCTGATTCCCTTTTTGAAGGATTCCAGTTGAGTCAAAATAGTAATTTTCGCCAGCAATCTCTTGCCAAGAAGTTTGCAAAAATCCGTTGTCGTTAAAGTAATATGTATTTTCGCCGATATCCAAAAAACCGGTTGCTTTTTGATTGTTTTTGAGTATGTAATATTTTCCATTTTTTGATTCATGCCAGCCAATTGCGTTTGTAAGTTTATTATATTGAAATGAAAATATTGTTATGCAGGAGATTATTGCGATTGGTGTGCTGATAAATAAGATTGGATTTTTATTTTTGAGAATTTTCTTAAAAAATTTTTTCATTTTGCGCCATCTTTCTTACAAAAAATGCATTCTAATAAATATTGCTATAAAAAAGATTAATTTTAAATATTTTTGTTCAAAAAATATTGACAAATGTATATGCATGTGATAATATACAAATAATCGCTTTTATAAATATTGTAAAATGGTAAAATTAAACTTAAAGAGGAGAGTGCTGAAAATGTCAATGGAAAACGTAAAGAAATTTTATGAAATGCTGAAGGCAAACGAAGGTTTAACGCAGGAGGTAACGAAATTAAAAGAAGAACTCGTGAATGGGGATAAAAAGTTTCTTAAAGATGGATATGTAATTAATAAAAAAATTATTCCATTAGCTCAAAAATATGGGCTAGACTTCACTGAAGAAGAATTTGCTTCGTACACAAGAGGACAAACATTTGCGTTGAGTGAGGGTGAATTGCTTAACATAAGCGGTGGAGTAGGTGTTTTTGGCGCATTAGGGAGAGTATTTTTTTCTATAGTAAACTTTCTTAATCCGTTTGGAGCTAGGGAAGATTTAATGGATGGCGCGCCACCACAGCAGATAATGGTTGATCGACAAAAAATCGTCACTAGTAATAATTTAAATAAAGAAAACAATGCCAAAAGGCTGATAGAATTGGAGAAGGAAGTTTCAGGTTTCGAGAATGGCAATATACGTTCCATGCTATCTGACCAAGATTATGAAACCTTCATGGATTTGATTGGGTTAAGGTACCCAAGATGTTTTGAAAGCTTGCAAGAGCGGATAGGTGAAGATTTTCATAAAATTTCAATGGAAGAGTCAAATGCTAAAGGAAAAATTATGAAACAGATTGGGAACAGGCTTTTAAAAGAATTAGAGGAAAAGAAGCAATTAACTGATCAAAATACAAAGCTTAACGAAAAAATTAAAGCGATAGAAGACAGTGAAAAACAAACAAATAGATTAAACAAAAAAAACATTAAAGAACTTAGCGAAGTAATTAATAAGCAAATAGATAAACTAAGGTTATTGTCAAAAGAGGCTGCCGATAGAGATACGAAAATAAAGCAGGAGCAAAAGAAAAATGAGACTTTACAACAAAAAGTTGAAAATTTAAATAAGACAATTGATGAACAAAACGAAAAGCTAGCGTCATTGTCAGAAGATGAGTCCAGTAAAGAGGCAAAAATAAAAGAGTTGAATAAAAAAATAGTAAAAAATGAAATTTTAAATAAAGAATTAGCTCAAAATCGATCAATTTATGGGAATAAAAATTATAAAGCTTTTTCAAAAAAAGATTATTTGGGTAACCAAGTAAATAAGTTGGTTCAATTTTTAAATAAAATAAACTATAACTTAGAAAATGTTTCGGCAAGTAGTATAGAAGAGCTTAGAGCCGATATAATTTACGTTGGGCGACAAATGATGGGAGAGAAAGAAAATCGATATCTAAAAGGAAAGTACTATAGCTATACAGCAACAGATGCAAATTTAGAACAA
The DNA here is from genome assembly GCA_000435275.1 of Clostridium sp. CAG:557. GTDB lineage: Bacteria > Bacillota > Clostridia > Oscillospirales > Acutalibacteraceae > CAG-557. The sequence continues at coordinate 28,230 of FR883838.1, forward strand.
GAAGATTTAGAGGCTTTGTATAACCTTTATCAACAGGTAAAAAATAATAATTAAAGATTCAATGAATGCTTTGAGCATTTATATAAAAACTATAAAGAGAGTTAAATAAGGAGGAGAATAAAATGTCGATAGGAAATGTGAAAAAGTTTTATGCATTCATGCGCGAGGATACAACCTCAACGAAAACTTTAGAAGAAGTAAATAAAGAAATGCAGCAAAAAAATTTGAGTCCTGAGGATTTTAAAAAATTGATTGACTCAAAAATAATTCCACTAGCAAAGGAGAAAGGACTAGACTTTACTGCAGATGAATTAATAAACCATAGTAAAGACATGGTTAAAAATTTAAGTGAAGAAGACTTGGCAGCTGTAAGCGGTGGAATGAACCAGAAAACGGCCGCTGTAGCGTTAGCACTTACCTTGGGATCATCATTTATTACCGCAGGTGTAGTGAATATGCTGTCTAGCACTCCAACTCAAAATCAAGCAATAATGAGTAGCTCAGATTCGGCAAAAACAGCTAATAAAGATACTGTTCCGAAGGTTGTGAAAGACAAAACCACTAAAGTAGATGTGGATCGAAATACAGCAAATGAAAATCAAAATTTATCAAAGGATAGGGATATTCAAGAGAAATTAAGGGATAAAGAAATAGTTTTACCGGGTGAACAAGCTAAAACTACAGAAAACAAATCAAATGTAGAAGAAAATGGAAAATTACTTGAAACTGCAGACATTGAAAATAAAAAAGACGATGAAATAAATGAAGCAAAAAACCAAAACAATTTAGCTGTCGCAGAAAGTAACCCAGTGGCTGTAAACAATCAAATTATTAATGCACGAGGGCTTAATAACGAAGAAGAAATAGAAGGTAACGATCAAGTGAGACCAATGGGACAAAATGTTAATGATCAAAATGGTATGGGACAAAATGTAAACGATCAAAATGCTAACAATCAAAATGTTAACAATCCAAATGAAGATAACGAGGAAGAAGATAACGAAGAAGAAGAGATAATAGAAGCTAACAATGAAGAAGAGATAATGACTGCTAATAGTACTACAACAAAAGAAGCGTTAAGGGAGCACGTAAATGCTATAAAGGGTCGTATAGAGGATAGTATAAGAGCTGCCTTTAATGAAGCTGTTATTGCTAACGGAAGGTCTATGTCTGTGGAAGATGCAACGACGTTTGCTAAAAATATAACAGACAGTGTAAGTGAAGAGGTATTTAAAGACATTGTTATTACTAGGAAAGGAAATATAATTACATTGTCTGCAACCGGAGAAGTACCAGGTATGTTTTGGGGAACAAATTCTCATACGGAGAAAGCAACTATAAATGTGGATGAGTTTGTGAAGAATCTTAATGAAGAATCGATAAAAAATGAAGTTAAAACAGAGATAGGGGTCATAAAAGAGGCAATTAAAACCAATTTTAGAGAAAAAGTAAGATCAAGATCTGTAGAGTATACAAATGCTGATTTGCCTATAGTTATAGAAAATTTGGCTGAGTACGTGGAGGAAATAGAAAATACAAATGACTCGGTTGTTAAATCTGTGTCTGAAGATAAAAAATTAGTGACGGTGGTAAGCGAGATTGATGGTACTGTGAAAGAGTCTATTGATTTAGAAAAATTTGTAAATGAACTTAACACCCAAGCGCGAGAAAAGCGTATGCAAGGTATAAGGAATTTAGCGGAAGATTGTCCAGGCAGTCTTAAGAAAAATATGCTAAGGGAGAAATCTAAACAATGGATTGACAACTGTATTTTATATGAAATAGAAACAAAAATATGTGAAAATTATGAGCAGAATGCAACAGAAGAGGTTGAGAATATATCTGAAGTACCAGAGGGAGATCAAAGAAGAATTGCGCTCAATTTAGCTGCAAACATCGAAGGTAATTTTGGAGGAATATTAAAAGATATAGAAGAGAATGAAGATAATTATGTTATTAAAGCACAATATATTGCTGGAACTACTAAATGCTTTGTTACAATTGCGGCGAAAGACAGAAGTGGAAAGATTATAGAACACACAGAAGAAATAGATATGAAAAAAGAAATACAAAACAGGCTCAGTTCTTATAAGCTTAATTACGATATGTTTTTTAATGGTACAGCAACTGAACAGGCTGAGTATTTGTTAGAAACTTTAAGCAAGATTGAAACTTTAGATGAAATTGAAAATGTAAAAGATATTAAAGATAATTTGACTGACCTAGCAAACCAGATAGTTATAAAGGCGGAGAACTATAAAAAAGGTGAGCATATAAAAAAGGGCGTATTAGATAAAAATATTGATTACAAAAGTGCTGGTTTGTTTACTTCTTTAAAAGGTGATACAAAAGCAATAGGTAAAGACGATAACGTAGTGGTAACAGAGAATGCACCTTTAGTTTTATCAGGCAATTGGAAGTATGGAGAAGGCGTTGGGTCAGAAGGTTTGCATAAAATACTGTCTTTTTATGAGCAAAGCTTAAATTATTAAGAGAGGTCCCCTCAGTACTGCTGAGGGGACTTTAATTTTGATTGAAAATAAAAAAGGTATTGACAAGTTATTTGTATCATGATATAATAATCAAAAGTAAAAAATATTAGCTGGTGTAGCTCAGTTGGTAGAGCAGCTGATTTGTAATCAGCAGGTCGGGGGTTCAAGTCCGTCCACCAGCTCCAACTTTTTATATTATGGGAGATTTCCAGAGCGGCCAAATGGGGCAGACTGTAAATCTGTTGTCTATGACTTCGGTGGTTCGAATCCACCATCTCCCACCAACATTTAGGAGGTCTGCTTATAAGCAGGCTCTTTTTATTTTTGTTATTTTTCTGGACGAAATTTTATTAATAGTTTAAAATATAATTTAGATTTTCATTTTGCAGTTGGGAGGAGTTAAAAATTAACAGACAAAAAGTAGAAAAAGCTATTTTTGATTTATTGATTGCGCTAGGAGAAGATGAAGATAGAGCGGGGCTTCGAGAAACGCCTAAAAGAGTTGCTAAAATGTACGAAGAGTTACTTTCTGGAATGAATTCAACCCCTTGTGACCATTTGAAATTTTTTGATGAACCAGAGTGTACCTCAGGAATAATTGTCATCAAGGATATTCCTTTATATTCGATTTGTGAACATCATTTGTTACCGTTTATTGGAAGAATTAGCTTGGCTTACATACCTAAAAAAGAGAAAATAATAGGATTGTCAAAGTTTGCGAGAATTGTGGACTGCTTTGCCAAAAGACTACAAGTTCAGGAGCGGTTGACAAATCAGATAGCGAAATTTATTTATGAAAAAGCAGAAGCAGAGGGAGTGATTGTACAAGCAGAGGCAGAACATTTGTGTATGACGATGAGAGGGGTTAAAGCCGCAGGTGCTAAGACTAAAACGTTAGCGTTTTATGGCTCGTTGAAGAATGACTTGCAAAAGAGAACCGAAGCGTTAAATATGTTAGAAAGAGGACTTTAGTACCTATGAAAATTTTTGAAGCAGGTAAGTTTACATTAAATTTAAGCAAAAAAACCTATGTAATGGGAATTTTAAATGTTACACCAGATTCTTTTTCCGATGGAAACAAGTGGTTTAATATTGAATCAGCAGTTGGTCACGCGTTACAAATGAAGAACGACGGAGCTGATATAATTGACATTGGAGCCCAGTCAACACGACCGGGCCACACAAAGATAACTCCGCAAGAAGAGCTGATGCGATTGATGCCAGTTTTGAAAGTTTTAAAAGGGCGAATTAACGTGCCAATTTCTGTGGATACTTTTTATCCTGAAGTGGCAAAAGAAGCGTTGAATGAAGGTATAGATATCATAAACGACGTAAATGGCTTTAAAAATGAGGAAATGATGAAAGTCGCAGCGAAAAGTAACTGTGGTTGTATAGTTATGCATGACGGAACTAATGCTCAAATGAAAAATTTTTTTGATTTGCAGCTGAATAAAATGATTGAAAATGATATTTCTCAAAGCAGAATTTGTTTTGACCCGGGGATTGGATTTGGCAAGACTTATGAAGAAAATCTTTATGTAATTAAAAATTTAAAAAAATATGTGATAAAAAATGTTCCTATGTTAGTTGGCGCGTCGAGAAAAAGGGTGATAGGAGCTCCATGCGGCAATCCGCCTTTTATAGAAAGAGTGCCGGGAACAATTGCGGCACATACGATAGCGATTTTAAATGGTGCTAATATAATTAGAGTGCACGACGTGAAAGAAGCTGTTCAAGCGGCGAAAGTTGCAGACGCGATTTTGAAATCTAGTTTGGAGGGCTGAGTTTTGGATAAAATTATTATAAAAGGTCTTAAAATATTTGCGTATCACGGAGTAAATCCGGAGGAAAAAGTGATTGGACAAAATTTTGTTTTGGATATTACCGCGTACAAAAATTTGAAGAGAGCTGGGAATACAGATAATATCGACGATACGGTAAGTTATGCAAAAATATTAAAAACAGCGGTTAAAGTTTTAAACGAAGACAAATACGATTTATTAGAAAAAGTTGCGCAAAGAGTTGCCCAGCAGATATTTTTAGAGTTCAACTCGATAGAATCAGTAGATATTTGCCTAAAGAAACCTGAAGCACCAATTAAAGCGGAATTTGATTATGTTGCAGTTGAGATTTTTAGAACGAGAGATGATTTTTAATGAAAGAAGCAGTTCTTGCGCTTGGTACAAACTTATTTGACCGAGAAAAAAATTTGAAAAGTGCTATAGACTCGTTGCAAAGACTACCGGAAACTGTAATTGAACAGATTTCTTCAATTTACATAACTAAGCCATTTCAAGCGCCGGATAAACAAAATGATTACTTGAATTGTTGCGTAAAAATAAAAACGAATTTGTTACCAGAAGTGCTTCTCGGAGGCTGTTTAGGAATAGAAGCAGCGATGGGGAGAATACGATCATATAAAAACGCGGCAAGGATAATTGATATAGATTTACTGCTGTACCAGGATGCTTCTATTTGCACGGAAAATCTGATTTTGCCTCACCCCAGAATAAAAGAACGCGCATTTGTTATGGTGCCATTGAGAGACTTATATGAAAGTAAGGTGGCGCTTGGTTTTGACTTTTGCAAAGCACTAAATGAAATAAATGTAGAAGGTGTTTTGATTTATAAAGAAGATTTTAATATTAAAAAAAATGTAAACAATTTGCGATAATGTGAATATGATTTACCAAAGGCAACTAATAGATAAGATTAAAAACTAAAAGGAAATCTCGGTGGCAAATTAAGAAAATTTTTGAATTTTTTCAAAAAATTCGAAAAAAGTGTTGACAGATTTAAAAAGATGGGGTATTATTAATAACATCGCCGGTGAGTTTTTTTAGTAAATGGC
>FR883839.1 GCA_000435275.1 Clostridium sp. CAG:557
CCGAAAATCAGCTTCAAAAAGCAAAAGACGCAGGTTTTACAGACGCATTTATAAAAGAAATTTAAACTATTGACAAGTAAAGAAAAGTTTGATAAAATAAAAACCATAGAAGGGCTTTTGTGAGAATTAGTCCTTGTTGATATTTATTATTAAAACTTTTGAATTAACGATTTCAACTTTTACCAGTTGAATCGTTTTTTCTTTATGTAGCTTCTTAAATAAATATCCCAAAAAGCTAATTAACTTATCCTTGATAATATCACCTCCAGGCCCCAAAATGTACTTCAACTGAGGGCAGGGGTATACTACAAGGACTAAAGCCCAACTATGGTGCCATTATTTTACCATAACTTTCTTTTTTCGTCAACGAAAAAGGGGCTTATTATGGAAAATAAAACATTTGAATTTGTAACTTTTGCAATCTTAATTGAAAGTTTGATAACTTACATAAGTCAATTTTTTATTCAAGAAAGTTTTTGTTGGCAAATGGCTTTGAGCTTAATTTTAGGAATAATTATCGCGGTAGCATATAAATTGGATTTGCCTGCGCATTTTAATTTAAAATCAGAAATCCCATACATTGGACGTATTTTAACTGGAATATTACTAAGTCGCGGAAGTAATTTCGTTTTCGATTTACTTGATAAATTTAGTTGCCTATTGAAAAATTTTTAAAATTGGTATAAAATTCATCTAAATAATATAAATTTTTACGGAGCAAAATTATGAGTACAAAAACAAAATCAGAATTGCAGGTAGTAACGGCTGCAAAAAATTTGTGCAGCTACGTATTGATTGCAACAAACAAATCACCTAAATGTTTTCGTTTTACGCTTGTTTCTCGCTTACAAAATCTTACATTGAATATAATAGAAAATATTTATAGGGCAAATGAAATCTTTGTGCAAAGCAAAAATTTACAAAATATGCAAAAGCGCTTGGAATTTCAGCATTCTGCACTAACTGATGTGAAAATTTTAGCATATATTTCTTTGTTAGCACGCGAACAGGGGTGCATTTTGCCCAAACAATACGAACAAATTTGTAAATTAGCTAGTGATTGCCAATATTTGCTTGGAGCCTGGATAAAAAGTGACAAAAAACATTTTTAATAAAAAATCTCCCGATATTTCTTTGATATCGGGAAAAATTGTTTTATTCATCAAACTTTTTCTTGTTAATTTTCGAGTTTAGCATTAAACCGAGCGCTAAAGTCATTATTAAGCCAAGCCCTGAAATTGTTAAATATGTAACTTCGTCGCCGGTTTTTG
>FR883840.1 GCA_000435275.1 Clostridium sp. CAG:557
CCGGTGACAAAAGAGGTTTACACGCCAAACACAAATCAAATTACAAATATTGAAAACAAAAATGGAGGATACACGCATGAATAAATTAATAAACGTAAACATCAAAAACGAAAATGGGAAATTGCTGGTTGGAAGCCGTGATATAGCGGTTGGCTTAGAAAAAGAGCATAAGGACGTACTGAGGAAAATAGAGGACGTTTTAACGGTAGGAGAATTTTCCGAGCGTGAATTTACGACGAGCCAAGGCAACAAATACAAGGAATATTTGCTTGATAAAAATGCCTTCATTTTGCTGGTTATGAATTATACCGGCTACAACGATTTTAAACGAGCATATATAAAACGCTTTGATGAGATGGAAAAACAGCTGAGTTTTTATATCCCACAATCATTTCCGGAGGCGCTTAGATGTTTGGCAGCCGAAGTTGAGCAAAAGGAATTAATGCAGAAACAACGAGATGAAGGTGCGCGGCCGCACAGGCCAATTCGCGAACCACAAAAAGCGCAGGCAAAAAATTCGAAATCCCGCGCTGAAATTTGTGTGCGAAATAAAGGTTCTTTTGCTTCCTTTTCTTCCTTAAAGAAAAGGGAGGCAATGAACACGGCGAGCCAAAAATCAAGGGAGGTGGAAAAATTGAA
>FR883841.1 GCA_000435275.1 Clostridium sp. CAG:557
TATATCAGATACTTTCTTGCTTGTCATCCCTTTATGTTAACACGCTCTAATATAAGGGCGTAATTGGTATTGCGGGCGGTCTTTAGGATTAAGAGCACCCGTGGATGAAGCAGCAGACCAGCCTTATTATAAACATTCGATTAAAGCATATTGAAACTCATGAAAAGAGCTTTCGTGTAACGAAAAATAAGTTGGACTGGAAACAATTACAAAGATTCTTAAGAGATGAAATTATGATAAGCGTATGGGTTGACGTGTCGAAAGAAAAGAGTACTGTATGTATCATGAACCCATACGGGGAAATTATAAGCAAACCATTTGAAGTAACTCATACAGAAAAAGATTTAAGTGAATTGGCAAGTATGTTATTACGACTTGAAGATGAGGTGAGGGTAATTATGGAAGTGGCTAGTATTTGCCAATATTTATGTATTTAAAAGAGCATAGATTCTTCGTGCTAGTCGTAAATTTGTATGGAGTGAAGAAATATCGCAATCAAGGTTTAAAACGCATAAAAACTGACAAGCAAGATGCAATTACAATTTGCAAATATGGGATAGACTATTGCTATTGGCTGAAAAATTATAAAGCTATCGGTGCAATTTATATTATTAGGCCGACAGTTTCGGAATTATATGAAAATGCACATAGAAAGTATACAGAATCTAACGCATTTGTTGGATTGTGTTATGTTTGGAATCAAACCGCTACTGGGTGGATGGAATGAATCAAGTGAAAAAATAAATTAGCTGACTTTGCAAATGAATATTGGCATTACGATAACATAATGAAAAAGTCCAAAAAGCAGTTTTTGGCAAGCTACGTAAAGTGGACAAAAAAGAATGGATACCACAATAACTAGGACAAAGCTGCTAAAATCTATTGCTTGGCAAAAAGCGGTGTCTTAATGATTTCCTCCGGCAATTCAAAAACAAAAATGCTGGTGCAGGAATCGGTCAGAGTGCTAAAATAAGTTGATAAAACTCTGAAAAAATTTTAACACAAATGCAGTCGCTTTACCGGAATACTTGGCTGTTAGGGCTATGGAAGAGGTGTTGGCGAAGTGCTTACAGCAAAATTAATTGCGGAAATTGGAGATGTTAGAAGGTTTTACCACGGAAAATCCCTAATTTTTTATGCTGAAACCGACTCACCACGATATCAATCGAGGTAATTTAGGGCACAAAATCAGAGGACATTAAAACGTGGTTCGGCTCATTTGTAAAAAATTTGATATAAAGTTTTGTAAAGTTTAAAAACTCATGGTACATCTGACGATGACAGTGTTTGTCAATTTATAAAAAAAAGAAGTTGAAGGAAGATTTAAGAAAGCTGCAAAAATCGCAGAGTTAAACAGATTTTTGCAAATTTATTATGCAAAAGTTATGGAAGTTTATAGACAAAAATCAGCAAAGACTTAATAATTACCAGTATCAATTCAATAATTTTAATTTTGAATAGCTTTCTCCAGTATTTTTGTCATACTTAACGTTCACTTTTTAATATTCAAAATATTAAAAAATATTGATTTTTTTAAGCAAGTTTCTTCTTATAAAAACAAAATTACAATCCTAAAAAATTTTTAAAATGACATGAATTTTATATTGAATTTTTTTATCGCCTCTGGTACAATAATAAGCATAAAAGTTATCGTTTTAGGGCGAATGCATAATTCGGCAAACATTGTAAGTGGCTTGAGCCTACATCGCGGCGGGGGTTCATCAAATCCCTTATGAATGTCAAGACCAGTGTTTGAGATATGCCTAAGCAGTGCTTGTTTTTTAGGCATGCCAAGAAAGGCTTTTATAATACGGATTTGTTTCCACACAAAAACATTTTCTACGTGTTTTTAAGACGTAAAAATCAATAACACTTACCTATTTTTGTGCAAAGTAATGCCTTTATTAATGTTCAAAAGCGCTTTAACTTGTAGTAATATTACCAAAATCTTAGCATATAAACAATATACGGTAACTACCAACATTTATTTAGCATATGACGATTATAAAAGTGAAAAATTTCCCGAAATCGTTTAAGATATCGGGAATATTTATTTTATTTTTTCTTGTTTATTTTCGAATTCAGCATTAAACTAAGTGCTAATGTCATTATCAAGCCTAAACCAGAAATTGTAAAATATGTAATTTTATCTCTAGTTTTTGAACTTGAATCCGACGCTGAGTCTTCGAAATTTTTTCTTCCTGTTGAGAACTAAGTCAATCTGATTCAGTCCCGTTTTTATTGTCTAGGCTCTCAAGTGCAGCCTTTTCTTCATCGGATAGTTTATCTATCATAGCGTATGGCGAAAAGTGATTTTTTCTATATGTCCAATATTTTTTGCCGTTTATTTTTAGCGTGGCATTGAATATCCTTTGAATAAGGTATAACAAAAAATGGATAACTGCAAACTATTATTACTGAATGGATGCCACGCTAGACGAGTTTGATAATATAAAGAGGAAGAATAAAAATGGCA
>FR883842.1 GCA_000435275.1 Clostridium sp. CAG:557
ACGCCGAGGAGGAGGCACGCGAAATGAATATCGAGGAAAAGAAAAAAGAAATTTCCGAAAACAACGAAGAGACAGAAATTCAAGCAGAAAAAGTGGAGGAACGCGCATTCGTTGACTTTATTGTAACGGGCGAAGAAAGAGCAGCCAGCCCTGGGATGTCCTACGGCAGCAATGGTGCGATTGTTCCGACAACCATCGCGAAAAAAATTATTGAGAAAGTTAAGGAGCTTTCCCCGATTTACGAAAAAGTCGAGAAATTTAACACCAAAGGCACACTGGAAATTCCGGTTTATGGCGCAGACACTGACGCTGACAACCCTACTGGCGACGTAAATGTAGCATATCAAGGTGACGAATTCACCGCGCTTGTTGCCGGTCAAGGAAAATTCAATTCTATCGAGCTTAAAGGCTACTCGCACGGGGCTTTATCGGTTATCAGCCGCAAACTTTTAAACAACGTTGACATCAATGTGACGAACTTCCTTACAAACAAGATGGCTGGGGCGTTTGCAGAGTTTTGGGAGAAAGAGT
>FR883843.1 GCA_000435275.1 Clostridium sp. CAG:557
GGTTCGATCCCGCTTACCTCCACCATATTTTTCAAAAAGTTTTTATGTACTGTTGCATAAAAGCTTTTTTTGTTTTATAATTTAATCAAAGGAGTGACTAATTATGTCGAACTTAAACAACCAATCAACAAAAATTAAATCACGAGAAACTTTCAAGACGAAGTTCGGCTTTATCTGGTCATGTGTTGGTTCTGCAGTTGGAATTGGTACGATATGGATGTTTCCATATCGTTTGGGGCAATATGGTGGTGCAGTATTTTTTTTAGAATATATTATATTTACGGTATTATTGGGATTTTCTGGGGTCGTTGGAGAAATGGCTTTTGGCCGCGCAATGAAATCTGGTCCCGTGGGGGCATTTGCAAAAGCGACAAAAATGAAGTTTAACAACAAAAAAATTGGCAAACTTTTAGGAGCCATACCAGTTTTAGGGTCAATGAGCATTGCAATTGGATATTCTGTAGTTGTTGGCTGGATAATTCGCTTTTTAGCAGCGAGTATTATAGGAGAATTGTCAAAAAAAGATACGCTGACTTTGTTTTCGAATATTTCTGGAGACTTTAGCAATGTAATTTGCCATTTAATTGGATTTCTGTTGGTAATTTTTGTCATGATTAGTGGAGTGTCAAACGGAATTGAGAAGTTAAATAAAATTTTAATGCCTTTATTTTTTGTGCTATTCATAGTTTTGGCAGTAAAAGCCGCCTCTTTACCAAATGCAATTAATGGCTATACATATTTATTTAGGTTTAATTTTGAGCAATTTCTTCAACCGAAAAACTGGATTTATGCGTTAGGACAGGCGTTTTTTTCACTTTCACTGGCGGGTTCAGGGATGCTAATATACGGCAGCTATTTAAAAGATAATGAAGATATAGTTTATTGTGCAAAAAATGTTGTAATATTTGATATTATGGCAGGTGTTATAGCGGCGCTAGCAATTATTCCGGCAATGTTTTCATTTGGCCTTGAGTCACAGGCTGGGCCATCTTTATTATTCGTTGCAATGCCACAAATCTTTGCTGAAATGACTTTTGGAAATTTTTTTGAAATAATTTTCTTTATAGCAATTTTATTTGCAGCCTTGACATCGATTATAAATCTCTTTGAAGTGCCAATAGAAGAAGCTCAAAACAGGTTAAAAATATCTAGAAATTCATCGGTTGCGCTTGTGTTAACTGTTTCGGCCGTTATCAGTTTATTTATCGAAAACGGTGAAGTCGTTGGAAAATGGATGGACGTTATTTCTATTTATATTATCCCATTTGGTGCATTGCTTGCCGGTGTGATGTTTTTTTGGATTTGCGGTTCAAAATTTGTTTTAGAGCAAGTTAATATGGGAGCTAAAAGAAAAATTGGAAAATTATTTATTCCGTTATCGAAGTATATATTTACATTTGGAACTTTGTTGATTATTATTTGCGGAATATTTTTTGGTCTTAGTTGAAATTTTTAGAATAAAATATACGCGCCACTATATCGCGGCGCGTCTTTTATTATTAATTTTTTTTTCTAAATTGCATAATTCCCATAAATAAAAGAAATATAGCAAAAAGTTTTGAAAGAATTTTACTATCAATAAAGCAAGCCAAATAAGAACCTAATACTGCTCCAGCTAAGCCGAGTAAAGAAAATTTTATTGCAAGCTTGAAGTTGATAAGCTTTTTTTTAATGTAAATTATAATTGCGACTATAGCAGACGGAATGAAGAATAATAAATTAATACCTTGTGCTAAAGTCTGAGGTGTTTGAGTAAAAAGGTTGAAATAAATAATAAGTACACCGCCACCACCAAGGCCCATAGAACCAATTATCGCAGATAAAGTTCCGGCAATAGCGGCAATAAACCAATTCATCTAATGAGCAGCTGTACAGCCGCCCATAGCATAAAACCACCGAAAAGCTTACGAAGAAATTTTTGATTTATTTTAGACAGAATTAAAGAACCAATAATAGCACCAAAGACGCTGAAAGGAAGGTATGGCAAGGCATCTTCAATAGTAACCTTGCCTTTGAATAAATATATTGCTGCACTCAAAGTGCATATTGGAAGAATAATACAAACGGAGGTGGCATGAGTTGAACGTTGATCAAGTCCACATTTTCTTAATAATGGAACAATCAACATGCCTCCACCAGCCCCCAAAAGTCCGTTTACTACACCCGCGAGCATAGCTAAAACAGGATAAAAAAGTTTTTTCAAATACGCACACCTCTAATAAGATGTAGAGTAAAGTCCTTACAAAAATTTATAGCTTATTTATTAAGCATGAGTGACTTCAAAAGCTTTTCCTAAAAACTTTCTACATTCTTCAACATTGTGCTGCTCTGTGGATAAAAGTTTTTCAGCGAGCTTTTGAACATTTTTATCTACGCTACCCTCATAATCTTTTAACCTTCTCGTTATTTGAATTACGCCCATAGTACTGCCTTGAATTAACATTTCGGCAACGTGGTCAGGAGTTTTGTTGTTCAAAGTTTTTATATCTATCATCATATAAGTTTCAAATTTTTGAATAGAACTGGTTCCTTTAGCCTCGTAGCCGAAATCAGTTAAGGCTTTTTCAGCGGTATTAAAAATATTTTTGTACTCTTTTAATTGACTTTCTAACAAATTTTTAAATTTAGAATCTTCTTTTACTATATCTAAAAGGTGATTTATGGAATTTTGACCCATTTGCGCATTTTTATAAATATAGTTTAACATTTCAATATTTGCATTCATGTTATTACCTCCTTCAAGGTTTATTATTATCAAAACTTTTGCGAATATTAATAAAATTTAAAATAATAAAAGAGCTAGCACAGATAAATGCTAACTCCTCAAACAAAGAAAAAATTAATTTTTTTTACGTTTTAAAATAATGAAAGAAAATGTAATAAAAAGTACGGAACATATGATAAATACGATAAAATTAAAAGCGTTTTCTTTAACGACAAGAGGTGCAGAAGAGTTTTGCAGAGCAATTTTATTATTTTGAGCAATAAATGATTCTTCTGCATTATCTTCGTTTTCATCTTCATCGCTTCCGTTTACGTAAACCTCATCATCGACGGATATGCTGCTGTTATTCTTTATGATATCTCCAGAAGTTTCTTTGCTTAAACGATTAACAGTTACCGTATAAACTTTTTTTGATTTTTTATCAGAAGATGTAACAGTCAAATTTATATCGGTAGAAGTCCCAGCGCTTTTAAGAGTTTTTCTATTGAATTTAACTGTAGCATCTTCATCTACAGGAACAGTTTCGAATTCCATTGTACTTTTAGAATAAGGTACTTCAACAGAGTAATTTGTAACATCAGCAGAAAAAGTTGGGGTTAATTGATATTTTCCCGCAGAAAGTGATGCAAGATCGCAACTGCAAACGTCTGGCTGTGTTACGTTAATTGTAACAGGATCAATTTCTGGCAAAGGAATTGCCTCTGCGTCATAGTCGCACAATCCATCGATTGTAGCATAAATTTTTGTAGGACCGACGTCGCAATCAGATAAAACTTTAAAATTTAAATCGATAACAGGTTGAACACTTTTAGCTTTAATATTGAAGCCCTTTTCTGACGTCACATATAAAATGGTTAAATTACCATCAATTTCATAACTTTTTAAATCATCATTATTTATATAAGAATACAAACCCTTATAGGAAAATTTTGAACTATCAAAGCTGACTTTCAGCCGATAAGCAGAAACGTTTAAAGGTTCAGAAGGAAAAAAGTTTAAACTGACGGTAAATTCTTCTTCGTTTATTGGAGAAATATCATCACAAGTCAAAGTTATATCAAGACTATTGTCATTATAAGCGGAGGAGTCTAGATAAAAAAGAGAGAAAATCGTAATGCAAAAACATAAAATTTTAAAGCGCCTTAACAATCTTAATCAACCCTTTTTCATTAATCTGTTTAAATTATACCATATTTTTAAATATTTGCCAGATATTTATTAAAAATATCACAGTAGAAAAATGATTAAAAAAACTGTTAAAAATGCTGTTAATCTTTAAGTTTTCTTTTTTTGATAAAAATGATAGCTAAATATACCAAAATAAATCCGATTAAAACAATTATTAAGCCAAATGGATTGCCGTGCTCTCCAGTTTTAATATTAATCCATAAAGTGTCAATAAGAGAAGTTATTTCATCCGGCAAAGAGGTAAAAACTTGTGTATTTTTAAGTGTTTCATTGTCTGGATAACATATTTTGTTATTAGAAATTTTAGGGTCAAGCCGATTTTTCACCTCGGATTCAGGAGAAGAATACCCAATATATTTAATATTTTCCACAGCAATTTCTGGATCACACATAAAATTTATATAAGCCATTGCCTCGTTAGGGTGCTCAGAACTTTTTGGAATACACATAGCGTCAACGAATTTGTTCGAGCCTTCTTTAGGAATTACAAAACCGATATCACTGTTACGTTGAGTTAAAATTGCGGCATCACCAGTATAATAAGGTGCCAAAGCAGCTTCACCGTTGCCCATTTTATCGAAAATTTGGTCCATAACATAAGCTTGTACAAGAGGTTTTTGCAGTCTCAAATCTTCTGAAGCACGAATCCAATCTTGCTTATTTTTTGAATTTAAAGGAATTCCAAGACGAATTTGAGAAATAGCAAAAGCGTCACGAGGATTATCGAACATCAAAATTTTCCCAGAATATTTTTTGTTCCAAAGAATGTTCCAGTTTATTTGCTCTTCAGATTCTGAAACCATTTTTTTATTATAAAATATGCCAACGGTTCCCCAAGTGTATGGAATAGAATATTCATTATAAGGGTCGTACTCCGGATTTCTAAAAGAGGAGTTTATATAAGAGAAGTTAGGAATTTGCTCAAAATTAAGTTTTTGGAGCATATTTTGTTCAATCATTTTGGAAACCATGTAATCGGACGGAATAATCACATCGTATTTTGTTCCGCCGTTTTGAATTTTTGCAAAAAGCGCTTCATTACTCTGAAAAGTGCTGTAATTTACACGAATCCCGGTTCTTTTAGTAAATTCTTCATTAACATTCAAGTTGCCGTCGGAGCCGTCCGAGATATATTCGCCCCAATTATATACGTTTATAGTAACTTCTGATTTATAACTATTTTTATATAAAATGAAACAGATTAAGCCAGAAATAAAAAACAATAAAACAGTAAATATTAAAATTAATTTTTTTTTCAATATATTTTTCACCTAGTTTCGCATCAATCTTTTTTACTTAAATACTTAGTTTGCCTGATGTTGACCACTAAAAGTAGAAATAAAACAACCGCAAATAATATGGTAGAAAGTGCATTAATCTCCGGGCTTACGATTTTTCTTGTCATAGAATATATCGCAATTGGCAAGTTCTGAGTGGTTCCACTTGTAAAGTAACTTATCACAAAATCATCTAAAGAAAGCGTAAATGCCATAATCATTCCCGTCACGATACCAGGCATAATATCAGGTAAAATTACTTTAAAAAATGCACGAGATGGCGTGCAGCCTAAATCTTGGGCCGCCTCGTAAAGATAAGGGTTAATTTGGCGAAGCTTTGGCAAAACCGATAAAACTACATATGGCAAACAAAAAGTTGTGTGAGATAAAATTAAAGTTAAAATTCCGGGACGAAAAATTCCAAAAGTGTTGTAAGTAAAAACAAACAGCAACATTAAAGAAACACCTGTCACAATTTCTGGATTTACTATCGGCAAATTATTTACATTCATAATGAATTTTTTTGTCCATTTTTTCATTTTTAAAATGCCAAAACAAGCAATAGTTCCGATGATTGTGGCCAAAACAGATGCAATTACAGCAACGACTATCGTGTTAAAAAGCGCACGCAAAATTTCTTTATCTGCAAACAAATTCGCATACCATTTTAAAGAAAAACCCGTCCAAACGTTTCGGCTTTTTGATTCGTTAAAAGAAAATGCGATAAGGACTACGAGTGGCGAGTATAAAAAAAAGAAAATTAACCCCATATAAAGTTTAGATATCGATTTTAGTTTCATTATTTTATAACACCCTCTTTAAATTTTTTTATCTGTAACCAGCAGGAACCGACATTTCATCAGAATCATCAAATTGATTCATAATCCCGATAGAGATAAAAATAAGAATCATAAGAATAAAAGAAATTGCAGAACCAAGATGAGGATTATAAGTGCTGCCTAAAAATTGCATTTCAATAAGGTCACCAATTAAAATATTAGCACCGCCACCCAGCATTTTAGAAATAATAAAAGTGCTCACCGCTGGGACAAAAACCATAGTTATACCAGAAATAATTCCAGGAACACTAAGAGGCATCAAAACCTTAAAAAATACTTTTCTCCTGCCTGCACCTAAATCTTGAGCCGCTTCGATAATTCTTTTGTCAATTTTTGAAATAGCAGAATAAATCGGCAAAATCATGTATGGTAAAAAGTTATATACCATCCCTAAAACGACTGCTCTAGAAGTGTTTATAAAGGAAACAGGTGCAATTCCACACAACGCAAAAAGTTTATTTAAAATACCGTTATTTTCAAGAATAGTCATCCAAGCATAGGTGCGCAATAAAAAATTCATCCACATTGGTAGCATTATCAGCATGATAACAATGCCTTGATTTTTGACTGAAGTTTTAGAAATAATGTATGCCAGAGGATAGCCCAAAAGAAGGCAAATTACAGTAGACAAAGCGCCTAATCCTATTGATCGCAAAAATATATTTGAGTATTTGCATACATTTACAATATTTTCTAAAGTGAAGTTCCAATATTTATCTGTAAAAGCGAAAACAAAAACTAACGCCATGGGAATAAGTGTAAATATTGCCATCCAAACGATGTAAAGTAGGTGAGAGGATTTTAATTTCATTTTTTGTCACCAACTTTACTGTTACCTGGCAAATTTTCTTCATAAACTTCATACATTTCGTCGCTAAAGGCACTATAATCTCCGTATTCTCCAGAGTGTTCAGATTTTCTCATAATATGAATATCGTCTGGTTGCAAAACAAGGCCGATAACATCACCGGGAGTTTGACTGTCGGTTGATTGAATCATCCATTTAAAGCCGTCAATATCAACGATAATTTCATAATGAACACCAATGAAAGTGACCGAAGTAACAACTCCAGAAATATGTCCATTTTCAGGCGAAGTAACTTCAATATCCTCTGGTCGAATAACAACGTCAACATTTTCCATTTCAGAAAATCCAAAGTCTAGACAATCGAATTTTCTTCCCGCAAATTCAACCAAGTAATCTTTGTGCATAACGCCGTCAATGATATTACTTTCTCCGATAAAATCAGCAACAAAAGCGTTTTTAGGCTCATTATATATATCCTGGGGCGAACCAATTTGCTGTATCTGACCTTTATCCATAACAACGACGGTGTCAGACATAGAAAGTGCTTCTTCTTGGTCATGAGTAACAAAAATAAAAGTGATTCCCATTTTTTGTTGAATTTTTTTCAATTCCGTCTGCATATCTTTGCGCAGTTTTAAGTCAAGTGCCCCCAAAGGCTCGTCCAATAAAAGCACTTTTGGATTATTTACAAGAGCTCTAGCGATAGCGACACGTTGTTGTTGACCGCCAGATAAGTTTGCGATATTTCTTTTTTCAAACCCAGACAAACTTACCATTTTTAACATTTCATCAACTTTATTTTTTATTTCTTGCTCAGATTTTTTTTGAAGCCGCATACCGAAAGCAATATTTTCATATACATTTAAATGAGGAAAGAGTGCATAATTTTGAAATATAGTATTAACCTCACGCTTATGAGCTGGAAGGCTAGTAACATTTTTTCCAGCAAAAAAAACGCTGCCGTTATCAGGTTGAACGAATCCACCAATTATTCGCAAAGTAGTAGTCTTCCCGCACCCTGATGAGCCAAGAAGAGTAACAAAATCACCATTTTTTATATCTAAGTTAAAATTTTTTAAAACCGTATTACCGTTAAATGAAACTGTAATATTTTTTAATGAAATTATCACATCTTTTTCCAACTTTTTATCTCCCTCTAAGTCTTTAATATTAAAGATTTAAACACTTTATAAATAATAGTTTGAAAAGTAAAAAATGTCAATATAATAAGGCACAATGAATTTGTAAAAAACAGCCATTCAATAATACATAAATATCAATCAAAAACACAGAAAATATGACTGTATTTTACCAAAATATAAATTAACTGTGAAAAACACTTGAACAATTTTAAAATTTTTGCTATAATCTTTATGTTTTGCGGAGTTATGGTGTGTGTATTATTAAATTTTGCAAAGGGGGGTAAATCTTTCTTTTGATGACTCTTAAATTTTTACTCATACCAAATCCATTTGATTGCATTTTTATCAATCACCGCAAATTTCTATTAACCTTTTAACTATAAGTTTTTAAATAAGGAGAATGTAAAAAAATGACAACCCAACAACAAACTCAACCTAAAGAGTTTAACAAATTTCAAGAACTGGTTTGGCCTATTCATAATTATGAGCTGAAAAAATTTTTGCCAATGAGCTTTTTGATGTTCTTTATACTGTTTGTGTACACTTTGGTTCGTGATTTAAAGGACATTTTCGTTCAGTATCACACGCATATCTGGGCTGGTGCTGGTAAAGCAGATACTGCTCAACTTATCAGTGCTCTTAAAGTTTGGTATGTAATGCCTGTAGCATTTTTAGCAGTTATGGCTTTTAGCTACTTGATGAATAAATTTGATTTCAAAAAAACTTTTTATATCATAATTTCTTCATTCATGATTTTTTATGCAATATATGGTTTTATACTTTATCCAAATCTTAATAGCTTAATAATGTCTACAGAGCAAATTACAGCTATGACAGAAGCTGCTCCTGCTTTCTTTAGAACATTCCTTACTTGTTTGGGCAACTGGCCAATAACTTTGTTCTACACCATTTCAGAAATTTGGGGAACAATGGCCATTTCATCACTATTTTGGATGTTTGCTAACGCTGTTACAATGAAAAGCGAAGTAAAAAGATTTTTTGGCCTATTTTCTTTAATCGGCAATATTGGAACAATCATCGCCGGCGTTACCATAAAAACAGCTTTAAAAAATGCTTCTGTTTCAAACGTTAGAATGATTATGATTGCTGTTATATTCTTTGGTGTTGCTATTATGGCAATTTATTGGTACATAAATAATAAAATTTTAACAGACCCAAGATTTTATGACGCATCTCAAATTAAACCTAAAAAGAAAAAAGAAAAAGTTAGTATATTGGATGGTATCAAAATTTTATTTACAAATTCATACCTGCTTTTAATTGGTGTACTTGTTATGGGTTATGGAATTGCAATAAATTTTGCAGAAGTTATCATGAAAGCACATATGAAAGAGGCTTTTGATGGTCCAGGATATGCTTCAATGCAAGGCAATATCTCGATATTTACTGGTGTATTTTCAATATTTATAACAATAATCGGCGCGTTTATTTTAAGAACTTGCAAATGGAGAACTTCTGCAGTTATCACTCCTTCAATATTCTTAGTTTTGGGTGGAATTTTCTTTGCATTAGTTCTTTATAGACAGTTTGTATCTGCACAAATCTTTGGAATGTCAGCACTTATTCTTGCAACTTGGTTCGGAATCATTCAAGACGCATTGTGTAAGAGCGTTAAATATTCTCTATTCGATACAACAAAAAGTATGGCCTATATTCCACTTGACGAAGATACAAAAACAAAAGGTCAGTCAGCTGTTGAAGTTATCGGTGGTCGTGCCGGAAAAGCAGGTGCATCACTTATTCAACAAGTTATGTACGGTATAGTTCCAAATATTATGTCTCACGTTGTAACCATCGTTGGAATTTTCGCTGTAACTGTTGTTGCTTGGATAGCTTCAGTATTTAGCTTGAGCAAAAAATATGAAGCTGCTGTTGCTAAAAATGCAGAGAATGACAATTAATTTAAAACAAAAATTTAGCAAAAGCTTAAAAAAGGCGGAACCATAAGGTTTCGCCTTTTTTTTATAAAGTTTTAAGTTCATTCTGAAATTATCGCATTAATATCATCGTCATCTCGCTGTATATAAACACTTTGAATTAAGCCTATTCCCAAATATAAGCACGCAGAAGAAGACCCACCTGCGCTAAAAAATGGCAGTGTAACACCCATAACAGGGAGCACACTCAAACACATACCAAGATTAAAAATGGTCTGAGATGCGACTAAGCCAAAAAATCCAAAACAAATATAGGTCCCAAGACAATCAGATGACATTGACGCTGTTTTTAACGTTCTAAATAGCATAAGACATAATAATAAAATAATCAAAGTGCAACCAATAAAACCTAATTCTTCACCTGCAACGGAAAAGATAAAATCACTTTCCTGAATAGGCACGGAGTTGCTTCCCACACGAGGACCGTTGAATAAACCTTGTCCGAATATTTTTCCTGAGCCTATTGAAATTTTGCCCTGAATTTGCTGAAATCCTGTATTAAGCGGATCAGCTTCGGGGTTTATTTGATTAATAATTCGCTGTTTTTGATACTCCGCAAAAACATAATTCCACAAAATGGGGATCATAAGGATTATTGCTGCAAACACCGCAAAAAAATACCTAAGCTGTACACCTGCAGCAAAAGCCATAAATAAAAACATAAAAAAGAATATTATTGCCGCACCGTCATCGCCCTGCAAGTGTGTTAAGGCTATGGGAACTAATGCGTGAACTCCTAAAAGAGCTACATTAAAAAATGATGTAAGTTCATTTTTTTCTTTTAAAACAGATAAATGTTTTGAAAAAGTAATCATAAATCCAATCTTTGCAAGTTCTGAAGGCTGAAATGAAATTCCTCCGGGAAGTTTTAACCAGGCTTTTGCGTCAATGCCTGAATTTCCTGTAACAGATGTACCAAAAATTAAAGTGCAGATTATCAACAACACACATATCACCGCCACAATAACATAATGTTTTGCGATAATACGATAGTCTGATTTTGTGATAATGAACGCGCCTATGTAACCAATAATGATTGCGATTAATTGTGTGCGGAAGTATCCGAAATTGGACGTTCTAGAAACACTAAGTAAGAGAAGCAGCGAAAATATAGATGTTGAAACAGAAATAGACCAAAATATGCTATCAGTTAATCTAAAATAGCTTTTAGTTTTGTTCCAAAATTTTGACATGAATTCACCTCCAATTAGATTATATTATGGTTAGGACATAAGTTCAAGCAAATACTTTTAAAATGTGCGCAAATATGATATAATTTATAATAAATTAATTTTGTGTAATCACTGTATTTGATGCTGAAATAAGCCAAAAACAACCCAAGTTACGAAAAATATAAAACAAGACTGTCGATAATCGTGAATAAAAAGCTAATTTACATAGCAAAATCTCAATGTTCTTCTGATAAATCAATTTTTTACATATTAAGTAGCTTTTACAAGTGATTCGGGAACAAACATTATAGATGCGATATATCAAATTTTTTCTAAATTAAACATGAGGAGATTTTTGAAATTGTTAAAAATAATAAGTCATTCTTGCGAACAAACAGAAAAAATTGGAGAAAAATTGTCTCAAACCTTAGTTGGAACAGAAGTTATTGCACTGTTTGGCGAACTTGGAGCTGGCAAAACAGCTTTTACTCGAGGACTTTGCAAGGGACTGAATGTCAAGGATGATGTCTGTAGCCCTACATTTGCTATATTAAATGAATACAATGGAAAGTTTAAGGTTTTTCATTTTGATATGTACCGAGTGAAAACTGTTGACGATTTATACTCTACAGGATATTTTGATTACCTTGACAACGGAGTTTTAGTTATTGAATGGAGCGAAAATATAGAAAATATTTTGCCAAAAAGCGCAATTAAACTGACAATAAAATATGGTAAAGCAGAAAATGAACGTGTAATTAGCATTGAAGGAGCAGATTTAAATGAAAATTTTGGCGATTGATTCCTCAGCAAAATCCGCATCTGTGGCCATAACAGATGATAAAAATTTACTTGGAGAATTTTTTATTAACGTTGGGTTAACTCACAGCCAAACTTTGATGCCTATGGTTGAAGATATTTTAAAAAATACAAATCTCAAAATTAGCAACATCGACGCATTTGCGGTTTCATCCGGGCCAGGATCATTTACTGGATTGAGAATCGGAATTGCAGCTATAAAAGGGATGGCTTTTGCTGACGAAATTCCTTGTATAGAGGTTTCTACACTTTATTCCATGGTATACAATTTTATGGGTGAAAACGCTATTATCTGTGCAGCTATGGATGCTCGTTGCAATCAGGTTTACAATGCAATTTTTGAGATCTGTGGTGAAAAAATAACAAGATTAACTCCAGATAGAACCATTTCATTAGAAGAATTATCTTTTGAACTAAAAAAATTAGAAAAAAAAGTAATTTTAGTTGGAGACGGCGCTGTTTTATGCTATAATAAAATTAAAGATAATCTAAATTTATATTTAGCGCACGAAAACAAACGTTTTCAGAGAGCAAGCGGTGTAGCTTTTGCAGCTTACGATGAGTACTTAAATGGTAATTCACCAATTAATTCGGCAAATTTAGTGCCCAAATATTTGAGAATACCTCAAGCTGAGCGCGAACTTATAAGGAGGAACTTTTGTGATAGCTCTGGGTTGTGACCATGGTGGTTTTTTATTAAAAAATGCTATAAAAAACTATTTTGATGAAAAAAACATAAAATATAAAGACTTTGGTACAGATGAAGTGGAAAATTCAGTCGATTACCCCAAATATGCTTACCTAGTAGCAAAATCTGTTGCAAATGGCGAATGTGAAAAAGGAATTTTATTTTGCGGAACTGGCATAGGTGTTTCTATTGCGGCTAATAAAGTCAGTGGTATAAGGGCTGCAGTTTGCCAAGATGAATTTTCAACAGAAATGACAAGGCGTCATAACGACGCAAATGTTTTATGCCTTGGTGGACGCGTTATAGATGAAAATAAAGCAATTTCACTTGCAAATATTTTTTTGAACACTCCTTTTGACAGAGGACGACATTATTGGCGCGTTTTGCAAATTGAGCAAATAGAAAAAGGTACATTTAAAATATAAAAAAGGTCGTGTAGTAATTTATGAAAAACCAAGTTTTTGTTATGAATCATCCACTTATACAACATAAAATTTCACTTTTGCGCGACAGAGATACTGGCGTAAAGGAATTTCGTGAAATGATAAGTGAAATAGCCATGCTTATGTGCTACGAAGCAACACGCGATTTACCTTTAAAAGAGGTAGAGATTGAAACTCCTTTGGCAGTGGCTAAAACTAAAATTTTAGCAGGTAGAAAAATGGCTTTTATTCCTATTTTAAGAGCAGGAATTGGTATGGTAGATGGCGTTACGACTTTGATTCCAGCTGCCAAAGTGGGACATATTGGTTTGTATCGTGATCCTGAAACCTTAAAACCTGTTGAATATTACAGTAAACTTCCAACTGATGTAAACGATCGGGATGTTATTGTATTGGATCCTATGTTAGCTACTGGTGGTACTGCAGTTGATGCCATTGATATAATAAAAAAAGAAAATCCTAAAAGCATAAAATTTATGTGTATAATTGCGGCCCCAGAAGGTGTAAAAACTTTAACAAACGCTCATCCAGATGTTCCTGTATATTGTGCAGCTTTAGATGAAAAATTAAATGAAAATGGGTATATTGTGCCGGGACTTGGTGATGCTGGAGATAGAATCTTTGGAACAAAATAATTATTTCTCTGAAAAGGAGATAATATGGTAAAAAAACGAGATAAAATTTTAATTACAAGTGGTAGAAGACATTCTTTTGCATCTGGGCTAAATTTTTACAAACTTTTTTGGATATTTTTAATAGGAAGCTTTTTTGGTGTTGTAGCAGAAACATTGTGGTGCTTTATTGTTCAACATAAGTTTGAAATTCGTTGGGGACTGATATATGGTCCATTCAACCCTGTTTATGGGTTTGGTGCGGTTATTATGACAGTTTGTTTAAACAGATTAAGCTTTTTAAAAGACCGTTGGATTTTTTTGATTTGTATGGTAATTGGTGCTTCTTTTGAGTACCTATGTAGTTTATTTCAAGAAATGGCTTTTCATACCACTTCTTGGGATTACAGTGAGATTGATTCTAATTTTAGTGGGCGGACAAGCATCTTATTCGCATTTTTTTGGGGAATTTTAGGGCTCATTTGGCTTAAAGATACTTATCCAAGAATTTCTAGAATCATTGAAAAAATTCCATCTAAAGTCGGTATTATTTTAACGTGGGTGCTTTTTATTTATATGGCAATTAATATGACTCTTTCTGCTTTAGCTGTTTGGCGTCAGGCACAAAGAGCTGACGGGATCGAGTCAAATTCAGCAATTACTACATTTTTAGACAAAAATTATACGGACGATTTTTTGAAAGTAATGTACCCAAATATGGTTGTTATTAAATAAATATTTTAAATTTGGCGGCCGCAGGTCGCCTTTGCTTTGTAAAATTTAAGGGAGGCGACGATTATAAAAAATAAAAAAGTCTTAGTTATCGGGGCAGGCCCTGCGGGTATGATGGCTGCTGGAATTTGCGCGAACAATGGCGCGGAAGTTGTCTTATTTGAAAAAAATGGTATGTTGGGAAAGAAACTAAGAATAACTGGAAAAGGCCGATGCAATATAACTAATGCTTGTGGTATGGCAACTTTTATGGAAAATGTTACTACTAATGGAAAGTTTTTGTACAGCGTTATCAATCAATTTTCACCGAAAGATACCATTAATTTTTTTAAGAAAAACGGACTGGACGTTAAAATTGAGAGAGGCAACAGAGTTTTTCCACAATCAGACAAAGCTATTGATATTGTGCATGTTATGGAAAACTTTGTGAAAAAATCTAATTGCAAAATTTTGAACGAAAGAGTTAAAAATTTAATAATACAATCTGGAAAATGTTGCGGTGTAGAGACTTTTAACAGTGAAAAAATTTATTCAGATGCAGTTATTATTGCGACAGGCGGAATGTCTTACCCGAAAACCGGAGCAACTGGAGATGGATACAAAATTGCAAATAGAGTAGGACATACTATAGTTGAATTACGCCCGTCGTTGGTGCCACTTGAGTCTAATAGCGATCATTGTTCCAAAATGCAAGGCTTATCTTTAAAAAATGTTTCTTTAGAGCTCGTCGAAAAAATTTCCGATAAGGTGATTTATAAGGATTTTGGCGAAATGCTATTTACACATTTTGGTGTTTCTGGCCCAATCATCTTGAGCTCAAGTGCCCACATGACAAATAATAAAAATTATTACATAAAAATAGATCTAAAGCCTGCATTGAATTTAGAACAGCTTGATAAGCGTATTGTAAGAGATTTTGATAAGTTTAAAAATAAAAATTTTAGTAATTCTTTAGACAATTTGTTACCTAAAAAATTAATTCCAATTATTGTAAATATGTCTGGCATACCTGAAAATACAAAATGCAATCAAATTACAAAGGAGCTACGGTTAAATTTAGCCAAACTTATCAAATCATTTACTATAGATATAAAAGGCTGTAGGCCAATTGACGAAGCAATAATTACTTCTGGTGGAATTAAAGTATCAGAAATAAATCCAAAAACTATGGAATCAAAATTAATAAAATCATTATATTTTGCTGGTGAAGTTTTAGATGTTGACGCTTATACAGGTGGATTCAATTTGCAAATAGCGTTTTCTACAGGTTATGTGGCAGGATTATCTGCCGCGAGAGGAGAGTGATTTTTGTGATTTCAATAGCATTAGATGGACCTGCAGGTGCAGGGAAAAGCACAATTGCAAAGGCAGTCGCAAAAAAATTATCATTTATTTATGTTGATACGGGCGCGTTATACCGTGCAATTGGATTTTATGCGATAAAAAATAAAATAAGCAGTGAAAATGAAATTATATCTTCTTTGAAAAAAATAAAAGTTGACTTAAAATTTGAAAACAATTTGCAAAAAGTGTTTTTGTGTGATGAAGATATTTCTGAAGAAATAAGAACTCCAGAAGTTTCTATGATGGCATCAAAAATTTCAGCAATTCCTGCAGTACGAGAGTTTTTATTTGATCTACAGCAAGATTTAGCTAAAAAAAATAACGTGATAATGGATGGGCGCGATATAGGTACGGTTATTTTGCCAGAAGCAAACGTAAAAATTTTTTTAACAGCATCTTCAGAAAAAAGAGCAGAACGGCGCTATAAAGAATTAATAGAAAAAGGGCTTCAAGTTGATTATGATGATATTTTAAAAGATATCATAAAGCGAGATTATGATGATTCAAACAGAAAAATTGCGCCTCTAAAAGCAGCCGCAGATGCGATTTTTGTAGACACAAGCGCATACAATCTTGAAGAGTCAATAAATTTAATCTTGACTATAATTAATAACAAATTAAAGTGAGGCAATTTTTAAATCATGAAAGAAAGCAAATTATATAGAGTTGTCGTAACAATTATACGACCATTCGTACGCATCTTGTACCGACTTAAGGTTATCGGTCTTGAAAATATCCCTGAAAAAAACGGCGTAATCATTTGCCCAAACCATACTTCCAATGCTGATCCTGTTGTGTTGGCTGTTTCGCTTAAAAGGCAAGTTTACTTTATGGCAAAAGCTGAGTTATTTAAAAATAAAATTTTGAGAAAACTTTTCAAAATGGTTGGCGCTTTCCCTGTAGAACGAGGAAAAAGAGACTCTTCAGCAATTGATAATGCAGAAAAAATATTAAAAAATGGAGAACAGTTGGGTCTTTTCATAGAAGGGACACGCTCCAAAACAGACGATTTTTTAAGGCCAAAAACAGGTTGTGCGATGATTGCCTATAAAACTGGTGCCACAATAATTCCCGTATGTATAACCGGCACCGGCGAGCATAAATTAAAAATTTTTAAAAAGAATATTGTTTCAATAGGCAAACCGATAACAATGAATCAGCTCAATATTACTGAAGGCACTGGCAAAGAATTTCGTGAAGCTAGTAGATTTATTATGGAAAGTATTAAGAAGTTAAGTCCTGATTTTAATAAATAAATTTAATAAAAATAAAAAAGAGAAGTGTAGAAGCTCCTCTTTTTTATTTTTTATATTAAATTTTTTCTAATTTTGCATAATTTGCCATAAGTTTTTTATTTCCAACACCATCGAAATTAATTTCCAACAATGTATCATTGCCCATAGGCCTTGCCGAAAGAACATTGCCTTTACCGAAAACTTTATGCACAACAACGTCTCCAGCAACGAAAAAACTAGCATTGTTTTGATGTCTTTCTATGTGATTAAAAGTTCTGGCAGAAGCGGATAAACTTTTAACAGGAGCCTTATAATTTAATTTGATATCATTAAATGTTTTCTGAACAGCACGTTTATTTTCAGTTTTTTCTATTAAAGACTCAGGAATTTCAAGCGAAAATCTAGAAGGTTTGTTTCTGCTTGTAGAGCCGAATAACATACGAGTTTCGGCGTTTATAATATAGAGTTCTTTTTTGGCGCGAGTTATTCCAACGTAGGCAAGACGACGTTCTTCTTCAAGTTCTTCTGGATTATATATAGATTGAGTTCCAGGGAAAATTCCTTCTTCAAAGCCCGGCAAAAATATTACAGGAAATTCCAGACCTTTTGCCGAATGCATAGTCATCAACGTGACTGCATTTGCATTATTATCGTAGTTATCAATGTCGGTCATAAGAGAAACTTCTTCTAAAAAGCCTTCTAAAGACGCAAAATCGCCATTTTCTTGCTCGTATTTTATGATGTTAGACAATAATTCGTTGATATTTTCAATTCTAGCATCTACATCATCTTTTTCAAGGTTAATATTTTCTACATAATCAGTATCTTCGAGAACTTTTTGATATAAGTTGTGCAAAGAAAAATCTGGATTATCGGAAGCCTCAATAAGACCATCTATCAAATTTGCAAATTTTTTTAATTTTAAGGCCGCGCGTAAAAGGTCACTGTATTCATCCGCATGACGAATAATTTCAAGAAGACTTTGACCCGTTTGCGCTGCTATTTCAGTAATTTTAGAAATAGTTTTATCGCCAATAGATCTTTTGGGTCGATTAATAATTCTACGTAAACGCACCTCATCATTAGGGTTGTTAATAACGCTAAGGTATGCGATTACATCTCTAATTTCTTTGCGCTCATAAAATCTATGCCCGCCGATAATTCTATAAGAAATGCCAGATTTTATAAATGTACGCTCAATGTTACTAGATTGTGCATTCATTCTGTATAATATCGCAAAATCAGAGTAATTTGCACCTGTTGCCACTTTGTTTAAGATAGTTTCTGCAATATAATTTGCCTCATCGTTTTCGTTAAAAGCCGTATGTAAATGAATTTTTTCACCTGCATTATTCTGAGTCCACAATTTTTTGCCTTTTCGTTCACTATTATTTTCAATTACAGCGTTAGCAGCATCTAAAATATTTTGAGTTGAACGATAATTTTGCTCAAGTTTTATTATTTTAGCATCTTTGTAAGTTTTTTCAAAATTTAAAATATTTTCTATAGTAGCGCCTCTAAACTTGTAAATGCTTTGATCATCATCACCAACAACACATAAATTTTTCCTTTTTTGACAAATTAATTTAATAAACTCATACTGAACTTTGTTGGTATCTTGATACTCGTCAACCATAACGTAATGGAATTTATCGTGGTAGTATTCCAAAACGTCTGGACATTTTCTAAACAAAGTAACGGTATTGAATAAAAGGTCATCAAAGTCCATAGCATCAGCTTCTATTAACCGCATTTGATACATATTATATACTTTAGCAATTTGTGTAAGTCTATAGTCATTTCCGGCTTGATGACTGTACTCTTTGTGGCTAATCATGTTATCTTTTGCGTGAGAAATCGCAGAAATTATTGATTTATGTGACAAAATTTTGTCATCTATATTCAATGTTTGTTGACATTCTTTAATTAAACGTTTTACATCATCAGTGTCATAGACTGTAAAATGATTTGAATAACCGAGTTTTTCCGCGTGTTGACGAAGAATTTTTGCACAAGTTGAGTGAAACGTAGATGCCCAAACATCATTGCCAATTTCGCCAAGCATATTTACAAGACGTTCCTTCAGCTCATTTGCTGCCTTATTTGTGAATGTAATAGCTAAAATTTGCCATGGTCTAGCAGAGTCTACACTCAAATTAAAAGGTAAATCGGTACTGTTATCCTCGTTTTGTGCATATATTTTCAATTTATTTATGCAAGCTTCATCAACAAATTCTGGGATAAAAACATCGTTGTAAGCATTGCCATATTTTATAATATTTGCAATTCTATTTACCAAAACCGTAGTTTTTCCGCTGCCGGCTCCTGCTAAGATTAGCAAAGGACCATTTACTGTAAAAATAGCTTGCTTTTGCTTGTCATTCATGCGAGCAAAATCTTTTTCTATAATTTTTTTTCTTAATTCTAAAAATTTATTTAAGTTTTTCATTTTAACCGTCCTTAGTTTTTATAATAATATTTTAACGCAAACAGAAAGTAAACTCAAGAAAAAAGTAGGACAAACACCCTACTTTTTCATAATTGAGTCTATATATTCTTCTAAACATAAGCCACTCTGAACAACTTTTTGAGCGTGCACTTTTCCGACATATCTAAAATGCCAAGGTTCGTAAATTACATTAGTTACATCTGTTTTATTTTGGGGATATCTCAGTATAAAACCATAATTAGCCGCGTTGCTCATGAGCCAGGAATATTCTTTAGTTTTATAAAAATCATCTTTTACACCATTAAAATCGATAGCAAGACCAGTATGATGCTCGCTTGTTCCAGGTCTTGCAACAACTGTAGCTGCCATAAGTTCAGCATTTGAAGACTTATAGCCTTGTTTTTTACATCTTGAAACCTGATTATTAAATAAAGTTGTTTGTCGAGCAACACTTCGGTAGCCAGAAGATGGATAAATTTTTAAGCCCTCTTTTGCTGCATCATTTATCATATTATCCAGATCATTTTGTGCAATTGAATTGATTTTTATATTTTTGTAGTTAACTAAGTTCGAATTATAAGATTTAGGAATAAGATTATCCTTATTTACGACAACCAAATTGAGTTCACAAGAATTATTCCAATCAGAAAAATTGGTTCCGTTTTTATTTTGGTTTACAGCTGATGGTATTTCGTCAAAAGAATTTTTATTTTTTGAATTGTTTTTATCCGCAGAAGCAGGAATCGCAGAATCTTTATTATTTTCATTTTGTTGAGCAGCCATGCATTCAGGTTGGCCGCTGTTATTGTTTTCATATAAATTTTTGTTAGAAGTTTGCATTGAGTCCAAATTGTTAGGCTTATGAAAAGCAACAAAAATAATTACAGAGCCAATGATTATTGCTGCAGATACTAAACTAATAGCTGTTATTTTATTATACTTTTTTCTAAATTTTTTCGATTTGCACATAAAATTACCCTTTCAAATAATTTATTTAACTTATTTATTATACAATATATAAAAAATTATTTCAACGTTCGGTAGTAGTTGATAAATTTTTTGTTTTGTGTTATACTTTAAGCGTTATAAATTTGTGAAATTTTAGAAAACATATCATTATATATCACGAATAATCGGTTTCTGTGATAATATATAGTAATTTATTAAAGCTTATTTTGAATAGGAGGAGTTAGTGTGTGCGGAATAATTGGGTACGTTGGCTATGATAACGCAACCCCATTGCTGCTTAGTGGCTTGAAAAAATTAGAGTATAGAGGTTATGACTCTGCTGGTGTTGCTGTTCACACTGGAAAAGAGTTGAAGGTTGTAAAAACAAGCGGAAAACTTCAGGCTCTCAGTGAAAAACTTAATGAAGGAATTAATTTAACAGGTAACCTTGGCATTGGCCACACAAGATGGGCAACTCATGGAGAGCCTTCAGAAGAAAATGCGCATCCTCAGGTAAGTATGTCAGGAAAATTTGCCGTTGTTCATAATGGAATCATTGAAAATTATCTTTCTGTAAAAGAAAAACTATTAAACGCTGGCGTGGAATTTACTTCGGACACTGATTCTGAAGTTATAGCTCAATTTTTAGAATTTTATTATGACGGCAATATTTTAAATACAATGTCAAAATTACTAAAAAAAATCGAAGGTTCGTACTCTCTTGGGATAGTCTGTGCCGATAAACCTGATGAACTTATTGCAGCAAAAAAAGCAAGTCCGCTTATCATCGGAGTAGGCAAAAATGAAAACTTTATTGCATCTGATGTTACGGCTATTGTGTCCCGAACCAAAGACATTATAAGGCTTGAAGACGAAGAATTCGCGATAATTAAAGAGAATAATATAAAAATTTACGATAAAAATAAAAATATTATTTCAAAAGATGTTTTTCATATAGATTGGGATATTTCTGTAGCAGAAAAATCTGGTTATGAACACTTTATGCTTAAAGAAATAATGGAACAACCTAAAGCTATTATGGATACTATTAATCCCAGAATAAAAGATGGAAAAATTATATTTGATGGAGTGAATTTTTCTAAAGATGAACTGACTAATATAAGCAAGATTTGTATTTTAGCATGTGGTTCAGCGTATCATGCAGGATATGCCGCTAAATATATTTTTGAAAAATTACTGAGAAAACCCGTTGAATTAGAAGTCGCATCAGAGTTTAGGTATATGCAGCCAATTATAGATGAAAATGTTTTAGTTCTTGCAATAAGTCAATCTGGTGAAACTGCAGATACATTGGCTGCACTTAAGGAAGCAAAAAAACTTGGTGCAAAAGTTTTATCTATTGTTAATGTTGTGGGAAGCTCTATTGCAAATGAATCGGATAATGTTATTTATACTTGGGCTGGACCAGAAATTGCAGTTGCTACAACTAAAGCTTACAGCACACAATTAAGCGTGATTTATATGTTAGCTGTTTACATGGCGGATAAACTCGGTAAGATAAACCATGAACAATATGATGCTTACATAAATGACTTGTTATGTCTTCCTTCAAAAATTGAGGAAGTTTTGAAAAATCAAAATAAAATTAAAGCTTTTGCAGAAAAATTTTATAATTGCAAAAATATATTTTTTATCGGTAGAAATACTGACTACGCGGTTTCTCTTGAAGGGTCACTAAAATTAAAAGAAATTTCGTACATCCATTCGGAGGCATATCCAGCAGGAGAATTAAAGCACGGCACAATTTCTTTAATAGAAGAAAATACGCTGGTTGTTGCTCTAGCTACAAACGACACTTTGTTTGAAAAAATGGTTAGCAATGTAAAAGAAGTTAAGGCCCGAGGTGCGGTAGTTTTGACTTTGACGACCGAAGAGCACAAAGGCATAGAGTCTGTTTCTGATTTTGTTATATTTATTCCTAAAATTTCTGACATTATTATGCCATCTTTATCGGTGATTCCACTTCAGCTTTTTTCTTATTACATCGCTTATTTAAAAAACTGTGATATTGATAAGCCTAGAAATCTTGCTAAATCTGTAACGGTTGAGTGATTTAAAATAATTAGCCATGAATATAAAACATCTTCTTAATCGGAAGGTGTTTTTATTTTTGTACTTGAAAAATATGACATAATTGTGATATAATTATAATTATTTATGTGAAAATTTAAATACTGATGATAAAAAAATAGGAATATTTCTATCTTTAGTGATATATTTTTTAAGGAGGTGTTTTTATGATTAACTTAAAAAACAATATAGTAAACAAAAATAATACTTTGCTATTTGTTATATTGTTTCTTTTTTGTGCATTTATTATCGGTTTCGTAGGCGGAGCTTTCGCACATAATTTATTTGATTCAAACGATGTTACTAAAGATGAAATAAAACTTCAAAATGTGAATGCAGATGCGATGTCAACTTCACAGATTGTTGCTCTTGTAGAAAATTCCGTTGTAGAGGTTGAAACAATAATTAACTCATTGGAAGATTTAGAAGCAGATAAAATTTCAATAGGTGCAGGAAGCGGCGTTATTTTAACTGAAAATGGTTGTATTGTAACAAATGCGCATGTGGTTGCAGATGCTAAAAGTATAAAAGTCAAACTACATAACGAAAGTGAATATACAGCACAATTAGTTGGAAAAGATGAGTCGGCCGATATCGCTGTTTTAAAAATTGATGCATCGAATTTAACCCCTGTAACTTTTAGAAACTCTGACGAAACTAAAGTCGGAGAACGTGTTATCGTCATCGGAAATCCGTTGGGAACTCTTGGTGGATCAGTTACAGATGGAATTATAAGTGCACTGGACAGAGATCTTAACATTGACGGAAAAGAGATGAAATTAATTCAAACAAATGCCGAAATAAATCATGGAAACTCAGGTGGAGGTATGTTTGGTGAAAATGGTCAATTTGTAGGTCTTATTGTTGCTAAATCTACGGGTGATGATTTAGAAGGGCTAGGATTTGCGATTCCATCAAATACTGTGAAAAATGTAATAAATAAATTAATATAAGCTTGAATATTATTTTCTTTATCAGAGAAAATATTAAGTAGACAAGTCAAAAATTTTAGATTTGTCTATTTTATTTATTTGGAGGAGATAATTATGAGCGGTAAAAATGCAAATCCATGTATAAGATGCTCTGTTGTTCAATGCAGACATCATTGCGGAGATGTTGATTATTGCGCACTGAACGAAATAAAGGTTGGTACTCACGAAGAAAATCCAACAGTTGTTCAATGCACCGACTGTGAATCTTTTGAAGCCAAAAATGAATAACTAATACTTTGATAATTTAATAAAAGTGTTATTATGAGGAATAAAAATGCAAAAATATGCGCATTTTTGTTCCTTTTTTTTCACAGCTATGATATAATAGTTTTAGAAGCTATTGATGTTTTACTTTTTGCGGCTGTAAGTTTAACGTTTTATAGCATATTTAATTTTTATTTTAGGAGGCGTTAATTTATAATGGAAGAAAGTAAGTCTTTATTTAAGCAGGGACTAAAAGAAGGATTTCCAATTGGTTTAGGATATTTGCCGCTTGCATTTACTTTGGGAGTTAATGCAGCAACAGGTGGATTTAAATTTTTGAATTCAATTACAATGTCTATACTTAGTTTTACTGGTGTCGGGCAGATGAATGCAATGTCTTTGATGCTTGAAAACGCTACTTATTTTAGTATTTTTATTGCACTTTTAGTTATTAACCTTAGAAATATCGTGCTTTCTTTGTCTTTATCGCAACGTCTTGATGAAAATGTAAGTCTGTGGAAAAGACTCATAATTGCTATGGGTAACACTGATGAAATTTTTGCACTTACTATTCGTCGTGAAGGAAAAATTCCCGCTGATTACTTTCTTGGAGTTATGTCATTTCCGTATTTTGCCTGGGGAGTCGGTGCTATTGTGGGCAATTTAGCAACAACTCTTGTTCCTAAAGATATTTGTATTGCTATGAGCATGGCACTATATGCTATGTTAGTAGCATCTGTTGTGCCTGCTGTGAAAAAATCTAAACCAATTTTATTTGTGGCAATCTTATCTGGTGTACTGAGTTTTATTATGCAAGGAATCCAACCTATAAGCAATACTTTGAGTAATTTAATGGGAAAGTCGGCTTCTTCTTGGATTTTGGTTGCGGGATCAATTTTTAGTGCAGCCGTTGCTGCATGCATTTGGCCTGTTAAAAATAGTGAGGAGGAAAATTAGTGGATAATATTTATGCTTGGATTGGCGTTATTATTTTATTTATAACAACTTATTTTACTAGAATGTTGCCTTTAATTTTTTGTAAAAAGCCAATACAAAATACATTTTTTAAATCATTATTGGCATATTTGCCGTATGCTGTTTTAACATCTATGCTAATTCCAGAAGTTTTTCAAGGTTCATATGGCATGATTCCTGGAATTTTAGGAGTCATCGTTGCAATTGTTCTTTCTTACTTAGATCAAAGTTTGATTGTTGTTTTAGCTGTTTCCACTATTGTTACTTATATTGCAATGATTTTTAATCCACAAATAATGGCTGTTTTTGGGATATAACAATAAAAATAAATAAAAGCGTATCATGGCTGTCAAGCTAACGATACGCTTTTTTGTTTAGTGCTTTATTTTTGCCAAGGGATTTGATGAAATTGCTTGCTGAAGCTGTTTATTAGATAGGTGAGTGTAAATTTCTGTTGTACCAAGATTTGAATGGCCTAAAATGTCTTTCAAAACACGAATATCAACCTCGCCGTGCTGATACATTAACGTAGCTGCAGTATGACGAAGTTTATGAACAGAGTAGCCTTGATTATCTAAGTTTATTTTTGCCAGGTATTTTTTTACTATAAATTGAACCGTTTTGGGGCTAATCCTTTTGTTAAATTTGCTTATAAACAGTGCGTTTCGGTCTTTTAAATTTATTTTAGGGCGAACTTTTAAATATTGATTGAGTGCAGAAATACAAGCATCATTCAAATAAACTATACGCTCTTTATTGCCTTTTCCGGTTAACTTTAACGTATTATCACTTCGAATATCATTTAAATTAATTCCCACAAGTTCAGATAATCTCATTCCACAATTTAAAAATAGTGTTAAAATACAGTAATCTCGTTCTTTATACGGTCCATTTACACAATTTAAAAGGTCTATACTTTGCTCTAATGTTAAAAATTTAGGTAAAGAATTTTTCTTTTTGGGCATATCAAGTTCCTTTGTAGGGTTATTGTTTAAAAGGCTCACTTTATTGACAAGGTAGTTAAAAAATGACTTTAAACTAGAGATTTTTCTTGCTCGAGTGGCAGCATTATTATGTCTTTCAACTAAAAGATAATTTAAATATTCATAAACTTCAGTTAGTGTTATGCTGGCAATTAGATTTATTTCTATATCTTTTATTGCAATTTCTTCAAATGTGACATTTTCTGGAACCAACTTCTTCGAATATTTTATATATCTGAAAAATGTTCTTAAATCTATGTAATATTCATCAACTGTTTTGGGAGATTTCCCTTTTACAGTTTGCATATATCCCAAAAAATCAATTAAAACTTGTGGGGCCTCGTAAATTATCGTTGTTTTCATTTATTTTTAAATATTCCTTTCACTTATTACTTAAGATTATTATAAATTATTTTTTTTAGAAAATCTACTATTAATTATACAAAATAAATATTTTGTATAATTAGGCGTGAATTTTTGCCTTGGTATATTTTTTTTATAAAATTTACACTTCTTTTTCTCGAATATAAGCTCGTAATATAATAAATGCTATTACTTGAGGTGACAAATATGTCTTTAATTACGTGTGCGACTGATTGCGTTTACCAAAAAGAAGGTTACTGTGTACTAGAAACTCCAACCGTTATCACTAACAAATCGGGATGCCAAAATTGTGTATATTACATCAAAGTAAAATCAGACAATTTCAGCGATTTCAAAATACACAGCAGCTAAAAGCTCATATAATTTATTTTGCCAAGGCATCAAAGGCTTCTTTTATAGTTCTTACTCCAATTAAATTGATTTTACTTTCAAAACTACTTAAATTTATAGATTTTAAATTATAGTATGGCAAAACACAACGTTCAAATCCTAGCCTGTGTGCTTCAAGAACACGTTCTTCTGCGTATGCTACAGCGCGAATTTCTCCCGCTAAACCAATTTCTCCAAAAGCTATAGCATTATCAAAAATAGCATTTCCTTTCAAACTAGAAATTAACGCTAAAGCCACTGCCAAATCCGAAGCAGGTTCATCTAATTTTATTCCACCAATTACATTTATATATGCGTCGAGATTTGAAAAGAAATATCCTGCTCTTTTTTCTAATACCGCTAAAATTAATGACATTCGGTTATAATCAAATCCTGTAGCCATTCTTCTTGGGTTGCCAAAACCAGAAGTCGCTGCCAAACCCTGAACTTCAGCGAAAATTGGCCGACTTCCTTCCATTATACATGCTACGCATGTGCCAGGAACACCTTTAGGCCGCCCTGCAAGGAACATTAATGATGGATTTTCAACTTCGACTAAACCTGTTCTGTTCATACTAAATACACCAATTTCATTTGTAGAACCATATCTATTTTTTATTCCGCGTAAAATTCTGTAAGACATTTGCTTATCGCCTTCGAAATATAAAACCGCATCAACAATATGCTCTAAGACTTTTGGCCCCGCAATTCCGCCATCTTTATTTACATGTCCAACTATTATAATTGGAATTTCAAGTTCTTTTGCCAAACGCATCAAAAGATTCGTGCATTCTTTTACTTGTGTAACACTCCCTGTAGATGATGTCAATTCACGGTGATTCATGGTTTGAATGGAATCTATTACAACCAAATCAGGGCTATTTTGTCGAATTTCTTCCAAAATAGATTCTATATCAGTTTCTGTCATAATATAAAGATTTTCGCTGTTTACATTTAATCTAGCAGCTCTAAGCTTTAACTGGCGTTTGGATTCTTCTCCCGATACATACAAAACTTTTAAACTTTCTCCCAAATTTTCACAAACCTGCAAAAGCATAGTAGACTTACCGATACCAGGGTCCCCTCCCAAAAGGATCACTGAACCTTTTACAATTCCGCCACCCAAAACTCTGTCCAACTCATTTAATCCGGTTTTATATCGGCTTTCATCATCATTTTTTATTTGATTCAGCAAAATCGGTTTTTCGTATACACCACTCTTTTGATAAGACATTGTTGTCTGTTTTGAAGTGTCTTTTATTTCCTCACTAAAAGTATTCCATTCCCCACAAGCAGGACATTGCCCATTCCACTTAAGAGATTCATATCCACATTCAGAGCAGATCCAAACTGATTTTATTTTTGACGACATATAAAATTACCTCCATACCTTTGACATCTATTTATTTTTCATTTCTTAAGCTTTGCGCCAATAGTCTAAAAATCCGCAAAAAATTGTAAAAGCAACTTTAGATTGATATTCTTTATCGGACAAATTTTTAACGTCTTCGTTATTGGACAGAAAGCCGCACTCAACGATAACCGCAGGAACAGTTGATTTATTTAAAATAAAAACACCTTTAGGCGATGGTTTTATTTCTCGATTGTTGTCTTTTTGAAGAAGTCCAACAAATGATGCCCGCATGCTTTGCGCTAACTCTTTGCTTAGCGGGTTATTATTTGAATAAAATACCTGAGCACCTTTATATTTACTGTCCTCGAACTTGTTTTGATGAACACTTATCAGCAAATTATTAGGGTCAAAATTTATAATGTTAAGTCTATTTTTTAAGTCAGAAACCTTTTGCGAGCGTATAGTCCCGGAATCTTCATTATGTATCGACTCATCTTTTTCCCTTGTCATCTTTACGTTGAATCCAGATATATTAAATAAGTCCTTAAGATTTAGTGCAATACTTAAATTTATATCTTTTTCAAGTACATTATCGATTCCTACCGCCCCACTATCCATTCCACCGTGACCGGCGTCAAGCACAATCGTTGGAAAATACGTTCCCGAACCAGATGAAGTTTGCTGATATGAACGTAAAAAATATGCATTTAAAATCAGTACAGAAAAAGCAATATAACCGCATAAAACCAAAGAATAAAACACAAGGTCATTATTTAATTTTAATCTTTTCAAAATATCACCTCATAGTATTTCTATGCAAGCGAATATTTTTTAGGACAATTTTAAATCACATATTCTCGCTTATATTCAAAATTTTTTTAATCTTGTGGTTAACTCCAGACCTTGTAAGCGGCACCGATAAATTTTTCCCAAGTTCTCTCAATGACATTTCTGGATTTTTAACTCGCAGGTTGGCAACTTCCTTTAAGCTTTCGTCCAAACAGTTAAACTTTCCACATTTTTTTATTTTTTTAATAGCCTCTATTTGAACAGCCGCAGCTGCTGCAATTTTATTGATATTGGCAGCTTCAAAATTTGTAGTTCGGTTAACATAATTTCTTACTTCCTTAACCATTTTAACTTGTATAAAATCCATTGAGCTAACTGAGGCTCCGATATAAGTTAAAAAGTCAGTAATATCTTCACTGTTTTTTATGTAAACAATAAAATTTCCTTTGCGGATAGTGCTTTTAACTTTAAAATTTATGTTTTTTAAAGACGAAAGCAATTCTATTAAACATTTTGACAAATTCATGTAAGGTACCGAAAACTCTAAATGATAACCATTTTTAGGGTCGGTTACGGTTCCGCAAGCTAAAAAAGCTCCTCGCAAAAATAGTTTTACATCATTTCTTGTTTTTAATAAATTTTTATTTATTCTTAAATTTATTTCATTATGCAATACTTCAAATTTTTTTAAAATTTCTTTTCTATTTTGTTCAAAAGGGATTTTTAGAATTAAATTTTCCTTTGTTCCACTCGATGAAACTACATCTACAATACAGCCAAAATTTTGCAAAATCAAATCGCAGATAAGTTCAGCAATATTTTTATTTTCTGTATAAAAAGATATTTCAGAAACTTTAAAGCTTCGTGAAAACAACAATAATCCATATAATAACTTGATAGAACTTTCGTCAAATGGGCGACTAATTTTGCATAATTCATTTTTCACAGTTGCAGAAAACGTCATAAAAAGCTACACCGCCCCTTTTTACAAATTTTTAGGGATGATAAAAATCATCCCTTACTGATTTAAGAGGAAAAATCTCCAACAATTTCAACTTCACATTCAAGAGCAATATTAGATTTTTCAAAAACGGTCGCCTTAATATGGTCGATTAAGTTAACAACATCCTCACAAGTAGCATTTCCGTTATTAATTATAAATCCAGAATGCTTTTCACTAACCATTGCTCCTCCAATTTTTTTTCCTTTTAATCCGCAGGTTTGAATCAAAGTGCCTGCAAAATTTCCAACCGGACGTTTAAACACGCTCCCAGCATTTGGATATTCTAATGGCTGTTTTTGTTTTCGTCTGGTGATATATTCATTCATTTTTTCCTTTATATGTAACTTATCATCTTTTTTTAACTCAAACTTTGCAGATAAAATAATTTCACTTACGTGTCTATATATACTTCTGCGGTAAGAAAATTCCATTTCTTCTGCGCTTCGGTCAATAATTTCCCCTGAAAATGTAAGACTTTTTGCAGATAGTATTACATCTTTCATTTCGCCTCCATAAGCGCCCGCATTCATAAAAACCGCTCCACCTGCAGTTCCTGGAATTCCATAAGCAAACTCAAGCCCAGAAAGGGAATTTTGACATGCAAATGAACACAATTTAGATATCAAAACTCCTGCACCACATTCAATTGTATTTTCATCTATTAATTTAATATTTAAAAATTCTCCACCAAGCTTAATCACCGCACCGCGTATACCTTTATCGCTTACTAATAGGTTGGAACCGTTTCCGATTATAAAAAATGGAACGTTAAAATTATTCAAAATTTCTATAACCGTTGTTAAATCGTTTATAGAATTGATTATTATAAAAATATCAGCATTACCGCCAATTTTAAACGACGTATGTTTAGACATTGGTTCATTGCACCAAATTTTTAGATTCAAATTTAAGTCAGATATTTCCTTTATGACCTTATTATAATTACACATAAATCCTCCCAAAAATAAGATTTTAGACAAAAATTTAAATGTTCAAAGAAATCTGATTACTAGTAATAGTATCATCGCCAGAATAGTCCATTCCTAAGGTATCAAGTAACTCTTTAGCCGCATTATAGCCCATTTTTTTTTGCCTATTATTCATAGCTGCAACCTCAACGATAATTGCTAAATTTCGTCCAGGCGTTACCGGAATAGTTACAATTGGAATTTTAACACCTAAAATTTCTGTATATTCATTTTCCATACCCATTCTGTCATAAATTTTAGAATTATCCCACAGCTCAAGATTAACAACCATATCAATTTCTTGAGTTACCTTTATTGAGCCCATACCAAAAATGCGTCGTGCATTGATAATTCCTACTCCACGAAGCTCTATAAAATGTCGAATATTTTTGGGAGCAGAACCTTTTAATCTTTTATCGTTTAATTTTCTTATTTGAACAGCATCATCCGCCACAAGCCGGTGCCCTCTTTGGATTAACTCGATTGCAGTTTCACTTTTTCCAACCCCGCTGTTCCCAGTAATAAACACTCCCTCACCATAAACTTCAACAAGTACCCCGTGTCTTGTGATACGTGGAGCTAATTTTATGTCAAGAAATTCAACTATATTTGCAATAAAAGTTGATGTGGTTTCTGTTGTTCTTAAAATAGGAATAAAATTTTTCTTTGCAGCTTTTATAAGTTCAGGATACGGTTCAATATTTCTGGTAATTATGACCGCAGGTGGTTTGTAAGAAAAAATGCCATCTAAAATTTTGTATCGTTCGTTACCACTTAAACCAGATAAATATGAATTCTCTGTACGGCCCATTATAACTAATCTCGCATTGTTAAAAAAATCAAAAAATCCTGTTAATTCAAGGCCTAATCTGTTAACATCTTTTTCAGAAATCAAAATTTTATCAGGGTCATCCGGCATAAACGCAATATTTAACGATAATTCATTTATAATATGGGTTAAAGATACTGAAAAATTGCTCGCCACTGGTTATTCAGCCACCTATCTTCATGATTATAATAGTAATTTTATTATAATATATCGACAAATTATTTGCAAATTAATTAATAAACCAAGCTGCTTATTTTTTGATTCGATCCCATGTATTTCACTTTTATGTCAATGGTGGCATTATAATCTGCAGATTGAATAATGTTCTCCATTTGGCTTAAATTGGCTTTAAAAAATTTAGAATCCGAATTCATAATATATCGATGAAAGTTAAATATATCGCAACCGTATTTTTTTATGCAAAAATTAATTGCATTTGCCTGCAAGCTAGCTAATCTGTTCTCAAGCATTGCCTTTATTTCATCGCTCCTATCTATATTATCTGCACCATATAAATCTAAATCTAAGTCTAAATTTAGGCTAAAAACTGGTTTATTATTTTTTATCTCCACATTGACATTAGACTTTGCTTGACTTACTTTATAAGAAATTGTACAATCATTTAATTTTGCACTATCTGAAAGATTTTTGGCTTCTCCGTAAATTAAAAGTATCCCCTTAGAAGTTTCTTCATCTAAAACATCGATCAACTTGTCAGATTTAAACAACGCAATCCTTTGACAACTCACTCTTCCTTTATCATATTCAATATACCAAACTTTTGCTGCTTTTAATTCATTATTAATGTCACTTAATAAATATCTTATATTCGAATGTATAGCGTCATTATTTTTTTTGCCAACATTCGTCGTCACTGCAAAAATGTCTTCCGAATATACTGTTTTTTCAATTTCTTCATTAGAAAATATATCTTTTGCAAAACAATCTGAAATCAATACTTCTACAGTAGGACGAAGTTTATGATTTGTTGAAAAAAAAGTTATGATATCACTTATGCCATTCTTAGCGGA
Organism: Clostridium sp. CAG:557; assembly: GCA_000435275.1. Lineage (GTDB taxonomy): Bacteria > Bacillota > Clostridia > Oscillospirales > Acutalibacteraceae > CAG-557. Next base: position 32,351 of record FR883843.1, read on the forward strand.
TTCTTCACCAATTATTAAAACTATCGCATGAGAATATAATATTTTTTTCCCAGTTTGATTTTCAATTTGACTAGCTGCATCGATTAAAGTTTTAGCTTTTGCGTGTATATCAACTACACTTTTTTTCTCTTCTTTAGAGTCTGATTCTGATGTATTTTGCGTATTTAAAGTCTGCAGCGTTAATTCATACATATCGTCAATTTTATCAACACCAATTCCGTAAACTATTAGTTGTTCATCAAGGCCAGTAACACCGCTGCAACCTCCAAGGAAACATATAAAAACTAATTCAAAAAAAATAATTATTTCTTTAATTTTCATTTTGCAATACCTTCTTTTACCTGCAATTTGTGCTTTATTAAAATTATCATAGGTATCACAAATGCTGTTAAAAGTGTAAAAATAAATATAAAATTTGTATCGTAAAAAAAGTACGAAACTTCTTTAAACTTAGGCAAAATTAGACTTATAACAAGCACCAAAACATCTCCTGAAATAATTATTATTTTGCTTTTTTCTTCACCAAAAATCCGCTTCATTACCAAAAAAAATGCAAATAAAAATAACGAAACGGTTATAAATAATCCCGATGTGAAAATTCCAAGATAAATTGCATCTAACCGCTTAAAAACTCCTATTTCTGCTACACTCGTGGCTGTGTAAATAGGAAAACTTTGTATTTTTAAATAATCCCCCAACGCTCCAGTTACAATTATGACTACAAAAATAAATAATATATAAATAATTGCGTTTGCGATAAAAAGTGTTCTTTTTAAATTTCCTTTAGCAAATGGCATAATTACTGCAGCAAGAGGAATATAAAAAGACAATGAGAGCAGATATAACGAGCCATTAATTGTATCGTCAACTCCATTAAGCAGTAATGGCGAATAATTCATTTTATCAATCTGAGGCAACAACGTAAAAATTATAAACACTATAGAAACGCAAATAATAAATAAAATTATTGTACAAGCTCTGGCGATACCTTCAATCCCTTTACAGGCTGCGTACGAAGCTGCTAAAATAACGCACAATGACAACATAAAAAGTGAAATGTCAGGATTTACGACGTCGCGCACAAAAATGTTAAATAGTGATAACGTGTAACAACAAGCGAAAAGATAATATAGAGCGTAAATTATTAAGAAAAAAATTCCTATTTTTTTTAAATTTACGACGCAATTGTCGGCAATGTTCATAATAGGATTAAGCTTATAGAGTTTATATATTGGAAAAATAAATACAATATTTACAAAAAAAGCAATTATAGCTGATATAACATGATCCCACATGTTATTACTTTTGGCCATTGGCAAATTATAGGTTATTCCAATTATTATGCTGCTCAATAATAGTAAAGAAAATAGTTGTGGTGCTGTTATAATATTTTTTCGTTCCATTTTATAGCTCCCTCTTAATGCGGCATATTTTGAATATTTCCTTCTTTTTTCGATAATGTCTTCCAACCAGCTCTCATTATTACGTCCCTTAAACTGTAAAAATTAAACGGTGCAATTGGTGCGACAAATGGTATTCCAAAATTTGATTTTGCACAAATGTTTACAATTAAAACTGAAAATAACAACATTACACCCCAAATTCCAAGAATTCCACCAACTAAAATGAAAATAAGCCGTAAAAGAGCAGTAGGTTCATAAAGATTTGGAATAACATAAGATGAAATTGCAGTAAGCGCTACAACCATAAGTGTGGGCGCACCAATTAGCCCTGCATTTACTGCGGTTTCACCAATTACCAAACCTCCCACTATGCTTACAGCATGACCTAGTGGACGTGGCAAACGTAATCCGGCTTCGCGCATAATTTCGTAAATAAAGTGAATTATTAGAGTTTCTAACATCAGTGGAAACGGTGTACCGGCAATTGCATACGCAATTTTGCTTATTAGCCTGTCCGGAAAAACTTCTGGATTAAATACTGCTAAAGCCACATACAAACCTGGAAGTAAGGTCGATATAAAAAATGAAATATATTTTAACCACCTTGTCAACGTTGCAAAATACGGCCGTTCTGCATAGTCATCGATTGTTTGAAAATTTTCTACAAACAAATACGGAACAATTAGTGCGGTTGGAGTTCCATCCACTAAAATTGCTATTCGCCCTTCAACTATTTTTCCGCAAACTGTATCTGGCCGTTCTGAAAAACCTACACTGCTAAAAAATGATAAATCATTTTTTTCTTCGAGGTAAGGTATTAAATACTCTGCAGCTAAAACATTTTTCAAATTTATTTTCGAAATTTTTAGTTTAAGTTCATCTAAAATTTTACTAGAAACCGTTCCATTTATATAGCATAAACATATATCAGTTTGGCTTGTCTCTCCTACAGATAAAAATTCGAACTTAAGTTTAGGGTTTTTTATCCGTCTTCTAATTAAAGTTAAATTTATTCTTACTGCTTCTACAAAACCTTCTTTAGACCCCTTTTGCATTACTTCTGTTTCTGGTTCAGCTATACTTCTAAAATTAAAGCCTTGCACACCAATAGCTAAAGCTTTTTCGCAGTCGTTGAACATTAAAAGTGCAAAACCGGACATCACAAATTTAAATGCATCTTCAAATGTAGTAACGTCAACTTGTTCCGTAACCGTTAAAATATTATTTTTTATATAATCAAATTTTTCCTGACCAGATAAATTTTCTTTACTAAAGGCATATACTATCGGATTGAGTACACTGTTTGCAAATGTTTCTTTATTTATCATGCCTTCCATTGTGATAATCGCTGCGTTCGTATTCAGTACTTTTATAAGCCTTATTGTTAAATCGGCACTTTCATCAAACGATTTCTTGAAATATTCAATATTTTTATCTAAAGAAGTGGACAGTAATTGTTTTTTTTCTTTTTTATCGATTTCTTTTTCTACATTATATTTTTTTGCCAAATTTTTTAAAAAATTTAACATAGGTGCTTCATCTCCTCCTATGTTAATTTTTGCCTTGTTTTTCTTAATTTATACAAATTTGCATATTTTTGATAATTTTAGGTTAAAATAAACTTGGTGATAAAATATGATAGTTTCATTAATAAGAACACTCGTTTTGTATATCCTGATAATTTTGGCAATCAGACTTATGGGAAAGCGTCAAATAAGCGATTTACAAACATCTGAACTCGTAGTTACTTTTTTAATTTCTAATATTGCATCCATTCCAATGCAAAATTCTAGCATACCGTTGCTTACAGGGCTTATCCCTATAATTGTATTAATTGTTTGCGAAATCGTTTTATCCAGCATTATGTTAAAAAGTTGTAAGTTTCGAAGGTTTATCTGCGGAAATCCTGTTGTAATTATAAATCATGGAAATATAAATCAAAAAATTATGAGAGAACTCCGTATGAGTACGGAAGATTTATTTGAGCAAATGCGGCAACTTGATGTTTTTAGTCTAGACGATGTAGAATTTGCAATAATAGAAACAAATGGACAAATGAGTATAATGAAAAAACCAAACAAACAGCAAGTTGATGCTAGTATGCTTGGTTTAAATCCACCGCCTCAAGAGCTGGAAACAGTTGTAATTAGTGATGGTGAAATTTCTGAATCTTCGCTTTCTCTATGTAATTTGTCGAAAAAATGGCTTAAAAATGTCTTGGATAGAAAACATCTAAACCTAAAAGATATTTTTATTATGACGGCAGATCGTAACGAAAATTTTAACATTATAAAAAAAGAGGATTTAAAATGAAACGTCTTATTACATCTATAATTTTATTAGTAATTACCGTTTCTGCATGTATTGCCGAAACTATTTTCCTAAATAATATAGTTTCTTCGTTCACGCAAGATATAGACAATGCCATGCAAGAAGCTTCAAATGAAAATTTAGACTCCGCAATGCAAATAGCAGACGACATAAGCAATCGTTGGCAAGAGCAGCAACCTTTTATATCCACATTCATTAACCATGAACGTTTAGAAGAAATTGCTCAGTCAATAATTAGTATGAAAACAAATCTTTTTAAAGGTCAAACTGAAGATTTTTTTGTTGAAAGTGAAATAGCAAAAACTCAGTTTAATGACCTAAAGGATACAGAATTTCCTTCAATTGAAAACATTTTATAAACTTTAGCTTGCACTTTTCATCTGCAAACGTAATTTATCTGATATCATCGCAATAAATTCACTATTGGTTGGCTTTCCTCTGCCGTTATGTATTGTATAGCCGAAATAAGAATTTAAAATGTCAACGTCACCTCTGTCCCATGCAACCTCTATTGCATGACGTATCGCTCTCTCTACCCTTGAAGCTGTGGTAGAAAATCTTTTTGCTACAGATGGATATAATTGTTTAGTCACAGCATTTATTATATCTGGATTCTCTACCGACATAACTATTGAGTCTCTTAAATAATGATAACCTTTTATATGCGCAGGAACACCGATCTGATGCAATATTTCAGTAACCTTAAATTCAATTCCTACACCTTTATCCAAAACTTTATTGGTAATTGGTATGGTTTTTTCTATGTTTGATTTGCGTATATCATTTAATAAATCCAAAATTCTTTCAGCTAAATTATTGACATCGAAAGGTTTCAATACAAAATACGATGCTCCGGCGGATAAAGCTTCTTTTTCTAGCGTTGGGCTATTAAAATTCGACAAAACAATAAATATTGGTTTTTTCGAGTTTTCTTCAGAAATTGATTTCATTACACCTATCGCATCAAGTTTTGGCATAAACAAATCCATTATTACAACATCCGGTGAATATTTTTTTATCGAATCTAAAACTGTAAAACCATCTTTTTGAATAATTTTACTGTTCATACCCAATTTTTCGAACACTGACGTTGATTCTCGATTAAGTTCTCTAGATTCTTCTGCAATTAGTAGTTTAACAAGATTTCCCATGTTTTTTCCTCCAGTTATTATTTATCGTATCCATATATTACCATATAAAATTTAAATTGGCAAGACTTTCCAAATAAAAATTTTAAATTTGTTACCTACGATAAAATTTTAGATTATTTAGGAGATTTTTTTATAATCAGTGTCGTTTGAATTTTGTATCTTAGAAATCATATTTTCAGCAAAAATTGCATAACCTTTTTGGGGGTCGTTTACAAATACATGTGTAATCGCACCTACGAGCATTCCGTTCTGTATTATAGGACTTCCGCTCATGCCCTGAATTATTCCTCCGGTCTGATTTAACAATTTGTCGTCGGTTATTTTTATTACCATATTTTTGCTTACTTGCTCTTCGTTATAATTTATATGCAAAATGTCAATATCATAATATTCTGGAGCAGAACCGAAAATTGTTGTTAAAATTTGAGCTTTTCCCTGCTTTACTTGCTGTTTCATTGCCACTGGTAGTGCCTCATTTTGAGAAACGGCAGTATTAAACTTTCCATAAACTCCGCTGTAGGTGTTCTCTGTAAGTATTCCTATTGGTTCACACTCAATAAAATATGCCTTTAATTCTCCAGGATTTCCTCGCATTCCTTTTGAAATTCCGTTAATATTTACCTTTATTATATCTCCGTGCGACAATGGCAATAATTCTCCCGTGTCCACATCGCAAATTCCATGTCCCAAACCACCAAATACTTTCGTTTTCTCATCCCAAAATGTAACCGTACCAATTCCTGCAGAACTATCTCTTACCCAAAGTCCTAGTTTATAAATATTATCTGTATCACATTTTATTGGTTTAATGTTGGTTTCATATTTCATTCCATTGCGGATAATTTCAGCAAAAAGTTCATTGCCATTACTAGATTCGACCTGTTTTATCAGTTCCTCATTGCTGTTAATTTCCTGCCGATTTATATTTAAGATTATGTCTCCCTTTTGTAACCCCGCTTGTTTCGCCGGATTAAAAACACCTTCGTTCGTTTTTACATCGGATATTCCAACAACTATAACACCCTTTGTAAATAACTTTATTCCAAATGGGTTTCCTCCCGGAACCACATAAATATCATCTATTTTTTCTATACTGACTTTTTTTATTGGAATCATATTCATAAATAAAATATTTGCATCGAAATTAGGTTGAACATTTTCTTTTGAAACAGGTTTTACTACAGATTTTTCTTTTGTATCTATAGAAATGTATTTTTTTATATTAGAATTACACGCAGATGTAATTTTATAATTGTTCGGTAAGTACGACGCTGTAACTTCACAAAAGCTCAAAATAAAACAAGCTACGATACTTGCAAAAATTGATAATCCTTTAAAAAAATTTTTCAAAATTTTCACCTCCAACACTCTAATTATAATTTTCCACGTTATCATTTTTTTATTTTGTTAAATGTTAGCGTACCTACCAAATAAAAAAAGATTAGCAATAAACGCTAATCTTTTTTCAAAAATTTATTTTAAACTTAAGTCTATCTAACAAGTACATTCTGGTTCACAATTGCAAGTTGGTTCGCATTCACAAGTTGACTCACAATTACATTCAGGCCCACAGTCGCAGTTGTCTCCACAGTCACATTTTCCACTTAAAGATAGTCCATTCAAATCAAATTCCAAATTTTCGCTGCAGTTAGGACATTCAATTCCACCATCCAAAAGAATTTCCTCAGAAACACAAACTGTTTCACCACATGTAGGACAAGTTACTTCATAAAATACCTCATCCTCTCCATCACAGCAATCACATTCTTCATCGTAAAAATCTTCCTCCAAAGCGCAAAGATCTTCATCTATTTCATCAACTTGGTCAGCTAAGTCGTCATAGCCTTCTTCTAAATCCGAAACAGAAAGAGTAACATCATCGAGCAACTCAACGATTGCAGACAAAACTCTTACCTCTGGTTTAGATTTATCGAGTTCTAACCCTTCTACAAGCCCTTTAACATAAGCCAACTTTTCCTTAATAGTCATAAATTTAAAACCTCCCTAAAATAAAGATTATATCTATACTAATTTTACCGTAAATAAAAGAAATATTACAGTAAAACTAGTATTTGGCAAAAATTAAGCACGCTCCATGTATTCACCAGTTCTAGTATCAATTCTTATAATTTCACCCTGATCAATGAACAGCGGAACACGAATCTCGGCGCCAGTTTCTAAAGTTGCAGGTTTTGTTGCATTAGTAGCAGTATCGCCTTTAAACCCTGGATCAGTTTCAGTAACTTCCAGTTCAACGAAAAATGGTGGTTCTACACCAAAAACATTGCCTTTATAAGATAAAACCTTACACTCCATATTTTCCTTTACAAACTTGAAATTATCGCCCAAAACACTTTTATTTATTGGAATTTGTTCATAATTTTCTAAATCCATAAAATAATATAAATCGCCATCATTATATAAATATTGCATATCACGACGTTCTATAAAAGCAGTAGGATATTTATCGTTTGGATTAAAAGTTTTTTCAACCACGCTGCCGGTAATTACATTTCTAATTTTTGTTCTTACAAAAGCGGCACCTTTGCCTGGTTTAACGTGCTGAAACTCTATTATGCAATAGACATTTCCGTCCATTTCAAAGGTAACACCATTTCTAAAATCTCCAGCTGATATCATGTAGTTTCCTCCAAAAAATTTATATATACAAATATTTTATATCAAATCGCAAAAATTTTCAAGTATTTCTTAAAAAAAGCTCAACTGACTAGTTTTGGGAATTCCGCTAAGCATACCGATTCCATCCATAAGTTCCACAACTGTTTTAGAGGCGCCAGACCTTGTTGAAATTTCATCCACAGAAATATATTTTCCATTTTTTCCGGCATTTTGCAAACCTTTGGCAACGTTTTCACCAACTCCAGGCAACGATGAAAATGGAAGTCTAATTTTACCATCCTCTACCAAAAATTTATAAGCATCAGACTTATATAAATCAATCGGCAAAACTTCAATTCCGCGTTCAAACATTTCATTTACAATTTGCAACGTAGCCAAAGCAGCATTTTCTTTCACAGTTGCCTCATTGCCTTTCATTTTTATGTCTTTCATCTGCTGTTTAACGGCTTCTTTTCCCTTCATCACAAGAACTCCGTCCAAGTCTTCGCTGCGAACGGTAAAATAAGCCGCATAGTACTCAACAGGTCTATAAACTTTATACCAACCAAGCCGTAAAGTAGAAATCATATAAGCGGTTGCATGAGCCTTCGGAAACATATATTTTATTTTCATACAAGAATCGATATACCATTCCGGAACATCATGTTTTTTCATTTCATCTATGTGTTCCTGCGTCAAAAGCTTTTTCGCTTTGCCCTTTCGCACAATTTCCATAATTTTAAAAGCCATTTTTGGTTCTAACCCTTTTTGTAAAAGGTATGTCATAATACTATCACGAGTTCCGATAACTTCAGAAATTGTGCAAATTTTATTCTTGATAAGGTCCCGTGCGTTACCAATCCAAACGTCAGTACCATGAGACAATCCGGAAATTTGTAACAAATCTGAAAAAGTTTTCGGTTGTGCTTCAATCATCATCTGACGGACAAAATGGGTTCCAACTTCAGGCAAAGAAAATGTCCCAGTTTGAGAGTCAATCGCCTCTGGAGTTACACCTAAAGCCTGAGTAGAAGTAAATAATGACATAACTTTTTTGTCGCTCATAGAAACATCCATAACAGGGATGCCCGTATAATCTTCCAAATATCTATATATTGAAGGCACATCATGGCCAAGTTCATCCAATTTACAAATTGTATCGTGAATAGAATGAAAATCAAAATGTGTTGTTATATTGTCAGATTTTTGGTCATTAGCAGGCCTTTGTACAGGACAAAAATCGTAAATTTCCATACCTTTGGGAACAACTACCATTCCTCCTGGATGCTGTCCAGTAGTCCTTTTTATTCCGGTGCAACCTGCAGCTAAACGAATTTCTTCTGCTTTATGCAAAGTTTTACCTTTTTGTTCTATATATTTTTTCACAAAACCTATACCTGTCTTTTCGGCTATAGTTGCGATTGTACCAGCTTTAAAAACATTATTTTTACCAAACAAAGTTTCTGTATAGCGATGTGCGTCACTTTGATACTCGCCAGAAAAATTAAGATCAATATCTGGAGTTTTATCACCGTCAAATCCAAGAAAAGTTTCAAATGGAATATTATGCCCATCGCGATGATACTCCGTACCGCATTTAGGGCAATTTTTATCAGGTAAATCAAAACCAGAGCCATAGCTACCATCCGTAAAAAATTCACTGTTTTGACATTTTGGGCAAACATAATGAGGAAATAATGGATTGACCTCAGAAATGCCGGACATCGTGGCAACAAATGACGATCCAACAGAACCTCTAGAACCGACTAAATATCCGTGTTCTTCAGAGTTTGCAACCAATTTTTGAGCTGTCATGTAAAGCACAGAAAATCCGTGTTTAGTGATTGACGATAATTCTCTTTCCAAACGTTCTTTAACGATTTCAGGCAGAGGGTCACCGTAAATTTTTTTAGTTCGCTCCCAAGTAATGCTTACCAGTTGTTCCTCAGCGCCCTCAATGAACGGCGGAAAAACCCCTGGTGGAATCGGACTAACTTCATCAATTTTTGCAGCAATTTTATTTGTATTTTCAACAACAATTTCGTAAGCTTTTTGTGAACCGAGATAAGAAAATTCTTCTAACATTTCGTCAGTTGTCCTAAAATAAAGAGGTGCCTGATTTTCTGCATCTTCATAACCTTGTCCAGCCATCAAAACCGTTCTATATTGCGAATCATACGGATCCATAAAGTGAACATCACAAGTTGCAACCACAGGAATACCAAGTTCTTCACCCAAGTCTACAATTATTTTATTAAATTGGCGCAACTCTTCTTCATTTTTGGCAACTCCACTTCGAATTAAAAAGTTATTATTACCAACCGGTTGAACTTCCAGATAGTCATAAAATTTAGCAATTTCACATAAACGCTTGTGGTCGTAGTTGCTTACAACCGCTCTAAAAAGCTCACCTGATTCACAAGCACTTCCAAGAATCAAACCTTCCCTATATTTAATTAATTCACTTTTAGGAATACGCGGTTTTCTGTAAAAATAGTCAAGATGGGCCTTTGAAATCAGTCTGTATAAATTTTTTAAACCAACTTTATTTTTTACAAGAATAATTTGATGATAATATTTTAATTTTTTCATATCACCATCAAAACTTGAACTTAAATCGTCTATAAAGTAAGCCTCAACGCCGTAAATTACCTTTATATTACCACCATTTTTCGTTATTTTGTTCACAGCATTCATAGCATCCGGAAAGGCCTGAGCTACACCATGGTCAGTTATCGCAATAGCTTCATGTCCCCAAGAATGCGCACGTTCAATCAAATCACCTGCAGTGGTAATTCCATCCATTGCAGACATATTCGTATGTAAATGTAATTCAACACGTTTTTTTTCGGCTTTGTCCACAATTTTTACTTTCTCAACCGAATTAATATTTTTAGGCCGAATAACAATTTCCCTGTCGTACTTATCATAAGTAACTTCGCCTTTAACCAGCAAAGTTTTTCCTTTTGATATTGTGTCAAATACACGCCATTTTTCCTTATCTGCAATGACTTTTAGTGAAATAGAGCTTGTGTAATCGGTAATATTAATGGCATAAATTTTTTTTGCCCCGTCTTTAGTCATGTGCTCATCAATAGAAAAAACATCACCCCAAACAGTAACTGACCCAATATCCGGAGTAATATCTGAAATTTTTACAGGTTCATTTTTTATAATTCCACCTAAAATAGATGCAGCTGTTGGTAAAATAATGCTAGGATATAAATTTTTATCTTTTCTCACCGATATAGAAATATCAAAATTACTTTTCTTCGGTGTTTCATTCAAGTTAGATTCATAAATTTCTATTTCCTCAATAACTTTTTTTCTTTTTTCCTTTTCAATTAAAACGGAATGTTTTTCAATATATTGAGAATTTTCGCAATCTACAGAAATATTCCCTACAAAATTTATATTTAAATTTAAATTAAATTCCTTTTTTATTAAACCTTGCAAAGACTTATCAAACTTTTTGTCCAATAAAATATTTTTTCCTCCGTGAGCAAGTGAAATTTCTAAATTATTTTCATTAAGCGTCGCAAAAGAGTCCTTAAGGATTCCACAAACACTTTTGGTTTCTTTAGAAATTTGCTGAATCAAATCATTATAATATTCCGCAAAAAAAGTTTCACTTGGAAAAGAAGGATTAATACTAACTTTGTATAAGTTTAATTTAGAATTTTGTAATTTTTTTTCAATTTCAAAAAGAGTAAGGCGCTTCACGGGCTGTGAAAACGCCACATCTATTTTTAGCATTCTATTCTTTGAATCTATATCCATAGAAACAATATTTCCGCTTAAAACATCCGTCGAAAATAAATTTTTCTCTATATATTTATCAAGAAAATCTCCAAACGCACACAAAACAAAAAACCTCTTAACTCATAAATTTTCAATTTCTTTCATCAATTCTTCTACGATATTTTTCTCATTAACTTTTCTGATGATTTCACCTTTTTTGAAAATTAAACCGACTCCATCTCCGCCAGCAACACCAACGTCAGCTTCTCTGGCCTCTCCCGGCCCATTAACAGCACAACCCATTACTGCAACTTTGATATTCTTATGGCACTTCTCAATTTTTTTTTCAATTTTTTCTGTCAAATTTATAATATCAATGCGAGTTCTTCCGCAGGTTGGACAAGAAATTATTTCGGCACCATTTTTTTCAAGACCAATAGCTTTTAAAATATCTTTAGCAGCATAAATTTCCTCAACGGGGTCAGATGTTAAAGAAACTCGAATAGTATCTCCTATCCCATCAAGCAAAAGCGCCCCAATGCCCACTGCAGATTTTATAATGCCTAATTTTTTTGTTCCAGTTTCTGTCACACCTAAATGAAGCGGATAATTGCATTTTTCAGCGATAAGTCTGTAAGCGTTTACCATAGTTTTAACATTTGACGATTTCAGAGATAAAACCACATTATCAAAGTCAAATTTTTCTAACAAAGATACATGATAAAGTGCACTTTCGCACAAAGCCTCTGCAGTAGGGTGACCGTATTTATTTAGAATATTTTTTTCAACAGAGCCTGAATTAACACCGATTCTTATAGGAATATTTTTACTTTTGCAGATATCCACAACTTGTTTTACTCTGGAATCGTCCCCGATGTTTCCTGGGTTTATGCGAATTTTATCTATTCCGGCCATAGCAGATTCAATTGCTAATCTGTAGTCAAAGTGGATATCCGCCACCAAAGGAATATTCACTTTTTCTTTTATCGCTGGAATTAATTGTATTGCATCCATATCAGGAATGGCGATACGTAAAATCTCACAGCCAGCATTTTTTAGTCGTTGAGCTTCTTTTACATGATTTTCAATATCATAAGAAGGAACGTTTAGCATGGATTGTATCGCAACTTTTTCGTTTCCACCGATTTTTATATTACCGATTTGAACAACTTTAGAAATTCGTTTCATTTAACTCATTATTCCCTTTCCAGATGCCAACTTAAACACATCATTAATCGAAACAAACAGCATTAACAATATAAGTAAAATAAAACCAACAGTATGAATTAGCCCTTCATATTTAGGATTTATCGGTTTGCCTTTTACAGCCTCTAAAATTAAAAATACTAGTCTGCCACCATCTAAAGCTGGCAAGGGCAATAAGTTAAAAATTCCGAGGTTAACCGATAAAACCATCATCATCATGATAATGTTATTTAACGCTGCCATAAAATTAACTTTTAGTCCTTCAGAAGCCGCACTTGAAATCATAGAAACCAGCCCCACGGGTCCAGAAACTTCATTAAAACTAAACGCTCCTGTAACTAAACCAATAATAGTTGAATAAACCATTCTAACATTAGAAATAATTTCTTTAAACGTCTGCGCAATTAGAGTAAAAAAATTTTTCTCTATAGGCTGCAAATAAAAATCTCGAACAATTATAGTTTTGCCATCATTATTCTCACGCGTAGCAAATTTCACATCATTAAGAGTAATAGTTTCTCCGTTTCTCTCAACAACGATATCAGATTTAAAGTTCTTGTTTACTGCCAAAACAAAGCCAATATCCGTATAAGTTGAAATACTATAGCCGTCAATAGATTTAACTTTATCTCCAACCTGCAAACCATGTTGATTTGTAATAGATTCATCAGAAAAACTACCGATAGTTGTAGAAGCAAATTGAGGTTGCTGCACTAAAATAATCATCATAAAAATAAAAGCTAATACAATGTTCATAATAGCACCAGTGGCAACAATTATAAGCCTTTTATATACAGATTTTTTTCCAAAAGCATTAGCATCATCGCTTTCTGCATCTTCTCCCTCCATGGAGCAATATCCTCCAATTGGAAATAACCTTACAGAATAAAGTGTTTCGCCTTTTTGTTTTTTGAAAATTGCTGGACCCATACCAATTGCAAACTCATTTACTTTAACACCAGCCCACCTGGCCGTCATAAAGTGTCCAAGCTCGTGAATAAATATGACCAAAGAAAATAATAAAATTGAAATTATAATCAATAAAGTGCTAATAAACATAAATTACTCTCCTTTTTTTATAACATTTTCTTTCACGAAAGTTCTTGCAAGTGAGTCAGCTTTAAAAATATCATCATAAGAATTTATCTCAGAAGCTTTGCAAGAATTCAGAGCCTTTTGAACAACATCAGTAATCTCTAAAAAAGAAATCTCATCATTCAAAAACAGTTTTACCGCTTCCTCATTTGCACCGTTAACAATCGCAGGCATTGTGCCACCAATTTTAAGTGCTGATTTGCAAATATTAATACCCTGAAAATTTTCGTTATCTGGTTCAAAAAAAGACAAATTTCTAATTTGAGTCAAATTTAATTTCTCAACAACTGACGGATGCCTTTCTGGATATGTTAATGCATACTGAATGGGTATTCCCATATCAGCAACGCCGAGCTGCGCAATGATTGAGTTATCAACATACTCTATCATAGAGTGAATTATGCTTTCTCTGTGAATTATTACATCAATTTTGTCCGGTGTCATGTCAAAAAGCCGAACAGCCTCAATAATTTCAAAACCCTTGTTCATCATAGTCGCAGAATCAATTGTTATTTTTGCACCCATGCTCCAATTTGGATGTTTAAGTGCATCATTTTTTGTAATACTTTGCAAGTAAATTTTATCTTTTCCAAAAAAAGGCCCACCAGAAGCTGTTAAAATTAATTTATTAATGCTTTTTTTTTCACAACAACCTTGCAAACATTGAAAAATCGCGGAGTGTTCACTATCTACTGGCAGAATTTTAACACTTTTTTCTTTAGCTTTTTTCACAACTAATTCCCCACCAACAACCAGAGTTTCTTTGTTGGCAAGAGCAATATTTTTTCCTGCATTTATTGCACACAAAGTAGGCTTTAGTCCTATCATTCCGGATACCGAATTCAACACCATATCAGCACAATTAATTGTTGCAACTTCACACAAGCCATCCATTCCGCATAGTACTTTTACGTCCAAATCGGCAATATTTTTTTTTAAAATTTCTGCAGATTTTTCATCAAAAACAGCGACTTTTTCTGGTTTAAATTCTCTTATTTGTTCTTCAAGTAGCACAATATTATTAAAAACTGCAAGGCCTTTTATAGAAACCCCTAAATTTTTCGCTATTTTTAAAGCTTTTGCTCCAACCGAGCCAGTTGAACCGAGCACCGAAATATTTTTCGTCATCATAACCTCCGCCATTTTAAACTCTCATGATGTTAAAACAATTCACCATAAAATACACAAAAGGAACTACAAAAACAACACTGTCAAAACGATCCAAAAAACCGCCGTGACCAGGAATTATGCTACCGAAGTCCTTTATGTGACATCCACGTTTTACCGCAGAAAATACCAAATCTCCAACAATAGATATAACAGAACCAACTAAGGAAATCGGAATTATATAATGAAAATTAACACGTACACCAGTATCAAACATGAATTTTTCAAAAAAGAAACAAATAATAATACTAATTAACAACGAAAAAATGACCCCACCAAAAACACCCTCAACAGTTTTTTTAGGACTAATACTTGGACAAAGTTTTCTTTTTCCAAAAAAAGTACCAGAAAAATAAGCACCGATGTCAGACATCCACGAAATACAAAGTGCATAAAGAACGTAAAAACTGCTGAATGTGCCACCAAAATCACGTAATTTAACTATAAAACTAAGTGAAATCGTAATAAGCAAAACCATGCTATAAATCGCAGCAATATCTTTGAATTTTAATTCTTTGTCAAAAAGCAAAACGACACCAAAAATAAAAAATGAGTAAATAAGCCAAGCTCCTTGCCAGATTAAATTGCATCCTAATAATGGCAACAATGCAGAAAAAATTAAACTAGGAACAGTAATTTTAAAAGTCTTACCAAGCCCCATTGCAGAAAAAATTTCATAAGTAGCAAAAATGCATACAGCAGAAACCGCACAATTTAATAAAAATGGTAAAGTATTATTAAAAATAAGCACGATTATGACGATTAAACCGCCCAAAATTCCCGAAATTGTTCTAATTGCCATTATACCCCTCCAAATCGCCGATTTCTGGATGAATATTCATTAATAGCATATTCTAAGTCATTTTCAGAAAAATCCGGCCATAAAACATTCATAAAAATAAGTTCAGAATAAGCACTCTGCCACAGCAAAAAATTTGATAAACGAAACTCTCCACTTGGACGAATAATAAAATCAGGATCCGGTTGTTCCGCAGTATAAAGCCGTTCTGAAATAGCTTTTTCGTTTATTTCTTCAACATCAATATTTCCAAATTTTGCATCAAAAGCAATTTCTTTTACAGCTTTAACGATTTCATCTCTGCCGCCGTAATTCATCGCAATATTAATAATCATGCCAGTTTTATTTTTGGAAGCGCTTTCTACTTCATCAATAAGCCTTTGTAAATTTTTTGAAAAACCGCTTTTGTCTCCCAAAAAACGTACCTTAATATTTTCTTGCTGAAAATCTTTTAAAGCTTCATTCAAATATTGTTCAAACAGTTTCATCAAAAAAGAAATTTCATCATTAGGCCTTTTCCAATTTTCGGTAGAAAAAGCGTAGACAGTTAAATACTTTATCCCAATTTTGCTACAATATTTAGTAATTTTTCTAAAAGTCTCTGCTCCAACTTTATGTCCTGCTGAGCGTGGCAGACCACGTTTTTTGGCCCATCTGCCATTTCCATCCATAATAATTCCAATATGTTCCGGCAAGCACCTTTTCTCATTTTTTCGAGAACTTTTAAACCAGTTCATAATAAATATCACACGCCAATCAACCTAAATAATAAAAAAATTTAAATTGCCATTATTTCTTTTTGCTTTTCGCCAGATAAATCATCAATTTCTTTACAAAATTTATCTGTCAAATCTTGAACTTGTTTTTCAGCTTGTTTTAAATCATCTTCTGTAATTTCAGAATCTTTTTTCTTCTTTTTCAATTTATCAATTGCATCGCGACGAATTGTACGTATAGATACTTTCGAATCTTCACCCATCTTTGCAATATCCTTGACAATTTCGCGTCGTCGATCTTCTGTAAGTGCAGGAAAAATAAGGCGTATAATTTTTCCGTCATTTTGCGGATTTATACCCAATTCTGAAGTTTGAATTGCTTTTTCTATTTCCTTTAAAACCGAAACATCCCAAGGCTGAATTACCAACGTTCTTGCTTCTGTAACGGAAACAGCTGCAAGCTGGTTTATCGGTGTCGGCGCTCCATAGTAGTCTACCAAAATTTTGTCCAAAACCGCAGGATTTGCTCTTCCAGCCCTAATTGCAATATATTCTTTTGAAAGCGCATTTAAACATTTTTTCATATTTTCTTCTGTATTAATAAAAACTTGTTTCATAAAAAATCTCCCTTTTAGTTAAAAAACCTATTTTACAGTAGTTCCAATTGATTTGCCCATAATAGCATCATATATATTTTGTGGATTTTCTATGCTAAAAACCAGCAACGGAATATTATTTTCTTTGCACATAGACGCTGCTGTGCTATCCATAACACCTAAGTTTTTGTTCAAAACGTCAAAGTAGCTAAGTGTATCGTATTTAATTGCATCATTATATTTTTTGGGGTCTTTATCGTAAACACCATCAACCATAGTCGCTTTTAAAATTACATCTGCACCGATTTCTGCAGCTCTAAGTGAAGCCGCCGTATCGGTTGAAAAAAATGGTGAACCTGTACCACAACCAAATATAACAACTCTGCCTTTTTCCAAATGGCGAACAGCTTTATTTTTTATGTACAACTCTGCAATTTGCTGCATTTGCAACGAAGTCTGAACCCGAACATCAACATTCATCTGCTCCAAAACTTCGGCCACACCCAGAGCATTAATTACTGTTGCCAGCATTCCCATATGGTCAGCACGAGTTCTATTCATATTTCCATTGCTGCGACCTCGCCAAAAATTTCCGCCGCCGACAACAATTCCAATCTGTACACCTAAATCTGCACATTTTTTAATTGGCCTGCAAATTTCAGTAACAGTGTCAAAATCGATACCATGTTTTCGATTCCCTGCCAAAGCTTCACCACTCAACTTAAGCAGAACTCTTTTATATTTAGGTTGCAACACGACCACTCCCACGATTGATTTTATTATTATTTTACAATAATATTGCAAATCTGTAAAGATATCTTCAATTACGATAAAATAGGGCGTAGGTTAAACCACGCCCTATTCAGAATGCTAAAAATCAATTATTTCACCATACTTGCGACTTCATCGGCAAAATTATCTTCACGCTTTTCTAAGCCCTCGCCTTTTTCAAAACGAACAAAATCAATAATTTCGATATTTCCGCCTAACTTTTTAGCAGTTTCTTTTGTATATTGTTCAACAGTCAAATTTGAATCTTTAACAAAGATTTGGTCAACTAAGCAGTTTTCCTTGTAAAACTTACCAATTTTGCCCATAACGATTTTTTCAGCAATATTTGCAGGTTTACCCTCATTCATAACTTGCTCTGTAAGAATTTTCTTTTCATGCTCCAGAACATCCGCAGGCACCGATTCACTATTGAGATATCCAGGATTTACCGCAGCAACCTGCATAGCAATATCTTTCGCAAAAACTTTAAATTCGTCTTTAGCGGCAATTTCGGCCGAAGTGTTAAATTTAACCATAACACCTATTCTTCCGGCAGCGTGGTTATAAGTGGTAACAACGCCGTCGAATCTTTTAAAGCGGCGAATTTTTATATTTTCTCCAATTGTAAGAATTTTTTCTCTAACTAATTCTTCAACGGTTAAATCGCTGCCAGAAGCCTTACATGCCATTAAGTCCTCTAAAGAAGCAGGATTTTTTTCAATAACCGTGTCTGAACAAGTCTGAACAAAAGCCAAAAAATCTGCATTTTTCGCAACAAAATCGGTTTCGGCATTGACTTCGATAACAACGCCAACATTTTCCTCTTTGTTAGTGCAAGCAAATGCAACACCCTCTGCAGCGATTCTTCCGGACTTTTTATTTGCAGCAGCCAAGCCTTTTTCTCTCAAAAAGTCAACTGCCTTGTCCATATCTCCATTAGACTCTGTAAGTGCTTTTTTGCAGTCCATCATGCCGCAACCGGTTTTTTCTCTCAATGCCTTAACATCACTAGCTGTAAAAGCCATAATTTGTTACCTCCAAATAAATAATATCATTAAA
>FR883844.1 GCA_000435275.1 Clostridium sp. CAG:557
TTTCCTTGCTTTGTCGACCCCAAAACTCTCGATGGCTCGTGGTTTAAGAGGCACAAAACATCGTCGCTTTTTTCTAACGCTCGCTGAAAAGTTTTCGGGCTAATTTGTTCAACGAATTTTTCGCCGTTGTCGTCGAGCATTGGTTTAGAATCTCTCGCAATCGCATTCACATAGCCATCTAGAAGCACACTGTCATTTCTGATTTCTATTCGCAAAAACTTCACCTCCAGTTTTTCAAGTTAAATCCAGAATCTAAAACAACTCTTTCAAGTCCACGCCGTAAATTTCGAGCCAAGCTTCAGCTGGATAGGTTCGAACGCTACCGTAATTTGCGTCGAAGATTTTAGGCATTTCCAGCTCATGAGAAGTGCAATAATTTCTAAGTGGTTTCCAGTCAAATTTTGATTTTCGAAGTGGTTTCCAATCAAATTTTGATTTCAGCCGTATCTCCGCAGCCTTTATGCTCGCGAATTCTTTTGATTTATCGAGTTCTCTTTTCAATTTTTCCACCTCCCTTGATTTTT
>FR883845.1:0-733 GCA_000435275.1 Clostridium sp. CAG:557
TGGGCTCTCGGCTTGTATCAATAGATACGTTAAGTTGTGGTCGAGGTGACAAGATTCGAACTTGCGGCCTCTGCGTCCCGAACGCAGCGCTCCACCAAACTGAGCTACACCTCGAAATAAAAAGCTCAAAATGAGCAATTTTAGTTATACACATATAAATTTTACAAGTAATTTACATAAGTTTTTGCTTCAAATAAAGCCATTTTATAATTTTTTTAACAACTTAACTACTCCTTGACAAAAGTAATACACTTTAACAAAGGTAATTTTTTGTTGGCAGTGATGTTCAGCTTAAATACTTTGTTCGCTTTCTTGACAACAAAAATGGCTGCGGCACTAGGATTCGAACCCAGACAAACAGAGTCAGAGTCTGCTGTGCTACCATTACACAATGCCGCAACAATAAGTGATATTATATCGCAAAAAAGTGCATAAGTCAATAGTGTTAGCAACAAAATAAACAAACCCAAAATAAAAAAGCATAGACTTGGCTTGTCTATGCTTTTTTGTAATAATTAAATTCAATTCAACTATTTAACTTCTACTTCAGCGCCAGCCTCTGTTAATTTAGCTTTAATAGCTTCGGCATCTTCTTTAGAAGCTCCTTCTTTAACGGCTTTAGGAGCACCGTCAACAACTTCTTTAGCTTCTTTCAGGCCAAGACCGGTGATTTCTTTAACAACTTTGATAACAGCAACTTTGTTAGCGCCGGCTGATTTGAGAATAACATCGA
>FR883845.1:807-32011 GCA_000435275.1 Clostridium sp. CAG:557
CAACAGCAACAGGAGCAGCAGCAGAAACACCAAATTCTTCCTCAAGAGCCTTAACAAGCTCGCTTAATTCTAAAACAGTTAATGATTTAACATCTTCAATTAATTTTGTAACTTTCTCTGACATAATAAATAACCTCCAAAAATTTTGATAAGTAAGGACAGAAAGTCCATTTTTTATAAATTTTCAAATTTTAAGCACTTTGTTTTTCTGCAATAGCATTAAGTGCAACAACAAGACCTTTAATTGTGCCGTTAAGCACCGTAACAAAGCCAGAAATAGGAGCATTCAAGCCACCAAGAGCTTTTGCAACAAGAACTTCTTTTGTAGGAAGTTTGGCAAGATTGTTAACTTCAGCCTCGCTGATAACTTTTCCCTCGATGAAACCAGCTTTAGCTTTAAAAAAGTCATTTTCATCGGCGAATTTACAAAGAATTCTAGCAGCAGCAACATGATCCTCTTTGCTGATAGCGATAGCAGTAGTACCTTCTAAAACAGGCTCTAAGCCATCTAAACCAGCTTCTTTTGCGGCTCTTTGAAGCAAAGTATTTTTCACAACAAAATACTCAACGCCGGATTCTCTGAGTTCCTTACGCAGCTTAGTATCATCAGAAACGTTGATACCTTTATAGTTTACAATTACACCCGCGCAAGAATTTTTTAATTTATCAGATAAACTGGCAACGAGAGCCTTTTTTTGTTCTAAAATTTTCTCGCTTGGCAAAATATTCACCTCCACAGATAAATTTAAAACTGCACATAAAAAACGAAAAGCCCTTTCCGCGAACCGCAGAAAAGGCGTAAATATCCAA
This sequence comes from Clostridium sp. CAG:557, assembly GCA_000435275.1. GTDB lineage: Bacteria > Bacillota > Clostridia > Oscillospirales > Acutalibacteraceae > CAG-557. The sequence continues at coordinate 1,618 of FR883845.1, forward strand.
TAAAGTATACTCGCACAAATCCTCGGTAGGCGTGAAAATCACATTACGCATCATGCACCTACTGTCTTTGGAAAAACAGTTTTAATAATGATAACATATATGAAAAATATTGTCAATAGAAAAATGAAATTTTTGCAATAAATTAAAACTCGGCAGTGCCGGTAGTTCGAGGGAAAGGCAGCACATCTCTGATGTTAGAGATTCCGGTTAAATACATAATAAGGCGTTCAAAGCCCAATCCAAAACCTGAATGTACAGCCGTTCCGTAGCGGCGCAGGTCAAGATACCACCAATAATCTTCCTCGGGCAAATTTAACTCTTCCATACGTGCAATTAAACGTTCTAACCGCTCCTCACGCTGACTTCCGCCGATAATTTCTCCAATCCCTGGGACTAATAAATCCATTGCAGAAACGGTCTTACCATCCTCATTTTCGCGCATATAGAACGATTTTATTTCTTTTGGATAGTCGATGACAAACACAGGCTTTTTATAAATTTTCTCAGTTAAATATTTTTCGTGCTCAGTCTGAAGGTCAATTCCCCACGAAACTTTGTAGTCGAAGTTATCATTGTTTTCTTCCAAAATTTTAACAGCATCAGTGTAAGTGACCACGCCAAAGTCAGAATTTACAATGTTTTCAAGCCGACTAAGCAATTCTTTATCGTAGAATTGGTTAAAAAATTCCATGTCGGCGGGACAAGTCTCTAGCACGTACCTTATGATAAATTTCATCATATTTTCAGCAATTTCCATGCACTCATTGAGATCGGCAAAAGCAATTTCAGGTTCAATCATCCAAAATTCTGCAGCATGACGTTGAGTATACGATTTTTCGGCTCTAAAAGTTGGCCCAAATGTATAAATTTTTCCAAAAGCCATAGCCATACATTCACCCTCAAGTTGCCCCGAAACCGTCAAAGAAGTATGTTTTTGAAAGAAATCTTGAGAATAGTCAACTTTTCCATCTGCAGTTTTAGGTACTTTTTCGAGGTTAAGCGTGGTAATCGTAAACATTTCGCCAGCGCCTTCGCAATCGCTGCCAGTAATTATTGGAGTGTGTGCATAAATAAAGCCTTGCTCTTGAAAAAATTTGTGAATAGCATAAGCGGCCGCAGAACGAACTCTGTAAGCGGCGCTGAAAGTATTTGTGCGAGGACGAAGGTGAGCAATAGTTCTAAGGTATTCGAGTGAGTGCTTTTTTTTCTGCAAAGGATAATCACTTGTTGATTTACCTTCTATAAAGACTTCTCGAGCTTGAATTTCAAGCGGCTGTTTTGCTTCTGGAGTTAAAACGACAATCCCTTTTATGCGAACTGCAGAACCAACATTAAGTTTAGCAACTTCCTTAAAATTTTCAATATGATTTTCTTCGAAAACAACCTGAATGTCCTTAAAAAAGCTGCCGTCATTTAGCTGCATAAATCCCAGTGATTTGGAGTCTCTAATAGTTTTTACCCAGCCGCAAACAGTAACTTCAGCGTTAGAAAAATCTGCAGAGTTTTTATATAATTTAGCTATTTCTATTCTTTTCATTGCAAAACATAATCAGCATTAAAGTGATTATGCGTTCCCACCTTTCAGATAGAATTTTAATAATATTATACCCTATTGAAAGAAAAACGTCAATTGGGAGAAAAAATTTGTTGCAATTATTTTCACAAAAACTGTTGACAAAAATCGAATTTAATGGTATAATATTAACAAGTTGCGTAACTTAATTTATTTTTATAGAAAGAAGGAGTAATTAAAGTGAAAAAGAAAGAACACAAAAACACAAACCCATGTAAATTGAGTGATGGCTCAATAAGCGAAGCTTCTGGAGGAACGGTTGAATTTCATGTATTTGAAGATGGCCGTGCCGGCTGGGTTGCTTCTGCTGCACCTGGAGATATTTTTCAAAGCGCTGAGGAAGCTATAGCTGCAGATAAAGATTCTGGAGGAAGCGGGTTATCTGCGGCAGATGAATACATCCGTGCGAAGCGTAAGGATAATGTTGGTGGCTGGGTGCCTCCTAAATACAAATATTAGTTGACTTGAGGAGAGGTCAAATAGTTAAATACATTATTAAACTGTGGATACAATTTATATGTATCCACAGTTTATTTTGTAGCGCCGGTTTTCATCAGTCTGGCTTGAGCGCTCCGTTCATTTTCATCCAGTTTCATAGAGATATATCGAATGCCATTTTCTGCCTGAGGAATAACAACATACTCGAGCGCATTAACTCTGCGGCGAGTTTTTTCTATTTCTGCGGCTAAAAGCTGACAAGATTTTTCTACTTCTGCAAGTTTCAACATATCTTCAAACACGTCAGAGAGCGACTTTACCGCAATATCCAGCCCGGATGAAGTAAAAGCTAATCCATAAGAAAAAATATCATTTTTATCAGCAGTGCGAGTTTTGTATTCAAATTTAGGCACATTCACGCTCATGATGTTTTTGCTAGAGACATCGATGGAAACTGATTGTTTTGGTGCGAGCAGTGCGACATTTAAAGCTTCGTCGCTCATTTCGGACTTAGCCAACAAAAACATTTGGTTAGCTTTTTTTATTCCAATTTCAACTTTTTCACGAAGCTTTTTGTTTTTTTCCATTAAGGAAATAAATTGTTTCATCAATTCGTCACGTTTGTCTTTTAAAAGTTTGTGTCCGCGCACCGCCATTAAGCGTTTTTTCTTTAAACGAGTGAGTTCCATCCGAGTTGGATTTACATGAACATTTGCCATAATTAATCACCACTTTTTCCGTAATACTTATCAAGAAATTCGTCGCTGATTCTTTTAAGTTCGCTTCGAGGCAAAATGGAGAGCAACTTCCAACCGATATCCAAAGTTTCTTCGATGCTTCGGTTGTTTTCATACCCCTGAGAAACGTATTCAGCTTCAAAAGCCTCCGCAAATTTTGCATAAAGCTTATCAATATCTGTGAGAGCTGCCTCACCAAGAATTACCATAAGCTCTTTAGCTTCTTTGCCTCTAGCATACGCAGAAAACAACTGATTCATCGTGCTAGAATGGTCTGCACGAGTTTTTCCCTCGCCAATTCCTTTGTCTTTCAATCTAGAAAGTGACGGTAAAACATCGATAGGTGGGGTAACACCTTTTCTAAAAAGTTCACGACTAAGAATGATTTGCCCCTCTGTAATATAACCGGTTAAATCGGGGATAGGGTGAGTTTTGTCATCCTCTGGCATAGTTAAAATCGGAATCAAAGTTATACTTCCATTTTTACCTTTTTGTCGGCCGGCTCGTTCGTAAATCGTAGCCAAATCCGTGTACATATATCCGGGGTATCCGCGTCTGCCAGGGACTTCTCTTCGGGCGGCAGAAACTTCGCGCAATGCGTCAGCATAGTTGGTGATATCTGTCATAATGACAAGCACGTGCATATTTTTTTCAAAAGCCAAATATTCAGCAGCGGTAAGCGCCATTTTGGGGGTAGCGAGACGCTCAACGGCAGGGTCATTGGCCAAATTCAAAAACATAACAGTGCGGTCAATAGCTCCGGTTTCTTTGAAACTTTCGATAAAAAATTGCGATTCTTCAAAGGTTATTCCCATTGCGGCAAACACCACAGCGAAAGGTTCATCAGTACCGCGAACTTTGGCTTGACGTGCAATTTGAGCGGCTAAATTGGCGTGAGGAAGACCACTTGCAGAGAAAATCGGAAGTTTTTGTCCTCTAACGAGTGTATTTAAGCCGTCGATAGCAGATATTCCAGTTTGAATGAATTCTTGAGGATAATTTCGTGCAGCAGGATTCATCGGCAATCCATTTACGTCCAAACGTTTTTCCGGCAAAATTTCCGGGCCACCATCGATAGGTCGTCCCAAACCGTCAAAAACGCGACTTAGCATATCAATAGAAACGCCGAGTTGCATGCTTCTGCCCAGAAAACGAACCTTGCTGTTCGAAAGATTTATTCCAGCAGAATTTTCAAACAGCTGTACAAGTGCATTAGAGCCGTCGATTTCCAATACTCTGCAGCGACGTTTTTCTCCATTGGAAAGTTCTATTTCACCAAGCTCATCGAAATTCACATTTTCGACGTCGCGAACCAACATTAAAGGACCGGCAACTTCATCAATAGTTCTGTACTCTTTTGGCATCAAAAATCCTCCTTTTTCAATATAGCTCCGACTTGTACGGCAACTTTCTGTAAAATGTTTTTATATTCTTCACCTGACTTTTTGCTTGAAACATACTTAAATCGGCCAATCTGTTCTTTTACAGGCAAATTAAGCAAATCATCGACGGAGACACCGTTTTCAACGGCGTGCAAAGAGAAATTATAAAACTCCAAAATCAAGTTCATCATTAAAAATTGCTTGCTTATTGGTGTATAAGTATCCTCATCGTGGAATGCGTTTTGATGTAAAAAGTCCTCGCGAATTGAGCGAGCAGCCTCCAATTTTAGTCTGTCCTGAGGCGATAAGGCATCCATACCAACAAGTTTAACGATTTCCTCAAGTTCGGCCTCTTCCTGAAGGAGCTTCAAAACTTGAGCGCGGCGTTCCATAAAAGACGAATCTACATTTTTGTTAAACCAGTCCGATAAAGTGTCGACATATAACGAATAACTATTTAACCAGTTAATGGCCGGAAAATGGCGTTTATAAGCGAGAGAAGAGTCTAGGCCCCAAAAGACTTTTACAATTCGCAAAGTGGCTTGAGAAACCGGTTCAGAAATGTCTCCACCAGGAGGAGAAACTGCACCAATAACTGATAAAGCGCCTTCTCTTGAAACTTTTCCCAAAGACATAACTCTACCAGCACGCTCATAAAATTGAGCCAATCTGCTGCCAAGATATGCTGGATAGCCTTCCTCACCAGGCATTTCTTGCAACCGACCAGACATTTCGCGTAAAGCTTCAGCCCAACGCGAAGTAGAATCGGCCATAAGCGCAACAGAATAACCCATATCACGAAAATATTCCGCGATGGTAATTCCTGTATAAATAGAAGCTTCACGCGCAGCAACAGGCATATCCGAGGTGTTTGCAATAAGTACCGTACGTTTCATCAAAGATTGTCCGGTTTTAGGGTCGATAAGCTCTGGAAATTCGTTTAAAACATCAGTCATTTCGTTTCCGCGCTCGCCGCAGCCGATATAAACAACAATGTCAGCATCAGCCCATTTTGCCAACTGATGCTGAACGACAGTTTTTCCGCTGCCAAAAGGTCCAGGCACCGAAGCAACACCGCCTTTTGCGATAGGGAAAAGCGTATCAATAACTCTTTGACCGGTAATTAGAGGCATATCGGGGGATAATTTCTTTTTAAAAGGTCTGCCAACGCGAACAGGCCATTTTTGCAAAAGAGAAAGTTCTTTCTCGATATTTTCGGATTTAATAACCGCAACGGTCTGGTCTACAGAATAATTTCCTTTTTTTATTGACTTAACAACGCCAGAGACTCCGGTTGGTACCATTATTTTGTGTTTAACAAGTTCAGTTTCGGCAACGGTACCAATGACATCGCCAGATTCAACTTTGTCTCCGACATCAACGCAAGGGACAAATGTCCACTTTTTATTTCGCTTTAAAGAAGGGACTTCCACGCCACGTTTCAAATTATTTCCAGAAACATGCATAATATCATCTAAAGGTCGCTGAATTCCATCAAAAATACTGCCGATAAGACCAGGACCGAGTTCAACGCTTAGTGGCTCACCAGATGATTCAACCGGAGCACCGGGACCTAACCCGGAAGTTTCCTCATAAACTTGAATGGAAGCTTTGTCGCCATGCATTTCGATAATTTCACCAATCAAACGTTCGTCGCTAACGCGCACAACATCGAACATATTAGCGTCTTTCATGCCCTCGGCAATAACAAGAGGACCCGCGACTTTTTTTATAATACCTCTGCTCATTATTTCACCTGCTTAAATTATTTATGAAAACAAAATATCCGTTCCGACAGCTTTTATAACGGCTTTTTTCAAATTTTCAACACCAATTTTGGTTTCCCCAATCAAGCCGGGGATCGGGATAATAGAAACGAAACTGTCCGCAGTAATTTCGGTTAATTCGTGATAAATATCCGCAATAATCGACTCAGTCAAATAGATAATAGCGACGTTTTCGCTTATCAGCCGTTTGATGATAGTTTTGGCTTCAAGAGGATTTTTAACTGAGAAAATTTCCAACCCAAGCGCAGCAAAACCATAAATGCTGTCTTTTTCTCCGACCACAGCAATTCTATGCATACATCATCTGCAACCTCTCTTTTATCAAGTCGTTTTCGATGTGGTGTAATTTTCCAGAAAGAATAATTCTAACGACCTTAAATTCATTTTGACGAGCCAAAATATAAGCAATAATCGGGCCGATTGAGAAAGAATTATATTTTTCTGATTTTATAAGTTCAATAATTTTATTATCACGCCAAAATTCAAATTTTTGTAAAGATTCTTTTATAAAAGGCACAGCATCAGAGTAGGGAGTAAACTCAAGATATTCGCATAAACCGTCAATTCCACCAGAAGTTGCAGCCGCCAGTTTTTGAACATCAATCGAGTCACATTTAACTAAAATAGAATTTAAAAAGTTCATATTTTTTTTCAAAATCAGACTCCGAACAGTGATTTTAATATTAGAACTGGCGACATAAAATTCAGCATAGTCTCTAATTAATGCGCTTTTTGAGCGGTTGCCCTCGCCGATAATTGCCTCTAATAAAGCCTTGTCTATAATGTTGTCGCAAAGTTGTCCGTCGCCGGTATGAAGCAATTTTTCAAAAGCCAGTTTGGCAGATTCAGCCATATAAGCCGGCAAGTCAGAAAAGTTACGTTCTTCAATGCACCGCGTCAAATGAGAAATATCTGCATTTCCACCAGGAATAAACAAATTTTCTGAGAGCGATTCTGTAATATACCCCTTAACAGCGGCTTTTAAATTATGAAAATCCGTAGGCAATAAAACCACATTAAAAAGTGATTTGTCCGGAACCAATTCAGAAATCAACTGCCAAAGTTTAGCTTCTTCGATTTTCAGCAAAGCCTGATAATCGGCGACATCAACAGTTTCGCTGCCCCAGCCTTTGTCGCGCAAAATGTTAATACACTCCTCGAAAGTTTCGCAGGACATCAATCTGCTGACGTCCTGTGCCGAAAGCAAAGATAATTCCTTGGCACGTATACGTGCGACAGCATAAATAAATTGTTCGCGCATAAAAAACTCCCTTCAAAGTTCACACTCTACGAAAACAAAATTTCGTTGACTTTATCGGACAAAAAATCGAAATTACTTTCAAACAGCGCATCAAATGAGCAATTTTCTTCGATGTCACCATAAGACAAAATGAATCCTCCGTTGATATCGCGAGTTTGTTCAGAGATATAGAGTTCGCCGCCAATAGAGTTAACCAATTTTGATAAATTAGCCTGAAAATCCTGCGGAACTTTTTTCAAATCCGCGCTAGAAAAAATGATTTCACCTTTCAAAGGGCTAACATATTTTTTACACAACTTTAAAATTAGTTCAAAATATTCCTCAACAGGCAGACTACGTAAAGACTTTTTAGTTTCGTCAAAAACATAATTAATTTGTTCACGCTTTGCTTCAAGAATCATTTCGCGCTCTTTTAAGTTTGCCAAAGAAATGGCACGTTTTAAGATGAATTCAGCCTGATTTTCAGCATTTTTGATGATTGAACTCGCAGTGTTTTCAGCGTCGGCTTTAGCCTGAACGACAATTTTTTTAGCCTTCTCTTCCGCAGAATTAATTATTTCATAAGCCGAGGCTGAAGCTTCCTCGTCGATAAGATTAACAATTTTGTCCAAACCTGTCATAAATAAAACTCCCCACAAATAAGATAGGCAAAATTAAATATTAATTTTAGGGATATTTAAAATAGATAAAACAGAGACCAAAAGTGCCAAAATCGCATAAGTCTCGACCATAGCTGGAAAGATCATGGCCTTACCCATTTGTTCAGGGCGTTTGGCCACAGTTCCGATACCAGAAACAGCAGCTCTAGCTTGGCGAATGGCTGACCATAAGCCAACAAAAGCGATAGGTAAGCAAGAGACCAAATATAAAAGTCCTTGACCTAAAGAAACATCAGAAGAACCACCTAAAATTCCGATTTGTATAAGAGTTAAGACGGCGACTAAAAGACCGTAAATGCCTTGTGTACCTGGCAATAATTGAAGTAACAAAACTTTACCAAATTTCCCAGGGTCTTCTGTAACGACACCAGCAGCGGCCTCGCCAGCCATACCAACTCCAATTGCAGATCCAATTCCTGCCATGAACGATGCTAAAGCCGCACCCAATAAAGCTAAAACAATTCCGAAATTACTCATTATAAATATCCTCCGTAACATTAAAATATTTTGTATTTACAAAAAACGGTGAAAATTTTCTTCCTCCGCCCTCATAAAACTTGCCAAAAAACTCCACAAATTGCAATCTATTGGTATGAACATATGCTCCCAAAAGGTTAATAGCGATATTCATGGTATGTCCCACAATAAACACAACTATGAATAAGACTATTCCAACAGGGCCATTTCCTGCCATAGTACCCATTTTGTTGAAAACTTGAGCAATAACGCCAGTGGCTAGACCCAGTGCCAAAAGTCGTGAATAAGAGAGAATGTCGCTAAGATAACCAGTAACGCCATAAAGGCCATATAACCCCTTAAGTAACCGCTTGAAGGGGCTTTTTGATTCTCTGCCGGCAGTAAATAAAATCAATAAAGCGCCTACTATAGCACAGATTAGGCCGACGTTTCCAATAGAATGAGACAAAATAAAGTTTAAAACCAACATTTCTGCAACCATTGGTACCGAAAGCATGTAAATTATAAGCCCACCAACCAGCAAATACCAAGAGACCACATCATATATAGCATCCTTGAATTTTTTAGCCAAAATTAATTCATATAATTGTATAAGAAGTCCGGTAAACAGGTGAACTATACCGATTCCGAATGAAAATGCGAGCATTCGCATAGGCTCGTTAAGTGGAACAAACCACAGTGCAGGAACGATTACAGGTGAATTAAAGAAGGTCGTAGAGACCACGTCAATAACATCTCCGAAATAGCTTCCGAATAAAATGCCCCAAAAAGTCGTGGAAATTCCGCAAAACAAAAACATCTTCAAAGCTTTTTTCATTCCGGGTTTAATGTTTTTATATTTTGTCAAGACGAATCCGCAGGCCGCAACGATTATAAGCCCATAAGCCGCGTCAGAAAGCATCATTCCGAACAAAATATAATAAAAAATTGCCATCACAGAAGTAGGGTCAACTTCACCTTTTCCCGGCAAGCTATAACTTTCGAGAACGCCTTCAACCGGCGAAGCGAAGGAATTATTTTGCAAAGTGACTGGAACATCGTCATTATCATCCGGCGCAGAGAAGTCAATTGCAATATCGAACTTGGAAGTCAAAGCAGTTTCCAATTTTTTTGCATATTTTTGAGGAATAAATCCACTCAGCATAAATACATTTTTTGTGTGCCAAAGTTTGGAGATGACCTCATATTTTTGCGAACGCATAGTATGATAATCAACCATAAACTTTATTGCATTTCGCTGACCTTTGTAACTTTTAATTTCTTTTTCCGCATTAAAAATTTGTGTTTCGAGGTCTTTTATTCTGTGCAAAATTTCCTCTATTTTCAAACTAGGAACTTCATCAGAAACGAAAGTCGGCAATGCGAAGCCATTTTCTCTGAGCACAGACCAAATTTTGTCAGCTAACGAAATATGACACAAAATGAAAATACAAGTTTGTTCAGTACTTCTAGATAAAACTTGCAATGTGTACATTTCTTCATTTGGCAATGCCTTAGCCAGCAGCAATTTTGCGTCAGATTCGCTGATGTCTAAAGGTAAAGAGCCAATAAAAGCACGAGTTTTTTTAGTTCCTTCAAAATTCATTGGGACATCAAGAGGTTTCCAGTCGGACAGTGCATCAATTTGAGCGTGTAACCGAACGACTTCAGCATTTTCATCGTCAATTAATTTAGAAAGACGTACGATTTCATTTGCAACGCGCATGATTTCTTCAGTTTCGTTTGCAAAAATATAATAATTTTCCTTTGAAATGTCATTTTGCCCCCGTATACTGCTGAGAAAGACTTTTTCTTCTGGGAGGTATTTCTCGAGGATTTCCAAAGCATTTTGAGCTATAAATTTATTTTTATCAAAAACTGAACGCATATTAAAAGTGTCGATTGTCTTAAAATCGGTCGAATTTTTATCCAAATCAGAAACCTCTACCAATCCCAAACGCTGTAAAGTTTCGAGGACAGACTTTCTGTCTTTTTTGAGCGCACATATATTAACTTTTTTCATAGGAAGAACGGCCATAATTGCGCACCTGCCTTTGCTAGGTTAGTCAACAATCAAATTAATGACTGTTTTTATTGTTTGAGCCTTCATATTTTCTGATTTTTCTTTTAATTTTCTGATATTTTCTTCACATTTTTTAATATTTTTTTTGTAGGCTTCTTCAACAGAACTTTTTGCAAAATTAATTCTTAAATCGGCCTTAGCTTTAGCTTCTTTAATTTTTGCTTTAGTGATACTTTGAGCCTCTTTATTAGCGTCCTCAATAATCAAATCGGCTTGCTTTTTGGCCATTTTTTGTTTGTCCATAGCAGATATCTCGGCATTTTTGACGGCATCAATCATCTCAGAAACCAATAGTATCATCACCTTTTTATAAAAATTAATCGCAATAGCAACCTCTATCACCATTTGGAGAAACTACATAAATACCACAACGATTTACGCCTGCAGAAAGTGAATTTTTGAGACAGTGAGAGCTTAACTCGCCGGACTTTTGTAAGGAATCGCAAAATAAGATCCGATTGCAGCAAGAATGGCTTTTAAGTAAATAATCACAATTTTCTGTTCCGACACAGTGCTTTATGGCAGTGTTATTAGCATAATTGACAGAAATTTTGCTGCCGGCATGATATTCTCCGTTTGAAATTATAATGTGAGAGCAAGTTAAACGATTTAAAACATCACTCTGATAATTATTTGTGCCATGATGAGGGGCTTTTATTACATTATAGACCTGAAATAAATCATTTTCAAGTAAATTTAAAATATCACGAGTAACGTCGGCGGTCATCAGTATGTTTCCGCCGTTAAAAGAATTTTGAAGTTCATTTTGAAAAACTATGCTGGCAGAATTTTGCGCAGAGCTGTATTGTATACGAGTATTTTCATCGTTTAAAAACGACATTATTTCATCGGCAACATCGATATAGATTAATTTTTTTGATAAATTGTTTAGCTCAATAGTGCAGAAATTAAGATTTTTTATTGATTCAGTTATATTTTCATCAAAAAATGAATCAGTTTCTCTGCATAAATCGCAACAGTTAATGTATTCGCGGCAAAATAAATTTCTTAAATGGAAAAATTCATCAATCAAATCAGTCTGCAAAGATTTTTTTAATAAAGCGTCAAGAGCACCAATAATATCGGAAAATCCCTGCGAAAACGGAAATGATTCACAAAAAGGATTTAGCACGTTATATTTTATTCCCGCGAATTCAAAAATATCGTCGCGTTTTAGAGGAATGACATTGTTTGCAAAGCTGTTTTTTCTCAAAAAATCAAAGATAAACAATGCGCTCGTGCTCATACTCGCGCAGGCTTGTTGCCTTTTAAGAAAAGTAAAAGCGTAAATTGCCATCTCCAAAAGCAAAGTTTGCCGCGACTCATTCAGAGCGGGGTAGGGAATGTAGATATTATCAAAAAATTTTTTTTGTTTTTTCAAAATGTACTTCAACCCGCAGAAGTGGTCTCTGTGAAAGTGCGTCAGAAGAAAACTTTTTTCAAGCGCGTCGTCGTATCGAGGCATAATGAAGTCAGAAACGTAGTCCTTAAATTTGATGTGGCTGTTTTTTAAAATAGTATTCATAGAGCCACAATCGACCATCAAAATTTCATTTTTTTCGCCCTCAAAGACGATACATTCGCCGTAGCCCACATCATGAATGTCAATAAAATGCATCGTTTTACATTAAAGTTGGCTCATCGGAACGAACCTGTGACACTGAAAGTTTGCCATCTTCGATATTATAACTGGCGAAATTTCCGACTTTTTTACCATTCTCAATTTTTCCGGCGTACAATAAATTTCCAAATTCGTCAAATTCAGCAACCATACCCTGCGCGATTCCATTTTTGTATGCTCGGACAATGATTTTATTCTGAGATTTATCAAAAGTTATGCCGATATTATGTTTTTTATCCTGCTTAAAACCGCCAACATACCGAATTTCGCCTGATTTATTACAAAAAACGCCCAACCCATCTTTTTTATCGTTTAGATAATTGCCTACATAAGCCGCAGTGCCTTGTTCTGTGAGAGTAACCCCTTTGCCGTTTCTTAATTCAGAATTCATCTGGCCAAAGTAGTAAAATTTCTCATTATTTTCGGTTTTTATAACCTTTTTATACGTTAAATTACGTTCAATGCTATTCTCGCAGACGATTTTTTTATTAATAACATTATTTTTGCCTGCATTAGATTTAATTTCATTGTTTTTATTTTCTAAGATGGAATTATTATTTTCAGAATGTTTGTATTTTTGATTTTTTACGCTGTTTTCATCAGTTTCGAATTTTTTCATGTTTTCTAAAGCCGCTAATTGTTCTTGCGTGCTGTAGGTTACCGTGCCTTGGTCAGTTAAGCACAAAAATGTTGTGAAATTTTTATCAATAGCTGCAAATTTATAATTTTTCAAATTTATATTAATTGGATAAACAGTATAAGAAACAGCATTATTTGTGTCATTTTTATATTCTATCACCGATAAATCGTTTTTGTTTAAGTTAAGCGTCAAGGCTTTTTTACGAGTTTCACTGTTATTTAAGAAATATTCAATTTTTTTAATGCTATGTTGTTGGTCGAAGTAAATAATTTTTGAAATAAATCTGGTTGTTTCGAAAAACAAAATTTCGTAAGAACCGTCACCATTTATGCGGCTTTTTTCAATGACTTTATCTCCAAACATACGTTTCCAACGCATAGGTTTGCCGGCCTCAAGAGCGTATGAGTAGTGATACACTTTATTGGAAAACTCTTTGGTTATTTTATTTTTTTGTTTTTTTCCACTTGTAAAAAAGTTTTTTCTGACCTGAAAAAGCCAGTCACAGTCGTATTGTAGCAAGTTTTTGTCGTACTTAGGGCAGATTATTGAATAATAATTGACATCATTTGTATTGTCCATGATTTTATTAAGACTCCCATCAATTTACACTTAATTTATTATATATTATATTAAATGTGAAACTTTTTCAAGAAGTTTTGATTTAAACAGGTAACTCTACCAAATATGTGCTATAATAAATGTAATTGATAAACTAAAAGGTGGGTATTTTTATGGATATAATCAGTTCGACATATATGCCATTCATTTTAAATAAATTAATTCCTGCGGTGCTAACGTTTTTTATTGGGTGGTTTTTGGCTGGCAAACTTACAGTTATAATAAAAAATGCTATGATAAAGTCAAGTGTGGATGAAAGTATCATTTCGTTTTCAAATTCTGTACTAAAAGTAACCTTCCGAAGCATAGTTATTTTAATGGTAATTACTTGTTTTGGAGTGAATATTTCTTCGATAATTGCTGCAGTGGGCGCGACTTTTATAACAATAGGACTGGCAGTGAAAGATAACCTTTCTAACGTGACTAGTGGCATAATAATTATTGTAAATAAACCTTTTAAAATTGGGGATTCTTTGGAAACTAGCAATGTAAAAGGAAAAGTTACCAAAATTGAGATGCTATATACGACTTTAGTGACTCAGGACAATAAAGAAATAGTTGTGCCAAATTCAAAGCTTACCGCCGATTATATCATTAATTCTAGTGCGAATAAATGCCGACGACTGGATGTAACTTTGCCAATAAAAAAAGAAGCTAAATTTTCAGACATTCAGCCTATTCTTGATAAAATAATTAAAACCGACAGGAATGTCCTCTCGAAGCCAGAGCCGGTTGTAGCAATAAGCAGCTTTAACGATGAAACGATAAATATTGCTATAAAGGTTTGGTGTGAATCTGAAAAATACGATTATTTAAGCAAAAATTTGCATGAAAAAATAAAAATTGAACTCGAAAGTAATAATATAAGCTTTTAAATATGGAGGGTTTAAACATGAAATTTGATGCTTTTTCTGCCGGTGTAAATTTAGGCGGACTGAGAAGCAAAAATGATATCAAACTGTTGATTTGTTATATGCTTGCCAGTGTAAATCAGGCACTTGCGAAAGATGAGATTGTTTCTGTACTGCAAGAAAACGGGCTTGCAAATTATTTTGAGATAAATGACGCATTTTCTGACCTTATAGGCAATAATAATATTTCAAAAGACCGCGATAATCCTGATAAATATGTAGTTACAGAGAGCGGAAAATTAATTGTAAACCAACTGGATACCGCGTTGCCAATTTCTATAAGAGAAAAAACCCTTGCAGCGACAATAAATTTATTGGCAAAGGTTAAGCGCGAAAATGAAAACGTTGTTACGATAAAAAAAGAAGAGAATGGTTGCTATGTTTCTTGCAATGTTTCTGGCGGAGATAATGTAAACCTTTTGACAATAAATCTTTTTGTTCCAGACACAAAGCAAGCAGAGCTCGTTAAACAAAATTTTCAAGAAGACCCGAACTTAATTTATACTTGTATGTTGGCTTTGCTCACAAAAAACCATGACCTTATTAAAAGTGCACTTGAAAATATCCAAAATCATAACTAATTGTGATTTTGGATTAAAAAAGCAACGATTATCAATCGTTGCTTTTTTGCGGATTAACATTTTGTTAATCTGTGTTTTCAAGTGCATATTGGTGAAAGAAAAACTGTTTTTGTTCCTTATCATAGCTACATAGCACATTTTCACCGGATTTTATTTCACCTTTTAAGATTTCTTCAGACAATTTATCCTCAACCTTTGATTGAATTGCCCTTCTGAGTGGACGAGCGCCATAAACCGGGTCAAATCCAGCATCAGAAATTGCTTCAATGGCATTTTCATCAAAGTTTACGCCAATGTTGAGGTTTTTAGCTCTAGCTTTTACATCTTTAAGCATATTTTTAGCGATAAGTTTTATATCATCTGGTGTTAACTTATTAAAGACGATAGTGTCATCAACACGATTTAGAAATTCAGGTTTAAACACTTTTTTTAGTTCTGCCATAACAGTTTCTTTTAGCTTTTCTTTGTCTGATTCACGACTGTTGTTCACAGAAAAGCCTAAATTAGCCTGTTTTTCTGTAATAAGTCTAGCACCAACATTAGAAGTCATTATTATAACGGTGTTTCTAAAATTTACCTTTCGGCCTTGAGAGTCAGTTAAGTGACCGTCATCTAAGATTTGGAGGAGCATATTAAACACGTCTGAGTGAGCCTTTTCAATTTCGTCAAAAAGTACCACAGAATAAGGTTTTCTGCGCACTTTTTCAGTAAGCTGACCGCCTTCATCAAAACCGACATATCCAGGAGGTGAGCCGATAAGTTTGGAAACGGTATGTTTTTCCATATACTCGGACATATCAAATCTAATTATAGCGTTTTCATCACCAAACATTGCCTGAGCCAAAGCTTTGCAAAGCTCAGTTTTTCCGACGCCGGTAGGGCCTAAAAATATAAATGAACCAACTGGACGTTTTGGATCTTTTAGGCCGACTCTGCCACGACGAATGGCTTTTGAAACTTGTTCAACAGCTTCGTTTTGCCCGATAATTCTTTCATGCAGAATGTTTTCCATATTTAAAAGCCGTTCACTTTCGGCCTGCGTCAATTGAACTACAGGAATACCACTCCAATTAGAAACTATCTGTGCAATGTCTTCCTCGGTGACTTCTCCGTTTGTATTTTCGTGCTTACTTTGCCATAATTTACGCTGTTCATCCAAGTTTTTCTTTACAGATTTCTCTTCGTCTCTTAATTTTGCTGCGTGCTCAAAGTTTTGCTCATTTATTGCAGCAGATTTTTCTTTATCCAGTTCTTTAATTTTATTTTCGAGTTCCTGTAAGTTGTCAGGTACAGTATAGGCTCTGAGTCTGACCCTTGATGCAGCTTCATCGACTAAGTCGATGGCTTTATCTGGTAAAAAGCGATCAGAAATGTATCGTGAGGACAAGTTTACCGCAGCTTTAATGGCCTCATCAGAAATTTTAACCTTGTGATGAGCTTCATATCTATCGCGAAGGCCTTTCAGGATCATTACAGATTCGTCTTCTGTAGGCTCGCCAACGGTAACAGGTTGAAATCTTCGTTCGAGAGCTGCATCTTTTTCAATGTATTTCCGATATTCTTTTATTGTTGTTGCGCCAATAACCTGAAAATCTCCTCGAGCGAGGCTTGGTTTCAGAATATTAGCCGCGTCCGCAGAGCCCTCAGCAGAACCGGCACCAACGATTGTATGAAGTTCGTCTATGAACAAAATTATATTTCCGGCTTTTTTGATTTCGTCGATAGCGTTTTTTATTCTGTCCTCAAAGTCGCCACGGTATTTAGTTCCAGCAATCATACCAGTTAAATCTAAGGACACCACACGTTTACCTTTTAAAAGTTCCGGAACGTCACCAGAAGCGATTTTAAGTGCCAACCCCTCAGCAACTGCAGTTTTTCCGACTCCCGGTTCGCCGATTAAACAGGGATTATTTTTTGTACGTCGAGAAAGGATTTGAATAACCCGCTCAATTTCATTTTGTCGACCGATTACAGGGTCAATTGCGCCGTTTTGTGCCAGTTGAGTTAAGTCTCGACCAAATTGATCAAGTGTTTTAGTTTTAGCCTTTGCTGAGTGGCCCCCGGTGCCGATTTCACCAGAGAAAGATTCGCTCATCGAACCGTACATAATATCCTCTGCAGAGGGGTCGCCAAAGGTTTCATTAAGTTTTTCAAAAATATTTCTCGTACTTGTGCCGAGTTCACTTAAAAATCTTACCGCGTAGCTGTCAGACTCACCGATTAAAGCCAAAAGCAAATGCTCTGTGCCAACATAGTTGTGTCCTAAGCCGGCGGCCTGCATTACTGCATTTTGCAAAACTCTTTTTGTTCGGGGAGTAAAATCCGCAGTGCTAAGCGAACTTCTGGAGCCTGTGCCGATTTCAGTTTTAAGCAAGTTTTCCAAGCCGTCAGCATAAATACCAAGTTCATCCAGAACAACAGAGGCCACACCAGTACCTTCTTTTAAAAGCCCCAACAAAATATGTTCACTGCCAATGTAGGTATGCCCAAGTTCTTCCGCACTAGAAATTGCTAAGTTCATTGCATGATTAGCTTTTTCGGTAAAACCATTGAATCTATACATAAAAATTCCCCCTTTTATAATATTTCTATTTTTCCAAATTTTTCATTGATTAATTCAGCTCTTTTTTGGTCACGCTGAAGCGCAGAAAGTTCACAATTTGAATTTTGCATCAAAGTGAAAGGCTGAGATTTAACCACAATTTCATTAAGAACATCATATGAGACCCCTTTAATAAGACCAATAGATAATCCTAACCTAGCGTTAGAAATCAGCTTCATAAATTCGTCATTATTTAAAAGTTTTGCGGTTTTCAAAATGCCCACAGACCTGCTTATAGAGTCGATTACTTGAATATTTTTGGCCAATTCTTTTCTGCAATTTCTTTCCTGATTTATTATTTGTAATGTAATATCATTTAAGTTTTTGAGAGCAGTTTTTTCAGAAATTCCCAGCGTAACCTGGTTAGAAATTTGATAAATATCACCCTTAGGCTCCGACCCCTCACCGTAGAGTCCACGAATAGTCAAACCTAATTTTATTAAGCTTGACGAAATTTTTTCAATCATTCCGCATTTTCTAAGTGCAGGCAAATGCAGCATAACAGAGGCTCTCATACCGGTTCCTAAATTTGTGGGACATTGTGTCAAATAGCCAAGTTGCTCACTGAATGCAAATTTTAAGGATTTGTCGAGTTTAGTATCGATTTCGTCTGCAAGCTGGTAGGTATCCTCGAGAGCTAAGCCTTCCTTCATGGTTTGCAGTCGAATATGGTCTTCTTCATTGACCATGATACTTATATCATTAGCATCTGACAAGAATACTGCTTTAAACTTACCTGGCGCTATAAATTCTGGACTTACTAAGTGACATTCGACCAAACTTTTCATACTAATTGCGTTTATGTCGGAAGTCTCTAAGCAATTGAAGTTATAATTTTTGAAATCATCGTCTGCTAAAACTGATTTTATATCATTTATAACCGCATTTTTCATATTATCATTTAATCTGCACGGAAAAGGATATTTAGAAATATTTCTTGCAAATCGAATTCTCGTGCTTATAGCAATATCGCAGCATTCGCCGGCTTTTTCGTACCATTTATTCATTATTAGGTTGCTCCCTTTCTTGCAAATTTTTAAGTTCATCTCTAATTTTTGCAGCTTCCTCAAAGTTTTGTTCATTAATTGCGATTTTCATTCGATCATTAAGAGACTGAATTTTATTTTTAATGATATTTTCTTCTCCCGCCGCAGAAGCGCATTTTCCAGAATGCTTAGTATTTCCGTGGATTCTTTTTATAGAAGGCATAAGTTGTTCAAAGAAAACATCATAACATTTAGCGCAGCCAACTTTTCCAGTATTTGAAATGTCTTCGAATGAAGAACCGCAAAAGTCACAACGTTTGTTACTTAAAGGCGTGAGTTTAGGTTCACCATTTGTAAAAAAACTTCCCAACAAGTTATTAAAATCAAAGCCAAACCCTTCAAAAATATTCGAATATCCCAACTTGGCGGCACATTTTTCACAAAGCATGTATTCTGTTAATTCACCATTAATAATCCTTTTTATATGGGTGTTTGCCTGATTTTTTCCGCAAGATTGACACAACATAAATATTCCTCCTTACATTTGAGTTAATAGCATATTTTTTAAAATAGAAGCTCTTAAAATACATCGCAAATTTACTGGAATATCGGTATAAACTCTGTCAGAAACAGCACTTAGCATAAGTTTGCTGGTGTTTTCAGAAATTATTCCGCGCTGAACTAAACTTTTTATAATCATTTCTGCTGAAAGAGCATCCAACTTTGAGCCTATAGAATTTATTATATTCATGATTGCTGTACTTTTTTCGGTTTTTATGCGAGTAATTCTGATATATCCGCCGCCGCCGCGCCTACTTTCCACAATATAGCCGTGTTCTGGGGTAAACCTTGATGTTATGACATAGTTTATTTGGCTGGGCACGCAGCCGATATTATTTGCTAGTTCATTTCGTTGAATTTGAATGTCACCATGAGACTCCTCCAATAATTCTAATAAATATTTTGCGACTTCATCGCTAATTCTCAAAACTTTTCATCTCCTTTTAAATTATTTTAACTTTAACTTTCTTTGACTTTTAATATTATAAAGCAAAGATCAAACTAAGGTCAAAGTTAAATAAAGTCGATTTAATATAAAATGAATATATATATATTATTTTTTCTCAATATTTCTCGCGATTTCGTATGTTTTCTCAAAGTTTTAAATTACTTTAACGAAAATTTAAATTTTCACGGTAACCAGCCGTCGGTAAACTCCATAAGATGATATTGAAATAAACAAAAGGAGGCAAACAATATGTGTAACAATGGTTTTGGCGGAGGTTGTTCTTGGGTTATCATATTGATACTCATTTTATGTTGCTGCTGTGGAAACAATGGCAACGACTGTGGTTGCGGCAATGGCTGTGGCTGCTAATTTGATTGAAAATTGAGTTGCAAAAAAGCCCCGCGCGGTATAGTGCGGGGCTTTACTATTAAAATTTATCTCTGTAAAAATCGTCAGGCAAAAGATGCCGACCTTTTTTTCTACGTTTTTTATGTCCGGAGATTTTTTGAATAGGAACATCCGCATTGCTTTTACCTTTAACCATAACAAAAATTACAATAGCAGCACCTAACAAAATGCAAAGCCAAGCAATAATTCCAGCAAGATAGTTAATAGATTCAGTTTTTTCTGTGCTGGAAGGGGCCACAACTTCAGGAAAGTCAATTTCAGAGGATTCTACTTTTGGCAAGTCCTCTGGAGCTTTAGATTTTTCCTCTTTATTTTTATCAGCGTCATCTGGTTTAGTTTCAGAAGTTGTCTGTTTGGAGACAACATTGTTCGAGGAGGATGAATCGCTATTGGTGTGTACAGCAACTTCGGGTTTGTTCTCGGCGTTTTCTCTGGATTTATTATCTTGAGAAGGTGTGCTTTTGGAATTATTTGCCGGAGCAGAAGTGGTTGGATTTGCGGCAGGAGCTGATTTTTCTGATTTTGAAGCAGATGTGTTGTTGCTAGTAGATGAATTTGAGTTAGGTTGAGCTTTTGAAGAAGGAGGCGAAACAGCAACTCTCGACCGGCTTGAATGCCTTGACGGGATGTTAACTTTGCTTGTAGAGCTAGAAACATTAGAACTGTTGGTGCCAGAACTTGTGCTGCTATTAACCGAATTTGATGAAGCCTCATTAGAATTTGCGGCAGAATTTGGCGATGAATTTTGTGATGGATTGGTGCTTTCAGTTATGATTGCAAAGGTATTTAAATTGCAAAAAGTAATTAAAAATACGCTTAATAACACGCAGAAATGGAATTTAAAAAAGATAGTATGGTTATTTTTCATTTTTAATCGTGCACTTTTGTGTTAAAAAAACGCAAAAATGCATGCACAGACCTCCTCTTTACAGCAAAATACATAAAAAAATAGAAACTGATACCTACATTATAACACAATCATATTTTTAAGCAATACAAAATTTAAAATTCACATATTTTTTGACATATTTTTTACTGCACTCGCAAATTGATTCACATAATTTAAAATAGCATCTGTTACGTTGTATAAGCCAGAAAAATCTACAGTACAGAATTTATTCATAAATCTGATTTTAAAATAATGACCATCATCATAGGAATCTTTGTAAATAAACCAAGGATTATTATCGGCGAATCCTATTTTTCGAGTATTTTTTTCCACTATAATAAATCCCAAAAGCAAAAGCAAGATAAGCGATGTAGCAATCATGCTATTAAAAATAGTTTTAATTGACAAGATTTTTTTTTGCATTTAATCACCCTAAAAAAATTTTTCAAAGTCCTTCAAAAACATTAACGAGTGCATTTCCGATTAAAGTACCGCTGTAAACTGCCTCATTTAAGGTATTGACTTCTGTTCCGACTTCAATCAACAAAGACGAGTGGGTTTTGTTCATATTGTACTTTACCGGACCAAAAAATAAAGAGCGAGTCATGCCGGGGTATAAGGTTTCGGCGCTTTTTTGAAGCCTAAGCGCAAAGCGTAAGTTAAATTCCCAATCAGGAAAGTTCATACTGCCGTCTAAATCGCACCCTGACATAATCATAATCTGAGCAGCTTTTTTGTCACCGACTCTAAAAGTAGGCTTTATTTTACCGCGCTCGTTATTGCCGATAGTATCGCGATGGATATCGATTGTTACTTGAATGGATGGATGCTCGGCCAAATTTTTGTCGATAGTTTCGGCACTTCGTTTATAANNNNGGCACTTCGTTTATAAGAGCCGCTAAAACTCGGAGAATCATGACAGGTCGTGTCATGAATGAAACCGATACCGGCTTTTTTCAAGCTTTCACATATTGCGTCACCAACCCGGACAACACTGTAGCGTTTGTCTTCTGTTCGAGGATAAAAGCTTTCAAAGTAAAAACCTTGGTCTCTATCCATAAAAGATTCGCATGTGTGTGTGTGGTAAATCAAAACTTGTGGAGAACCATCTTTTTTTATGTTCATATCGGGCTTTTTTGACAGTTCTTCTGCAATGTTAAGTTCGATACCAGATTTATTGTTAACATAAAAATTTTCGTATTTTAAACCGTTGTCACCAAAATGACTTTCAATGATTTTAAAAGTATTTTCGCCCTCATTATGAGGAATCGAAAAGTCAGATATGTCTGGATAATCACCGCTTTGTGCACGTGCATTTTCTATATTACTGTTTCCAAAATTAGAAATTAATGGAGAATTTGGGCTATGAATATCCAAATTAATAACCTCATTGATGTTAAAATCGCCAACATTTATTTTTGTTTCAGCGCAGCGCATATCACCATCAGACATAATAAAACTCAGAGAGAATACCTCAAATAATCCTAAATTTTTTTTAGATATCTCAAAAACTTGGATAGCCAAGCACAAACAGCAAACTGTCGCGGAACTGGTTGACAAAAAATAAAGGATAAATTTTTTGAATTTTTTAACGTCAATTAACATCCTTTTACCTCCAGACATCCATAAAAGATTTAATCTTTAGTAAAAGTATGCAGTTGCCGCAAAATTTATGCTAGTTATCAGACTAGTGACATGATATCATTAACAGAAAATTTGGGCTGTAATGCGCCGTTTATAGACATTGCTAGCAATTTTGACGAGCGTTCGATAAGCAAATCTATTTCTCTGGGAGTAACCATCATGAGTTCGCCGCGAGGGGCAGTTTTTTGAGATATTTTTTCAGAGTATCGAGTTATGTCTGAATCCAATAAATTTCTAGCCAAAGTTTGAGCATCTACAACGGTTGGAACACCGATTCCAATTACCGGTATTCCCATAGATTCTTGATTTAATCCGGGCCTAGCATTTCCCACACCGGAGCCGGGAGAAATTCCAGTATTACAAATTTGGATGGTTGTACCAAGTCTGCTGGTTTCCATAGAAGCGAGCGCGTCGACTACAATTAACGCAGCGGGATTTATTTTTTTTATGATGCTTTGAATAATTTCACTGACTTCAATTCCAGTTTGCCCCAAAACTCCAGGAGCGATCGCAGCAACAGAGCGCAGTGCGTCAAGTCCGGTTGAACGGGCGATTTCTCCCGTTATATGTCTGGTAGCCAAAATAGATTTTATTGTTTTAGGTCCCAATGCGTCGGGAGTTATCGCTTCATTGCCCAAACCTACCACAAAAATTAAACCTTCACTCGGCAACAGATATCGTATTTGCTTAGAAATTACCTCTATTTTATCATCGATATTTTGAAAATTGTCCGTAAAAGCCGGCAATTCGATGGTGATATATTCTCCTTTTAGTTTGCCCAATTTTTGAGCAGCAGCGTCGGTTTCAATTGTAACTTGAGTTATTTCTAAATCACCGACATTTTTTTTATGCTGTTTTATTCCGCTGTCCGTATGTTTTAACAGCTGAACGGCCTCCATAGCTAAATCTGTTCGAAAATTCATAAAAAAACACCTCTATTTACGCATTTCTATTTATATTATTGAGTTTTATTTACACTCATATTCCGCTATATGTAATTTTTTAATCAACTTTACATAAAAAAGCTCAAAACCTCTTGATTTTTTGTCCGCTTGGTGTTATCATATTCTGTAATTGGCAAATTATTAAAGGAGGTGCTCGTATGCCCAATATTAAGTCTGCAAAGAAACGCGTTAAGGTTATCGCTACTAAGACTGCTAAAAATAAAGCTTATAATTCTGCTTTAAAAACTGCCATCAAAAAGGCGGTTGTTGCTGTCGATTCGAATGCTGCTAATAAGGCTGAATGCGTTCGTTTAGCTGTTAAAAAAATTGACCAAGCAGAATCTAAAGGAATTCTTCATAAAAACACCGCTTCTAGAAAAAAATCTGTGCTAGTTCGCAAATTGAATGTTGTTTCAGCCTAGGTTATTTTTAGGTAGCCGTTTAAGCAGAACTTTTTGTTCTGCTTTTTATTATTTGTTGACTTTTGAGAGAGTTTTTATTATAATTGTCTTATTAAACTACGGAGGTGCTCTTATGAAACGTAACGATAAATTTGGCTTGATTATTGCAATCGTCGCTACTGCTGCAACAATCGCAGCTGCTGTCGCTACTGCTATTGTTTACTTTGAGAAAAAAAGAAAAGATGATGAAGACTTAGACCATTATTTAGATTGTTCTATTCAGTAATTTAATAGAAGTTTAATTTAACATGTAAAAGGGGAGCTGCACTATACCGCGCAGCTCCTTTTTTGATTTAAAGGCGGCACACTATATCGCGTGCCGCCTTTAACCGAATAAAAAATAAAAGAATTAGTTAAGCAATAATTCCGCCGCCAAGGACGGTATTACCGTCGTAGAAAACAACAGACTGACCGGGCGTAACGGAGCGCTGTTGACGCTCAAAAGTGACTTTAATCTTGTCATGAGATAACTGAATTAACCGAGCCTTTTCTGGTTTAGCTTGATATCTAATTTTTGCAGTTACTTCGATTTCGCCGGGAATACTATCAAATGGGATGAAATTGATGTTTGTAGCGATAAGTTCATTGGAATATTGTTCGCCCTCTTCGCCTAAAATTACAGTATTATCGGCCGCATTAATGCCAACAACGTACATCGGCTTGCCAAAAGTAACGCCCAAACCTTTTCTTTGGCCAATTGTATAATTTAAAATTCCGCTGTGCTGTCCGAGGATATTTCCTGATTTATCCACAAAACTACCTTTTTTGCTGATAAAATTAAAATGATTTTTAATAAACTCGACATAATTTTCATTTTTTATAAAACAAATCTCTTGACTATCTGGTTTTTGAGCAATAGGAAGTCCAAAAACTTCAGCGATTTCGCGAGTTTGAGTTTTTTCAAGATTTCCTAAAGGAAATAACGTGTGTGCCAAGTGATTTTGTGTAAGGTTATATAAGACATAACTCTGGTCTTTGCTGCTGTTTGCACGTTTTAAAAGCCACTTATTTTTTGTCGCATCAAATTCCACTATAGCATAGTGACCTGTCGCAATGTAGTCAAAGCCGTGTTCCATAGCGTAGTCGAACATTGCGCCGAACTTTAAAAATTTATTGCAAACGACGCAAGGATTTGGAGTTCTGCCGTTGCAATATTCGTTTACGAAATTTTCTATGACTTTTTTCTCAAATAAGTCAGTAAAATCCGCGACCATGTGTTTTATTCCGAGTTTATCCGCAACAATTTTTGCGTCGACAATGTCTTTATTCAGATTATTTTCGTTTTGATAAGTTTGATTCAAATACTTTTCCGGCTTTAATTTTAATGTAACTCCAGTGACGTCATAACCTTTTTGTTTAAGCAGCAGCGCGGTAACAGACGAGTCGACGCCGCCGCTCATGCCAACCATAACTTTTTTACTCATAAATTTTTCAATAAGCTTTTGCTTAAATCCTCCAATCACGCGTTTGCTATGTTGTTTAAGACGCGCCATTTAACACCTTGTGGTGTATCTTCTAGCACGACATTTTTATTTTTCAACTCATCACGAATTTTATCTGCAGTTGCCCAGTCTTTATTTTTACGTGCTTGTTGCCTTTTTTCTATTAATTTTTCTATTTCATCGTTTAATGAATTTTCTTCTTTGTTATACACTAGACCTAAAACATCGGCCAGTTCATCAAATAAGTTAATAGTAAACTGAACGGTAGGTTTTGAAACGTTTGTTGTCATATTTATATTTGCGTTTATTTCTCTAACCAAATCAAATAAAACCGCAAGAGCATCGGCTGTATTCAAATCGTCGTCCATCGCCTCGATAAATTTAAATTTGTAAGACAACAACTTTCCACGCAACTTCATTTCAGCAACGGATTCATCATTAAGAGATTTTTCAAGAATAAACTTTAAATTATTTCTGCAAGTGTATAATCTTTCCAACGAAGCGATGCATTGCTCGATTATTTCTTTGCTGTAATTTATAGGACTTCTGTAATGAGATGACAGCATCAAAAAACGAATGGGTTCATAACCGTATTGAGTTGCAACGTCTCTGACGGTAAAGAAATTGTTGAGCGATTTGGACATTTTTTTATTATTTATATTGATGTATCCATTGTGCATCCAGTAATTAGCAAATGGTACACCGTTGCAACATTCACTTTGTGCAATTTCATTTTCATGGTGAGGAAAAATCAAGTCTTGGCCGCCACAGTGAATGTCAATGGTTTTGCCAAGGTATTTATTTGCCATCGCAGAGCATTCAATATGCCAACCAGGTCGGCCTTTTCCCCACGGAGACTGCCAATAAGGTTCATTTGGCTTTGCAGACTTCCATAAAGCAAAATCCATTGGGTCTTCTTTGGTTTCACCTATGCTTATCCTTGCGCCGGCTTCCAAGTCCTCCAGCGGCTGATGCGATAATTTTCCATATTCTCTGAAATGCTTTGTTCTAAAATAAATGTCATCATCTTTTGTTCTGTAAGCGAAGCCTTTTTCCATCAACTTTTTTATTATCGAAATCATCTCGTTGATATTATCTGTAGCTTTTGGGTGAACGGTAGCTTCTTTTATGTTTAACCCTTTTGCGTCTATTTGATATTCTTCTATAAATTTTTGAGCGACGCTATTATAATCGGTGCATTCTTCATTAGCTTTTTTTATTATTTTATCATCTATATCTGTAAAATTTTGAATGAAATCAACTTTTAACCCTCTGTATTCTAAATAACGGCGCAAAACATCGAATACGCAAAGTGGTCGAGCATTACCAATATGAATATAGTTATAAACAGTGGGGCCACATGAATAAATTTTTGCATGCCCTTCTTTTATTGGAGAAAAATCTTCTTTTTTTCGTGTCATGGTGTTGTAAATTTTCATTTTTGAAGCTCCTTTATTAAAATTATTTTTAATTTTGCAAATTAAGTAGCAATTTTATAAAAAACAAACCGCCACCATCTTCCTAAAAAAGGAAAACAGAGGCGGCAAAATAAAAATTAAGCCACGGTTCCACTCCGAATTTATCGCTCAAAAGTCATATAACGGTGACAAAACCGCATAGAAATACTGCTAAAAAGGTTCCTTCTATGAGCTAAAAAGTGCATTCTTCAGACATTTAATAAAAAGTAATCGCAGCAAAATACTTTCTCTCTGAGTATTAAATTTATCTGAATACTAGTCTTTTTCAACGCATTTGTACGATATTCATACCATATAACAACTATTATATACAAAAAAAATAATAATGCAACCTTATTTTGAATTTTTTATAATATAAAAATTTTCTTTCATGTAAATGTATCCTGAAAAAACAGTAAAAAATACAGAAATCCAAACAAAAAAATTGTTAATTGACGAGATAAAGTTTAATTCATTATAAGATAGATTTGCAATTTTTGTAGAAAAACATTGTGAAACCAAAATTACAATTATAGCGATAAGTTGCGTTACGGTTTTTGTTCGACCCCAGATGTTTGCTGCAACGACTTTTCCTGAACTCATTGCAACCAAGCGCATTGATGTTACAAGAAATTCTCTGAGCAAAATAATAATTACTGGTACAGAACTTATTAAATTTAAATCCACAAAGCAAATAAATGCCGACATAACCAACATTTTATCAGCAAGTGGGTCTAAAAATTTGCCGAAAGTCGTTATTTGACCGTACTTTCTTGCGAGTTTACCATCTAAATGGTCTGTAAAAGACGCTACTAAAAAAACGATCAAAGCCAAGAAAAATCGGTTAGAAATTGATGTTACAAGTAAAAGTATTATTAAAATAGGGATAAGAAATATCCTAAATATTGTAATTTTATTCGGGGCATTAAGCAAAATTTTATACCTACCTTCATGATGTTAATTTTGCACTAAATTTATAGTTTTTATGTGCTCACAATGGGAAACCGTGCCAAGCGTATGCTTGGTTAAGGCAGTGGCTTTGCCACTACCTTATGGATTGTCGAATTTATACCGACAATCCGCATGGTTTCGGGTTTGCTGCGAGATTTAAGATCCGAGCACCTGTTTAATATCGTCCCAGGAGTATCCATGTCTTTGTAAAAAAGCAACAGCGCGCTTTTTTATTTTTTCGTCATAGTAGGCTGTCTTGTATTTTTTATCAACCAAGATCTGAATTTGCTCAACAGAATCACACTCTAAGTCAGACAAAACTTCATAAATTGTATCTTTGTCAATTCCCTTTTGTGAAAGTTCAAACTCAGCTCTGCGTTTCGAAAAGTGTTTGTTAAAAAGTAATTCTTTTGCGTATTTTTTAGCAAAAACTTCATCGTTTACAAAGCCTAATTCCTCCATACGTACGACCGCTTTTTCTACTGCTGTCGAGGAATAACCTTTTTTCAGCTTGTTGCTTAATTCTTTTTTAGAATAATCTCTAAACGACAGTAAGTATAAAGCTTTATCTTTTGCACGCTTGAAATCTGAATCAAATTTAAGTTTTGACAAAAATTCATTATCTACCAAAGTTCCAACTTTAACGCTATTCCGAACCAAAATTTCATTGTCAACTTTTGCCCAAAATGCATCGTCAACAAAGACAACACTCAACCTTTTGCGCTCTTTTTTTAAACCTGTTATGTACACGATTAATCATCCACTGTTATGTCAATGTTAGCCTTCACGTCATTCTCTGATTCCTGAATGACTGGTACTTCAACGGGAGTGGCAACGGCTCTGGCGGCAGCTTTTAAATTAGCTTTTCCATACAGCTTATCGACGTTTACATTGACTTTTTCCTCGATTTCATTCGCAATTTTTTCATTTTCATGGAAAAGTTCTTTAACTTTATCGCGGCCTTGGCCGAGTTTTTCATCTTTATAAGAGAACCATGCACCGCTTTTTTTAACTATATCAAGTTTTACAGCTAAGTCCAAAAGCTCGCCTTCACGAGAGATTCCTGTGCCGTACATTATATCAAATTCAGCTTCTCTGAATGGTGGAGCAATCTTATTTTTTACAACTTTTGCACGAGTTCTTGCACCTATTATTTCTGTGCCGCTTTTTAAAGTTTCGATTTTTCTAACTTCTATGCGAACAGAAGAATAAAACTTCAGAGCGCGACCACCAGGAGTAACTTCCGGATTTCCATAAACTATACCGACTTTCTCGCGAAGCTGATTAATAAATATAGCAACACAATTAGATTTTGAGATTGCACCGGCTAATTTTCTTAGTGCCTGGGACATTAATCTGGCTTGAAGTCCAACATGAGCATCACCCATTTCGCCCTCGATTTCGGCTTTTGGAACTAGTGCAGCAACGGAGTCGACGACGATAACATCTATTGCACCAGAACGCACTAAAGACTCTGTAATTTCTAAAGCCTGTTCGCCGGTATCTGGTTGAGAGACCAGCAAAGAGTCTACATCTACGCCCAAAGCAGCTGCATAAACTGGGTCTAACGCGTGTTCAACATCAATAAAAGCAACATTTCCACCATTTTTTTGTCCTTGAGCAATGCAGTGCAAAGAGAGTGTAGTTTTACCAGAAGATTCCGGTCCATAAATTTCGATTATACGGCCTCTTGGCAGTCCACCGATTCCTAAAGCTAAGTCTAGAGACAAAGACCCTGTTGGAATCGCGTCCACTTGCATAGCCTGGCTTTGTCCAAGACGCATCACGGCACCTTTACCAAATTGCTTTTCTATTTGTCCTAACGCCGTTTCAAGCGCTTTTTTCTTATCTAACGCCATTATTTGCCTCCTAATTTTGAAAAATATTTTCATTATAATTATAACTTTTTTTCAAATTTAAATCAACAGATAATGTAAATTGGCACAAATTTTCTCGAGTTTTACTATAAATAGTTCTGAAATCCGTTGATGGAACTTAAAAATTAATATATAATAAATTTTAAGTTTATAAATAAAAAGGAGGTATTTTTTTGGCAGAATCTATAGTTACAACGATAACAAACAATTTAACTAGTGTTATTCCAGCCGAGATTATAATTTTTATCGTGTCTTTGCTGCCTATTTTGGAGCTTCGTGGAGGGCTTATTGCAGCTAGTTTACTAAAAGTAAATTGGCTATATGCTTTTCCTATTTGTATTATTGGAAATTTATTGCCGTTGCCGTTTATACTGCTGTTTATTGATAAAATATTTGCGTTTTTAAAGAAAACTCGCTTAAGAAAAATTGTAGAACACTTTGAAAAAAAAGCAAGTGCCAAAAGCAAATCAGTTGAAACACACAGAAAATGGGGACTTTTTGTTTTTGTGGCGGTGCCACTGCCTGGAACAGGTGGCTGGACGGGCGCTTTGGTTGCGTCTATGATGAGAATGAAAATAAAAGAAGCTTTTCATCCAATTGTGTTGGGAGTAATCACTGCAGGAGCAATAATGTCCATCATTTCGTATGTTATTCCGGCGCTATTTTAAAGACTTCGCCGTAAATTTTTGTCGGCCGTATTGAAAAAAATTCGGTTTTGAAGTATAATTTTAACTTATATGTTACGACTTTAATCTTTTTAAAATGAGGCGATGATGTGAAGTTAAAATTTACGAAAATGCAGGGCTGTGGTAACGACTATATTTATTTTGATTGTTTTTACCAAATAATAAATAATCCTAGTGCGCTGAGTGTAAAATTATCTGACAGGCGCTATGGAATTGGCGGTGATGGAATTATTTTGATTTGCCCATCGAATTCTGCAGATGCAAAAATGCGAATGTTTAATCTTGATGGCA
>FR883845.1:32019-34023 GCA_000435275.1 Clostridium sp. CAG:557
ATCTTGATGGCAGCGAAGGAAAAATGTGTGGGAATGGAATTCGCTGTGTTGGAAAATATTTGTATGATAATAACATTGTTAAAAAATCAGAAATTTCCATAGAGACATTAAGTGGAATTAAGACTTTGAAAGTTTTAGAGAATAACGGAAAAGCAGAGCTTTTAACCGTGAATATGGGCAAACCTGAGCTTATAGCTGAAAAAATTCCTGTTAATCTGAATTTGCATAAGGTTATTGACTATGAAGCAGTTTTCGGTGGGAAAAATTACAACATAACGTGCGTTTCTATGGGAAATCCGCATTGCGTAGTCTTTTGCAATGACATAAATTCAATTGATATAGAAAAAATTGGCCCGGCATTCGAAAATAGTGAGTTATTTCCTGAAAAAATTAATACTGAATTTGTAGAAATTGTCGACAAAAATATTCTAAACATGAGAGTGTGGGAGCGAGGCAGCGGAGAAACTTTAGCTTGTGGAACAGGTGCTTCCGCAGCCGTTGTAGCGGCAGTTTTAAATGGGTTTTGTGCAAAAAATGAGAATATCACCGTTAATTTAAAAGGTGGGACTTTAACAATAAATTACTCTGATGATGCGGTTTATATGACGGGCAGTGCAAAAAAAGTTTTTGAAGGAGTGGTTGAAGTATGACGAAATACATCTTTGTAACTGGTGGAGTTGTTTCTGGGCTCGGAAAAGGCATAACAGCAGCGTCTTTGGAAAATAGAAACAAATCAAATATTTTTTGAGGGGATTATCTTAATGAAATTAAATTTGAATTATTTGAATCTAAAAGACAGCTATCTTTTTGCGAATGTAGCAAAAAAATCTGGTGAATTTTCAAAAAGTCACCCTGACGCAGAGGTAATTAGTCTTGGCATAGGAGACGTTACTTTACCTCTCTGCGATGCTGTTACTGAAGCGATGCAGCAAGCAGTTTTGGAGATGAGCAAAAAAGAAACTTTTAAAGGATATGGTCCTTACCAAGGCTATGATTTTTTGAGAAATGCAATAAGAGATTATTATACTGATAGAAATATTGATGTAAATATTGATGAAATTTTTGTGAGTGATGGCTCAAAAAGTGACGTTGCCAATATTTTAGATATTTTTTCAGGCGATAATACAGTGCTGATTCCTGATCCGGTTTACCCGGTTTATGTAGACACAAATGTGATGGCAGGCCGAAAAATACGATATGTTAATGCCAATAAGGAAAATAATTTTTTGCCATTGCCGGACGAAACTGTGAAAGCGGATATAATTTATTTATGTTCGCCCAATAACCCGACGGGGGCAGTTTATAACCATGAACAGCTCCAAAAATGGGTGAATTATGCTTTGACAAACAAGGCAATAATTTTATTTGATGCAGCCTATGAGGCGTTTATTTCGGATGAAAGTTTACCTCGTAGTATTTTTGAAATTGAAGGCGCTAAAAAATGTGCAATAGAGTTATGTTCATTTTCCAAAACGGCAGGATTTACTGGAGTTAGATGTGGTTATACGATTGTGCCTAAAGATATGATTTTTGACAATATTTCTGTAAATAGTTTGTGGTTTAGACGCCAGTCGACAAAGTTCAATGGCGTGGCTTATATCGTTCAAAAAGGTGCCGCCGCAGTTTTTTCTAAAAACGGATTGGAACAAATTGGGGAAAATATAAATTATTACAAAGAAAATGCACATCTTATTGCTGAGGTTTTGCGCAAGAAAAATATTTATTTTACCGGTGGAGAAAATTCACCTTATATTTGGCTGAAGTGCCCAGGTAATATGTCGTCTTGGGAGTTTTTTGATTATTTGTTGGAAAATGCAAATATTATTGGGACTCCGGGTGCTGGTTTTGGTCAAAATGGTGAAGGTTACTTTAGGCTAACCTCATTTGGAGATAGAGAAAGTATTTTGAAAGCAGTACAAAGACTAAAAAAACTTTGAGACAGATATTTTTGACGATATATGCGCCCGGGCTCAATGCCCGCAACTTAAGCTAGAAAGAAAATTT
>FR883846.1 GCA_000435275.1 Clostridium sp. CAG:557
GTTATCGCTTGCGTTTTCGGCATTGTTTCCTTGCACTTCTAGTGGTGCTCCCGTAGACGTATTAATGTTTACGTTTTCTAAAATAATAGTGGCATTCGTTTTTATAACTATTCTATCGGAGGTTTGAGTTATGCCATTTCTAAGCTTTATTGTGTATATCTTTTCTGCGTCAGTAGCATTTATGGTCACAACGTTACTTTCATAACTGCACACATCAGCTGCAAGGTTTCCTTCTTCGTTATGTACTTCCAAATCTTTAATATTAAACGTAAAATTATTGCTACTACTGTCATAGCTAGCAGTATACCAGCCATTTCCGGCAATAATATGATTGATTCCAGTCATATACAAGTAGAAATTGTTGTCGTCTGGGTGGTTACCAGCAACTTTGTAGTCTACATTGTCAACTATTATACTTTGCACTCCGGCTTGATTTTCGAGGATACCGAGGTATACAGATGTCTTACCATCTGATGTCGGCGCCGGGGAAATCGAATTCACTGTACCGCTGGAATCCATCGCCTTTACCGAACCGCC
>FR883847.1 GCA_000435275.1 Clostridium sp. CAG:557
GTATTGCCGACTCCTATAAAAACTTCTATTCAGACTAACAGTTTAAACGGTGAGAATAATTCAAAAAATAACAAAACAGCCCTAATTGCTACAATTGTTTCTGTTGCTGCTACAGTTGTTGTTACTGCTGCGATAGCAATAGCTTGTTATTTTAAAAATCCGTCAAGTTTCCCTTGTTTTAGAACATCAGATGAAACAGTTGAGGTTTAACCATGAAAAAGACAATAAGTTTTTTACTAGCTTGTAGTATTTTCCTTTTCCACTCTCCTTATGCAAATGCAAGTAGTCCGCTCTCTGAAAAGAGAGTGGACTATGACAAAGAAATCATTTCGCCAATTAGTCGGGCTGTTGAAGACTCAAATAAATCTATAGAAAAAAAAGAACCCCTCAAAAAAGAACCTGAAAAAAATATCATACCCAAAGAGGTAGTTGAAAAGTTTCCTACTGAGGTGAAAGTGAAAGAATATCAAGATGATTTTGAGAAAGATAGCAGGCCATCTAAGTGGGAAATGGCAAAGAATATTGCCGTGTATTTAGGTAAGTCATTTATGAATGATGTGAAATCTTATGTGATGTTTTATCCTTTGACAAAAGTTGCGCAGGCGATCTCGTTCTGCTTATGGTTTTTCCCTGCATGTGCGTTGTGTAAGAAAACAGGGTTTGATCTTCCTACTAAAATATCAAGTTATATAATCAGTGAAAATGCGGCAATTATTGCTAGAAATCTTTACAATGTCATTCCAATGACTTTAGCTTCTTTCTTGTATAAATGGGGCAGAGATACTTATACATACATGAAAAGTTAAGTTTTGTGCGTGTTTTAATCAGTTTTAAAGCGTTGATATAATAACGTTTTAGATTTTTTATTTTTCGAAAAACAGAGAAAAAAGCTGTTAACAAAATTTTTGTTAGCAGTTTTTTATTTTTCTCAAGACAGCACATTGGGCACGTATATTGTCTGCAACTGCTCAAATTGTTAAAAAATTAAAAAACAAAAGAAATTCAATAAATTAGAGAAATTGCAACTTTGCACTGTGCTTTTTTGCGTTTATTATAAAAAACGCTATAATTGGTTTTATATTAACAACAAGCATATGTTCAGGTTGGAGCTTATTCAAGCAAAGAAAACGCAGAAAAACAACTGTAAAAAGCCAAAGACGCCGGCTTCGCTGATGCATTCATGCGTGTGGTCGCGCAGACCAATTCGCGAACATAGCCTTTTGCGAATTTCAAGAAACTTTGCTCGCGATTTTATCTGAGTTTAAAACAACATGGAGGTGAAAGAGATGGAAAACAAAACCGTTGAAATAACTTCGTTTGCAATCCTGATTGAAGCCATCATTACATACTTCAATCAGTTTTTTGTGCAAGAAGATTTCTGTTGGCAAATGCTTTTCAGTATAACTTTAGGCATAATTATTGCGGTGGCTTATAGGCTAGATTTACCGGCGCACTTTAATTTAACGTCGCAGATTCCATACGTTGGTTGTGTGTTAACTGGAATTTTGCTGTCGCGTGGGAGCAATTATGTTTTTGATTTATTTGGCAAGTTATCAAATCATGTCTGAAACGAACTTCCCTAATTGCCGAGTTTTTTATTAAGAGTGAATTTGTTGAAAAAACAATTATTGTTATAGACTTTTAAAGCCCCAATTTACAGTATTTTAATTTAAAATTTTTTGTACTTTTGTCACCTAATGATACCTTATGAAAAATTACAATAATTCTAGTAAATTATAATAATGTAAGTTTCGATCGTTTTTTTTGACAAGAGGGAAAAAACGCTAATCTTAATGGACAAATATTGAAAAAGAATAAAAAGTGAATTTGGTAAAAGCAAAAGGATTTCGGCAAAAAAACATGTAAGCCCACTTTAATAAGTTATCAAGTAAAAAATATTGGAGAAAACCAGTTTTTTGCTTTTTTCTTTTTTTATTCATTTAAGATTAAATGTAAAATTTTTCTTATTTGTTTTTATTAAAAAAGGAGAATTTTGCCAAAACATATTATTATCTGGAGAAAACTGGAATATAATTTTATTCAAGAACAAAATTAAAGGAGCGCTTTTTATGAATAAAGACAGAGGAAAACAAATTATTTCGGCAACGATTTCTTTGTCATTGATGGGGAATGCAGTACGAGCTAGTGATGCAACTGAGGTGGTTCCAGCACATGGTAAATTTTACCTTGCCCCCCCCTGCCAATCAATGACCGTGCCCAATAATCCAATTGACAGCCTTTCTAAGTTTATTGAGTCTAAATCAGATGTTTTGAAACTGGCTAAAAAAGGTGAAGAAAACAGGGCTAAGGTATTAGAAAACTACTCTGGTAGTTGTGGAACCAATGTAAGTTGGAACTTAGATAAGAATACGGGCGTATTGACTATATCTGGGTCAGGAGTAATGAATAATTATTATTTCGCATCTGATATACCGTGGTACTCGTATGTGAAGTATATAACTTCATTAACCATAGAAAACGGTGTAACTTCAATCGGTGATTATGCATTTGAAGACTGCTCTAAATTAACCTCGTTGACAATCTCAAACAGCGTTACATCTATTGGCAAGTCGGCTTTTTCTAATTGCAAAAGCTTAACATACGTGAACATTCCCAAAAATGTAACTTCAATTGGTGATTCTGCATTTATTAGTTGCACGGGATTAACTCAGATAGATGTTCCAGACAGTGTTACTTATTTAGGCAGTAGAGCTTTTTCTGGCTGCACAGGCTTAACTCGAGCAAACTTAACCAGTAATTACTTAGTGTCTAGATTTGCTTCATCTTTTTCTTCCTCAATAAAATCTGTTGTCTTAGGAAATAATGTAACTTCCATAGACGATTCTGCATTTGAGCGTTGCACAGGTTTAACCTCAGTGAATATATCTAATAGTGTAACTTCCATTGGCAAAAGTGCTTTTTATGGCTGCAAAGGGTTAACACAGATAACCATTCCTGACAATGTTACAACTATCGGCGAGGGGGCATTTTCTGGGTGCTCTGGTTTAACTCAGGTAACCATTTCAGGAAGAGTAAAAACTATTGAAAAAAATACATTTTTTCAATGCACAGGTTTAACTCAAGTGACTATTCCAGGCAGCGTTACAGCTATCAATTATCAGGCTTTCGTTGGTTGTACAGGATTAACTCAAGTAACCATAGGTAGTGGCGTAACTTATATCGGAGAAAAAGCATTTTATAATTGTACAGGTTTAACTCAAGTGACCATCCCAGACAGCGTTACTTCAATCGATAGTTCTGCATTTTATATTTGTTCGAGTTTAACTCATGTGGAATTGCCTGCTAGCATAACTTATATCGCCAATACTGCATTTTCTCGCTGCACAGGATTAACTCAGGTAACTTTAAATAATAATTATTGCGTATCTAGGTTTAGGTCAGTTTTTCCTTATTCACAAATAAAATCTATTATCTTGGGTAGCAGTGTGACTTCCATAGGCAATTCTGATTTCAAAGGCTGCACTCAAATCGAATCGCTTGCTTACAATGGAACAACGGAACCAAGTAATAATGGTGCAGCGTTTAATGATTGTTCAAAATTAACAGAAGTAAAAGTACCAACTAATTATTCAGGAAAAAGTTTTTGTGGTAAGCCTTTTTATTGTACAGGTAAATGTGGAACAAATGTATCATGGGAGTTTCATTCAAAGGATAGTACTTTAACAATAAGAGGAACAGGCTCGTTGGCTGACTATTCATCTGTTTTTAGTCCGTGGTACTCATTTAGAAGTCTTATAAAATCAGTAACAATAGAAAATGGAGTGACATCAATTGAGAAAAATATATTTTCTGGATGTACAAATTTAAAGTTTATTACAGTCCCAGAGACCGTGATTTCGATTGAAAAAAATGCATTTGAAAGCTGTATAAATTTAACTGAAATTAATATTTCTGAGAATAACACAAAATATAAATCTATTGATGGAGTCCTTTATTCTAAAGATGAAAAAATTTTAATACAATGTCCAGGTGGCAAAGACGGAAACGTTATCATCCCCGAGACTGTAACTTCAATTGAGGATTCTGCATTTAAAGGCTGTGCAAGATTAAGGGTTGTTACAATCCCAAAGTCTGTTAATTTGATTAATTCTTATGCATTTTTTGGCTGCACAAGTTTGACTTCGGTTACTTATAAAGGAATGTCTGACCCTGGTGTTTTATCTACTAATGTTTTTTATAATTGTCCACTAACAGAAGTAAATGTTCCATCAAGTTATACAGATGCTACTTTCTGTGGGTACCTGTTGCCGACACCGTCGATGAGCCCAATGCCAACGCCGTCAATGAGTCCGACACCGTCGCCATCAATGAGTCCAACGCCATCGCCGTCAATGAGCCCGACACCGTCGCCATCA
>FR883848.1 GCA_000435275.1 Clostridium sp. CAG:557
CGGGCAAAACCGTCATTTTTTATGCCACAAAACCCGATGGGAACTTGATTTTCAACTACTGTGAGATTATCGACGCTCAAAAAGGCCTTATAAATCTTGCGATGACATCTCAAATGTCGATTGTGCCAGGCATTATGCGGGATTGCGAGATTGATATTTTAGACGAAGAGCTTACAAAGCTCAAAGTAAAAGGCCTATCGATTGAGATTATTCGGTGCACTGACTTTGAATCCGCAATCGAGAGTACATCGGAGTTTACGGTGCTTGACGAAGCTTTGGCTGACGTCAAGAAAGTGATGGATGCGTATTCTGAAGAAAATATCATGGGCAAAATCATGTCCATGGATGGCGAAGGCTGCGGGTTAGATGCTGATTTGCTTGATGGAAAACACGGTTCGGAGTACGCAACGGCAGCCCAGGGCGAAAAAGCGGAGTCTGCGATTCAAGGCATAAAGGCAAATGGCTTAGTGCTACCGATAGATTCAGCCAACGTGGTCAATTTGACACCGGAGAACCTCAACGTTGTGCCGATTGGTAGAACTGTAAACAACAAGGAACTGTCAAGCGACATAACGCTTTCTTACTCGGATGTTGGTGGCGCTTCAAGCGCCCAGGGTTCTAAGGCTGACAGCGCAATACAAGGAATTCGTGGGAACGGAATGGCAATTTTGCCAGATGAAAGCCGAATCGTTAATATCACTCCTGAAAATATTGAAGCAGTGCCAATTACAAGAACAATTAACGAAAAAGCGCTGTCCAGCAACATAACAATAACTGCTCTCGACATTAGTGCAGCCTCAATTGAGCAAGGAAATAAGGCCGATTCAGCGATACAATCAATTCAAGGTAACGGCAAAATCATTCAGCCGGATTTTAATCGTTCTGTTGTAATAACGCCGGAAAACATAGGTGCGGTGCCGGTTGAGCGAAAGATAAACGATAAAGCGTTGAATGAAGATATTACACTTTCAGCTTCAGATATAGGTGCTGCCGCTATCGAGCATGGCGAGCACGTTCCTTCGGTGCAAGCTGCTGATAATTCTATTTTCCTGCGAAATGACAACTCTTGGAAACCGGTTACACCTAAAAACATAGGTGCTGCGACAGAGGAACAGGGCCAAAAAGCAGACTATGCAATTCAAGGAATTCAAGTCAACGGTGTG
>FR883849.1 GCA_000435275.1 Clostridium sp. CAG:557
AAGGTAGTCTTTGACACTACCTTTACAAATTAGGAGGACTTTTTTATGTCTCAGATTGAAGTTGAAAATTTAACATATATTTATTCTTTGGGGACATCTTCTAAGAAAATAGCGCTGAATAATATAAGTTTAAACATAGAAAAAGGCGATTTTATAGGCTTGATAGGCCAAACTGGTTCTGGCAAATCAACGTTTGCTAGGCAATTAAATGCACTTTTAAAGCCATCAAAAGGTAAAGTGCGTTTGAATGGACGTGATATTTGGCAAAATGTGAAAAGTGTGCGCTCTGTAAGGTTTAAAGTTGGATTAGTCTTTCAATACCCTGAGCATCAACTGTTTGAGGATACGGTCTACAAAGATATAGCTTTTGGGCCTCAAAATATGGGGTTATCGGGAGAAGCAGTAAAAAGAAAAGTTTATTCGGCTTGTGAATTTGTAGGACTTGACATTTCTTTATTAAAAAAATCGCCATTTGATTTATCTGGTGGGGAGAAAAGAAAAGTAGCAATTGCGGGAGTCGTAGCAATGGACCCAGACATTTTAATTTTGGATGAACCAACGGCAGGTTTAGACCCTCAAGCAAGGGAGCAATTATTAACGCAGCTGAAAGAATATAATAGATTAAATGAAAAAACTGTGATTTTGATTTCTCACAGTATGGAGGATATAGCTAAATATTCGGATAAAGTTATTGTTTTAGACAATGGAAACTTAGTAATGTTTGATTTTACAAAAAAAGTTTTTTCAAATAAAGAACTTTTGAAAAAAATTGGACTAAAACTGCCTCAAATAACTTCAATAATGGCAGAATTTAAAGATATTATTCCTGGTTTAGACGACGCAGTTTTGACAGTTGACGAAGCTGTAGAAATTTTATTGAATTTTATAAAAAATAGGAGCGAGTGCGTTGGCAAGTAATATTACTTTAGGTCAATTTTTTCCTGGAAATTCGTTTATCCACAAATTAGACCCGCGTGTAAAAATTATATCGTTAGTAGTTTTGTTAATAGCAGTGTTTTTGTCGACAAATTATCTGGCACTTGCAATCAATTTAATCTCAGCAATTATTTTTGCAGTGATGACGAAAATATCAGCAAAAACTTATTTTAAAAGCATGAAATTTATTTTATTTATAGTTTTATTTACGAGTTTGTTAAATGTATTTTATGCCAGAGGAACACAAATTTTTCGATTTGGTCCACTTGTTCTGACAAAAGAAGGACTCGATAATAGTATTTTTGTAGCAATGAGATTAATAATATTGATTTTAATAAGTTCAATATTGACTTTTACCACATCGTCGACAGATTTAACTTATGCTCTTGAAAAATTGATGAATCCGCTGTCTATATTTAAATTAAAAACACACGATTTGGCTATGATGATGACAATATCTTTACGATTTATTCCAACACTTTTTGAGGAGACCGAAAAAATTATAGATGCGCAAAAAGCTAGAGGTGCTGATATGGAAAGTGGGAAAATTTTGACTCGTATAAAAGCATTTGTTCCGATATTGGTGCCATTGCTGGTTTCTTCGTTCAAGAGGGCGTATGACTTAGCGATAGCGATGGAATGTAGATGTTATAATGGCGGAGAAGGCAGGACTAGATTGAAAACTTTACATATAAATTCGCAAGACATTTTTGCGATAATTTTGGTTTTAGCAATATTTATTTTGGTTTTGCTAAGCAATATGTGTTTTTAGGCGGTGAATTTGTGAGAAATGTATTACTATCCATGTGCTATGATGGGACTAATTACCATGGTTGGCAAATTCAAAAAAACGCACTTACGGTTCAAGAAGTTTTTCAAAATGCACTTTTAAAAATTTTAAATGAGGATGTAGATATAAAAGGTTGCAGCAGAACGGATTCGGGTGTACATGCAAATATGTATTGTATAAGTGTGAAAATTAATTCAAATATACCGTGTGAACGTTTAAAAATGGCAATGAATAGGTTTTTACCTAAAGATATTGCGATAAAAAATGTTGCCGAAGTTCCTATGGATTTTCATGCTAGATATTCTTGCAGAGGAAAGGAATATATTTACAAAATATGGAATAAACAAGTTAGAAATCCTTTTCTGCATGGACGAGCCTTCCATTATTGGTATAAGATTGATGTTGGAAAATTGAATTTAGCAGCGAAAAATTTTATTGGAACACATGATTTTACTTCTTTTTGTACG
Source organism: Clostridium sp. CAG:557 (assembly GCA_000435275.1). Lineage (GTDB taxonomy): Bacteria > Bacillota > Clostridia > Oscillospirales > Acutalibacteraceae > CAG-557. Next base: position 2,194 of record FR883849.1, read on the forward strand.
CTTGACAGCAGAAATCCAGAAAATATGATTCGAACTGTAAAAGATTTTGTTGTGAGCAGGAACGATGGTTTAGTTACGATAAAGGTGACTGCCGATGGATTTTTGTATAATATGGTTAGAATTATGGTTGGAACGTTGTTGAGTGTGTCTATGGGGAAAATTAGTCCAAGTGAAATAAAAGGTATAATCGAGGCCAAAAACAGAGCTAAAGCAGGGCCAACAGCGGTGGCATATGGTTTGTATTTGAATAAAGTTTTTTACGACAGTGTTAATTTTGACAATTAGCGAGGGTTTATTTGGAGGATAAGTTATGCTGAAAAATCCTAAAAAAAGGGAACATGATAAAGTTTTTTATGAAAAATTAAATCTTAGCATGAGCAAGGTTAAAAGTTTAGTTGGTAAGTTTTATAGTTTAATAAAAAATTTTATAAAAAAAATACCCAAAAAATATATAAGGGTTTTTGAAATATTAATTTTAAGTTTTTTGTCTGTAGCACTTTTTGTAAACAGAGAAAAATTTTCACCAGATTATGTGGGGACGTTTTTAGAAGATTTGTTCGCTGAAGTTCAGCATGGAAACGGTTATCCTTATAAAATAAGTGGAAGTAAAGTTAATAACGAAAATTTTAAAATTATTGATAAAGATTTATTTTTGCTTAGCGACACTACTTTGTCTGTAACAAATACTTCGGCAAAAGAAATGCATAAAAGCCAGCATTGTTATCAAAATCCAATGCTAAAAGTTAGCAATACCAGGGCAGTTGTTTATGATCTGGGTGGAAAAAATTTGGAGATAACCAGTAGGTCAAAAACTTTACATACGGCAGCTATGAATAATAATATAATTTCTGCAGCAGTTTCAAATTACGAAACTTTTGCGGCGGTTACGGAAGCAAAGGGATTTCTTGGGCAGTTGTCTGTTTTTGCTAAAAATGGTAGAGACGTGTATTATAAATATAATTTTGCTGACCATTATATTACGGATGTGGCTATTAGTGAAAATGGTAAATCTGTGGCAGTTTGTGGATCTACGGCAAAAGATGGTTCTATAATATCGACAGTTTATGTTTTTGATTATAAAAGCGAAGAGCCTAAAGTAAAACTTAATTATGATGACAATATGTTTATTTGTGTGGAATATCTATCGAATGGCAATGTAGTTGCTGTTGGAGATAGGTTGATAAGTGTTATTAATGCTAAAAATGGCTCCAAAGAAGATTATTTTTACGATAATAAAAATCTTATTGGGTTTGACATAAATAAAAAAGAGGGAATATTATTAGCGTTATCTTTATCTGAAGATGGTAATAATACTAATATGGTTGTGATTAACAAAAATGGTAAGGTCGACAAATCTTTTCATACAGAGCATAGCGTAAAAGCGGTTAGTTTTAATCATGGAAAATTAGCGGCTTTGGCTTATGGTGAGGTATATGTATATAATTTTTCCGGAAAAAAAATAAATTCTTTTAATGTTGGAAATGACGTTAAAAATATTAGACTGTTTTCAAGCAAAGATATTTATGTTTTAGGGATAACAGAAGTTAGAAAAATAAGATTTTAACATAAATAGTTAAAGTTTTATGTCGATGTCGACAAATTTAGTCAAAGATGTTGATTTTTTTTAACGTTTATGATAGCATATTGTTGTGACAGTAGGATTAATGAATTCTTGAGGAGAAATAAATAAAATGAGTGTATTTTTTGACTTGATAATTGTAGTTGCAGCGTTAATTTTTTTGTGGTTAGGCTTTAAAAAAGGCTTTTTCAAGTCAATTACAGATTTAATTGTTATGATTTTATCTGTACTCGTGCCTTATTTATTTGCGCCTGAGTTGTCTGAACATTATTATAATAAATTTGTATACAATGATTTAGTTAGCAAAATAAACGATATATTAAATCAGAATATTGGACTAAATAATTCTGCAAAAAATATATTGGGCCTTATTGGAAATATACCCGATTTTTTTAAAAGTAATTCGTTACTGCAGGGAGTTACAGTAAATGATATCCTGAAAGCACTTAACAGTTCAGGAGACAGAAGCCTGATTATTGCAGATTTATTAAAGCCATCAATTTTAAAAGTAATAACTATAATTATGTTCGCAGTTTTAACTATTATTACTTTTACTGTATTGAAACTTTTATTTAAGTTTGCATTGAAACTACCGCGTATTCCTATTTTTGGACTTATAGATTCAATTTTAGGCTTGTGCATGGGAGCACTAAAATTTGCAGTTTTTACGGTTATTTTCGTTGCGATATTTAGAGCAGCCTTGTTGATAATTCCGCAAAATGTTATGATTAATGATATAAACGATGCTATAAACAATTCGCAAATTTTTAAATCTGTTTATAAAATAAACGTAGATGTATTAAATGACTATTTGAAGTTAAATTAATTTAAAGGTGCAGAAAGTGAGGGACTAGTGTGGAATTTTTGAAAAAAGAGAATTTTAATATACCAAACATACTATCCTTTATTAGAATAATCATAATTGTTCCATTTGTATTATATTTTTTAAATGATGATTATTTATTGGCGGCCCTTATGCTAATATTTTCTGGATTAAGTGATATGTTTGATGGACTTATTGCAAGAAAATTGAATCAAATAACAAAGTTAGGCAAAGTTTTGGATCCTGTTGCTGATAAATTAACTTTAACTGCGGTTATTATTTGCATGGGAATAAAATTTCCTGAAATATTTCCGTTGGTAATTATTTTGATTTTAAAAGATGTATCCATGTTAATTGCAGGAAGTTTTTTATTAAAAAAAGGTATAGAACCTCCGGCTGCAAAATGGTATGGCAAACTGTCTACAGTGTTTTTTTATATTTCGGTTATAATTATCGTAGCTTTAAAGGCAATTTGGGAGATAAACAGCCCTGTTATTTCGATTTCTTTACTTTCTGCTACGGCAGTTTTTATGCTTTTTGCTTTGTTTAAGTATTTTATTATATTTTTAAAGTTAATTGATGGAATTGGAATTACAAAAGAAAAGTTTTTTGACAATTTTAAAATTAATAAGTAAGGAGAAAAATTATGTTGTGTTCACGGTGCAAAAAAAGACCTGCTATGGTGTTTATAACAGTGGATAAAAGTGAATCTAAGCCGCAGGGCTATTGCTTGACTTGTGCAAAAGAATTGGGAATAAAACCTATTGATGATATAATGAATAAGATTGGTGTTTCGGAAGAAGAAGTGGAGGCTATGGCAGAGCAGATGAGTGCTCTTATGGCTTCTGGTGATGACGACCTGGGAAATTATGATGACCTTCTTGCAGGAACTTCAGCTTCATTTCCTTTTTTGGAAAATGTTTTTTCAGAAATTTCAGAAGAGTCTGCCAATACTTCCGGAAAAAATTCTAGTAAAAAGAAAAAAAATAAGAAGAAACACCTAGACTTGTATTGCACAAACCTTACAGAAAAAGCTAGAAAAAATGAGTTGGACAGGATAGTCGGCAGGGACAAGGAAATTGCAAGGACGATTCAAATTTTAAGCAGAAGAACTAAAAATAACCCTTGTTTAATTGGTGAACCAGGCGTTGGAAAGACTGCTATAGCAGAAAGTTTGGCAATTTCTATTGTTAATGGCAATGTTCCAACTCGTTTGAAAAATAAGGAAATTTATTTGCTGGATTTAACTGCACTTGTGGCTGGAACTCAGTTTAGGGGACAGTTCGAAAGCCGAATAAAAGGCCTTATTGACGAGGTTAAAGAAGCAGGCAACATTATTTTGTTTATCGATGAAGTGCATAACCTTGTTGGAGCTGGTGAGACAGAAAGTAATTCTATGAATGCAGCAAACATATTAAAACCGGCTTTATCTCGAGGTGAAATTCAGGTTATAGGTGCAACGACTTTTACCGAGTACAGAAAGTATATAGAAAAAGATTCTGCACTTGAAAGGCGTTTTCAGCCAGTTACTGTGGTTGAGCCTTCTATAAACGACACGGTTGATGTTTTAAAAGGTATAAAATCTTATTATGAGGTTTATCATCGAATAAACATTTCTGATAATTTAGTTCGCAAAATGGTAATTTTATCTGAGCGGTATATAACGGACAGGTTTTTGCCTGATAAAGCTATTGATTTGTTAGATGAATCGGCGGCATATGCGTCACTGAGGAATGTAGCTATGGAAAAGTATGATGCTGTAGCAGAGAATTTAAATAAATTGAAAGCTCAAGAAACAAAAATTACTTCTGCTGCAGACCCTGACAGCATTGATTATGAGAAATTGGCTGAAGTACGTTCTGAAATAGCCAAAGTTAATGAAGACTTGAAGAAGTTATCTAAAAAAGCTTTTGGAGTGAATGTTACTGAAGACGATGTTGCATATGTGATAGAACTTTGGACGGGAATTCCTTCTTCTAAAATAAAGGAAGATGAGCTTGCGAAACTTTCAAAAATCGAAGATAAACTTAAGAGCAAAATAATCGGTCAAGATGAGGCGGTTGAAGCAGTTGCCTCAGCTATAAAGAGAAGTAGAGTGCAAATTAGTCCAAGAAGACGACCGGCTTCATTTATTTTTGTTGGCCCAACAGGAGTGGGGAAAACAGAACTTGTTAAAGTTTTATCCAAAGAATTGTTTGATAGCCCGGAAACTTTTATCCGACTTGATATGTCTGAATTTATGGAAAAACATTCTGTGTCAAGAATTATAGGGTCTCCACCTGGATATGTTGGGTATGATGATTCGGGGCAAGTTACAGAAAAAGTTAGAAGACGCCCGTATTCAGTCTTGCTTTTTGATGAAATTGAAAAAGCTCATCCAGATGTAATGAATATTTTGCTTCAAATTTTAGATGAAGGAAGAATTACTGATGCGCAGGGCAGGCAAGTTAATTTTGAAAATACAATTATAGTTATGACTTCGAATGCTGGCAGTGATAAAAAAGATGGCGCGATGGGTTTTGCAAAAACTCAAAATGATTTGACAAAAGAAAAAGCCGAAAAGGCTTTGGCAGATTTTTTAAGGCCAGAATTTTTGAGCCGTATAGATGAGATAATTGTTTTTAAAAATCTTGATATGAATGCGTTTGAGAAAATTGCAAAGTTAATGCTAGATGAATATGTTGAAACTTTAGCAGAAAGAAACATTTCTCTGGTTTATGATGATTCAGTTTTGAAATGGTTAGCAGAAAAATCTTTTGGAGGGAAAAGTGCAGCAAGAGATCTAAGGAATTTAATTCGCAAGGACGTAGAAGATAAAATTGCGTTGGAGTTGATAGAAAACTGTAATAAAGAGATTGATAAGGTTGTATTTTACACAGATGAATCAAAGCTAAGAATAAAAACTGCTTAAAATGAAAAATGCAAATAGCAAATGAAGAATTTTATGATATAGCGAAATAAAAAATAATATCGAAAAGTAAAAGGAAATTTTGAATTAAAGCTTTTCTAAAAAAATCAAATTTTTTAGAAAAAAAACTTGACTTTGTCGCGAGTTATGTGATAAAATATAACTCGTTGATATGCGGGTGTAGTTCAATGGTAGAACTCCAGCCTTCCAAGCTGGTCGCGTGGGT
>FR883850.1 GCA_000435275.1 Clostridium sp. CAG:557
ACTTTTAAAAGCTCACCATTTTCCTCGATAACACCGCTGCCACGCGCTCCGTCTTTAGTTGCACGCAAAATTTTTAAAAACTCAAATGGCTTGTACGTTTGACCGTGAACCAGAATGTTGTAATCTTTAAAAATCGGGTCAAAATTCTGATTTATCGTAATGTTTTTGCTGTCCACATAGTGCAGCGACTTGACCAAATTCCGCTGCTTGTTTATGTAAGCATAAGCGTTGCCGTTCAACAAATAATCCCGAACTAAAACCTTTTTTAATTGCGCTCCGTCGAGCGTATCTTTTGTGTCCTCGTTGAGTAAATCGCAACGTGAGTCTGTCACTTCGACTGTTTTTCGCTTCCCGTCGGTAACTTCTTCGTGATAAAGTTTTATCGGAATCATCGAAACGGTTTCTGAGATTAAATTTACACATCGCGCAACCGCCGGAATATTTAGCGCTTGCTCACAACTGATGGAATCTTGGCTTAAAATAGCGCTAAGTAGCACATCGTCAATGCTTCGCTCCGATTCTGTGTTTCGCTTTTTAACCTTAAATAAATTCATTTTTTATCACCATCTTTAATTCTTAAACGCGTGCATACGGCATATTTTATTAAGCTAAGTAAAATGCGCGACGTGTCGGCG
>FR883851.1 GCA_000435275.1 Clostridium sp. CAG:557
CCTGTCTACTTTATGGGTAGCATATCAATTACTGGGTTTTCTTCGATTTTAGGGCTGCTTTTATTGTTGGTTCTCCTTAAAATGCCACCGTATTCTAGCAGTTTCTCCCTAGGAGTGTGCATGGTGTGTGAACTTTTTGAAAAAATCTTTACAGGTATGTGCATACTTTCACACGGTTAAATTAATCAAACTTATAAAATATGAAACACGGAATTTTGAAATGATTTAAAAATTAGCATGTGTGCGGAATAACTGAGGTCTTAAAATTCTGAATAAGAATCATAGAAAGTTGTTAATGAATATTTATATTGCTTTTTGTACCGAGATCCGGAAACTTCAAAATTGATATTGGAGGAAAATTTATAATGCAAAATAGTGAGATTGGCGATGCAAGATTTTTTAGATGGCTTACTTGATTATATTATTTCGGAATGGGAGGTAGAAAATTCTGAATACAAAGCCTGCAAAGAAGAAGAGAAAAATAATGCAGATAAGTTCGAAGAACTACTTGATCGACTGTCAAAAAAAGACAGAGATTTTATAAATAAACATGAATCGAATATTTTTATTATTGCGTCAGCAGAACAAAGCTATATTTACTATCGAGGCTATAAATATTGCATTAAATTCCTTAAAACACTTGAAATGATATAATGTAAAAAATAAATTGGTGTTGGAAAATTTTTAAATTATACTAATAATAGAAAGGAGGTAAAACCAGGAATATATGCCCCAAATTTTTAATTTGGCAAATCATTATGCAATCTAAAGAAAAAGGGAGTTTGATGAAAATGAGGATGAAGCTTATTGACACTGAAAGTTTTCTAAATATGCCAGTGTCTGCTAGATGTTTATACTTTGAATTGTTACATAGAGAGGCAATTATGCGCAGGATGACATTGTAATATTAATGGAAAAAGGTTTTGGAAAAATAGTTCAGGAAGGTATAAAGCTAGTAGTATAAAAACAAAGATGGCTTGGAACCTTTAATTAAGGTGGCAGGCCATTTTTATTAAAGTATAAAAAGAGTAAAATCTTAAGTGGTATACCTATTAACGAAAAAACTAGTAACAGGGGTTTAGCAAGTATCGATGTTCACATTGTAGTTTGCCTAAAGACTCAGCTTTAATCGTTGTTTTTGCTGGCTTTAATGTAAGAATAATAAAAAGAGTATTAAAGCATACCCTATTGAAATGAGTTCCTAGGTTTGGACGACAATGGATATTGTTATATGCTTTATTTTATGCGATTTTTTTAATGATTTTATTGCATTTTATCTGTTCTTATTTTTTACAATTTAATCTTTCCAATGGTATGTACACTCTTTAAATATTTACAAAGCCTTTTTAATTAACCAACATTCGTTGGGAAACGATATTCTTTGAAATTAAAAAAATAATATTTGTTATGAAGTTCCAAGTACTATGCTTTAGTCAATAGACTAAAATTTTATTCTGCATAATTGAGTTGACTTCTGCACAAAATTATATTATAATTATGCATTAATAAAAACTATTGGGCAGAAAGGGATGTTAAATATAAGAGATTTCAATTATAGTAATTTCCCCAAAGAGCTTTTAAATATAGACATAATGAATTTAGTGTCAAAAATACATGAGTTTAAAGGGAAAGAAGATCTTTTTATAGCCGCTAAGCCAGATATATTAGATTCCATGTGTGAAATTGCAAAGATACAAAGTACAGGTGCATCAAACAGGATTGAAGGGATATATACGTCGGACGAAAGACTGGAGGCTATTGTTATGGACAAAACTACTCCTCGTAATCGTTCTGAGCGCGAAATTGCCGGGTATAGAGAAGTCCTGAATACTATACATGAAAATTATAATTTCATGAAACCATCCGTAAATGTAATTCTTCAAATGCATCGGGATTTGTATCGATTTTCGGCCTCTGACATTGGTGGCAGTTTTAAAAACTCAGATAATGTAATAGCTGAAACTGATTCTAAAGGTAATATGCTGATTAGGTTTCGTCCGGTTTCAGCATTTGAAACACCTGTAGCACTTGAATTATTGACTAAAACTTTTTTTGAAGCTTTGAGTAAAAATGTATGTGATCCATTGATCTTAATATCTATGTTTATACTGGACTTTTTGTGTATTCATCCTTTCAATGATGGAAACGGTAGAATGAGTCGGCTTCTTACGTTGCTTCTGCTATATAGAAGTGGTTATATTGTTGGTAAATATGTAAGCATAGAAAAGATAATAGAAAGTACGAAAGAATCTTATTATATTTCTCTAAGAGAAAGTTCAGACTGTTGGCATGAATCTAAAAACACATATTTGCCATTTGTTAAGTATAATTTAGAGATAATTTTGAGCGCTTATAAAGATTTTTCTAGCCGAGTAGAACATTTACAGAATAAGCAATTATCTAAATCAGAAAGAATAAAAATATTATTTGATAATACATTAAAAAAATTATCAAAAAAAGATATAAAAGAACAGTGCCCAGACATCAGCATATCCACAATAGAAGTTGTACTTCATAATTTACTGCAAGAAGAATATATAATAAAAGTTGGTGCAGGTAAGAATACATCTTATATAAGAAATACAGAAAAATGACAGAATCATTATCTCCATACAATTATATGGTTAATTAGTAATAATAAAAATATTTTCGCATCTTAGCGTTGTACACGCAATAGCTTTGTTACATAAAATAATAAAAAATGATATAAAGAAAAGAAATTAGCATAGTGTGCCTAAAGTTTCTATTCCTTATAGATGTAATAACGTCATTCCTAGTTCTATCTCGACATTCTATATAATCTGCGGTGGTAATTTTGGGAAAATTAGCTATAAAAGTTAATGGATTATTTCCTTGACTTGTCTGAAAATTCATTGCAAATTCTCTGGCACTCATACCAAAATAGTTACTTACCAAATCAACATTAGCACCGAACCCTAAAAAAGTCGGAACATTTGATATAAAGAATAATCAAGGTCAAAATTTATTTCTCTTTTATATCTTTCTTGTATTTGCTTTTGGTTCAAACAGTTTGAATTATCTCCCTGTACTCCAATTGGCGAACTAAACAAGTTGATATCTAAGTCATCTGTTATGTTTTTGTTATCACCTGTTTTAAATCTATGGAAGTCGCAAGCAAGTTGCAAAAGTTCATGTAAAAAAGTTGTTTGTCGACCATTCACTTCTATATACTCATTTAGATTTATATTATTTCTTTGCAATAGCTCGAGAGCCTTATCGGGATTTAATTCAACGATAGCAGCCTGGTAAAGTTCTTGTTGTTGTGGAGACATTGCAACTGCAAGTGAATTTGTGCTATTGAATAATATTAATAAAATCATAAAAAAACTAAATAAACGCTTCATATTGTTAAACCTCGATCATAGTTAAATTTTTTTATCATCTCATATTAAGTAATTTTTCAAATCGTTTTTTAACTTTTGCGGGTACATTTTTATTTACTGTACTATAAACCCTATTTCTTTCTTGACCTTATCTAAAGTTTTATTAGCAATGCAACGAGCTTTTTCAGCACCTGCTTTATAGCATTTTTCTAGATATTCTCTATCTTTAATAAGTTCGAAAAATTTACTTTGTATAGGTAATAATTTTTCGATAACGCATTCTCCTACAGCTTCTTTAAAATTACCGTAACCAATGCCATCGAACTCTTTTTCGATATCCTTAAAGTTTTTACCACTCATGCAAGAATAAATAGTCATTAAATTACTTATTCCAGGTTTATTTATATCATCATATCGAACGCATGATTCGGAGTCTGTTACAGCTCGCTTAAATTTTCTAATTATATCAGCTGGTGAATCCAAAAGAGCAATCCAAGAATCAAAATTTTTATCCGATTTTGACATCTTTTTTATCGGACTTTGCAAGGACATTATTTTAGAGCCTTTTTTTGAAATATAGTTTTTCGGAATTTTGAAAATGTCGGTATATAAAAAATTAAATCTCTCAGCAATAGTACGTGTAAGTTCAAGGTGTTGTTTCTGATCTAGGCCTATTGGGACAATGTCCGTATTGTATAACAAAATATCAGCAGCCATTAAAATAGGATATGAAAATAGCCCACAGTTT
>FR883852.1 GCA_000435275.1 Clostridium sp. CAG:557
ACTTTTAAAAGCTCACCATTTTCCTCGACAATCCCACTACCACGCGCTCCGTCTTTAGTCGCACGCAAAATTTTTAAAAACTCAAATGGCTTGTACGTTTGACCGTGAACCAGAATGTTGTAATCTTTAAAAATCGGGTCAAAATTCTGATTTATCGTAATGTTTTTGCTGTCCACATAGTGCAGCGACTTGACCGAATTTCGCTGCTTGTTTATGTAGGCATACGCGTTGCCGTTCAACAAATAATCGCGAACTAAAGCCTTTTTAAACTGCGCTCCGTCAAGTGTATCTTTTGTGTCCTCGTTGAGTAAATCGCAGCGTGAGTCTGTAACTTCAACTGTTTTACGTTTGCCGCCCGTAATCTCCTCTCGATAAAGTTTTATCGGAATCATCGAAACGGTTTCTGAGATTAAATTTACACATCGCGCAACCGCCGGAATATTTAGCGCTTGCTCGCAACTGATTGAATCTTGGCTTAAAATAGCACTTAAAAGCACGTCATTTGCTGTTTGTGCTGGCTCTTCGATATTTCTTTT
>FR883853.1 GCA_000435275.1 Clostridium sp. CAG:557
TGGAAAGAGTGCGCAAGTTAGATACATAAATGACAAACCGCTGTGCCCAATTGGATATATAAGGACAAAACATCCAATGTTTAAAAAGACGGTAATAAATAAGTATACCGAAGATGGCAGAAAAGAGATTCACGAAACTTTAGGAGTAAATCTAAAAGTTCTCCACGAGTTAATGGATCAACATGTTATTTGTAAAAGTATCGAGTACATGGACACTAGAATGTCGATATATTGTGCACAGAAAGGCAAGTGTGCTGTGACAGGAAAAATATTAGAAATTGAGGAAATCAATTGTCATCATAAAGTACCTAAAAAACTTGGTGGAGACGATGACTATAGAAATCTAATAATCATACATAGCGACGTCCACAAACTCATACATGCAAAGACCACCGAAATCATTGAAAAATACTTTAACCGTCTGAATTTAACCAAAGAAATGCTAATGAAAATTAATAATCTAAGGAAACTAGCTCAACGAGAGGAAATTTAAAATTAGTCTAAAGTTTCTCGTAGAAACGTGTAAGCTTACTTAAACCCATGCTAAATTTTTATATTGATGGAACGCCGTGTGCGGTGAAAGT
>FR883854.1 GCA_000435275.1 Clostridium sp. CAG:557
GATAAACAACACAAAGTGCAGCTGCATACAAAAGCCACTGATATCCGCATGAACACTCATAAATACTGCTCCCAGCTTTAAGTCCACGAGGCATTACAAGCAATTTTAAAACATCATCAATTCGATTCACTTTTTGCTCATCCAGAAAATATTTTTCTGATTTTCCATCGCAGGTTTCCAGAAACTTTTCACACTGTTTGATAACATACTTTGGCGCTGGAATAGTCCCGTTTACCACGTTTTGAGCATATTGAAAACTTTGATGTCCAATCATTTAGCGCGCCCTGATAAGAGTTCAATCAATGGGTCCGATTCACCGCCATCTTGCCGGTCTCGCAGCGTTGTGATTATTTTCATCAGCGTTACAACCGTCTTATTCGCGCTGTCTGTGGTTCTATTAAACTGCGTCACTGCTGGGTGTGAGTAAAGATTTGTTTCACCCTTCACATAAGTCTTGTCAATAAAAAAACCATCTTTCTCAATTGTTGCCCTCAATTCGTCCAAGATTTGCAGCTGGGTTTGGTATCTTTCAAATGTGGTTGCAAAAAACAGATTTTGCTCCACACCATAGTTTTGCGCCAATTTTAAAATTTCTTTCGCTTGGTCTTTTAATTCTTTTTTCAAAAATTTTCATCTCCATTTTTCAAAAAATTCATATTTACTTACTTCGGTGTAAATTTAGGAGGGCCGTTGGTGTTAAGCCGTTCTTTGGCATTTTCACTCATGGGCTGGGGGGCAACGTGACGTTGCATCCAATTCGCGAACACAGATTTTCAAATAAAAAAAGCTTCCTGCCCGCGGATTTTATCTTGCGTTATTTTCTTGTTCAGAAATAACTTTCATTACTTCATCAGACGTTATCTCACCACGGTCGCACATTGCGTGG
>FR883855.1 GCA_000435275.1 Clostridium sp. CAG:557
TACATTGTGCCTTGTACATTGTACATTATTTTAAACCTGCCAATCTTTATCAAGCTGTAAAAGCCGATTAACCGTACTCCAAACTTGCTCTGACGCTTGCACATTATCGCCCCAAAAACCGGATGTGCTTCCGTCACGGCTCTCGTAAAAGTGTGTTGCCAGCATTATAACAGCCTGTTCTGTTGTCTGCGACATTTCATTGTTTAAATAATAACCACTATTCATTTTCTGATAGCTTTCTGCATAACATATGGCAGCATTAATGTAACCCCTTATAAGTTCATCATCTTCGTTATGATAAAGAATTAAATTTGCTTTCACTTTATCGAGCAAGTCATTCATATAAATCGACTCTCCCGCTTAAATACTGTTTTGCTTCATTAGACCGGCTTCTTTTAGTTTCAAAAGCAACGCATTAAAGTCCGATTTCAGCTCTGCAATCGTCGATGCTGTACTTTCATCTTGATTTTCCGCTTGTGTAAATGTTGATTCAAGTCCTAAGACTTTGCCTCCTTCAGCTATTTCCAGTGTACCACCTATAACTGTTTTTTCTCCGCCTTGTTCTGTGTAATTTTTACAGTTGTATGACATATAAAATCTCCTTTCAGTTAATTCAATGTACGTTTACATTGCCTAAGCTTTTTGCTGCAAATATTTCACTGCCTCAGGTAATATGAGCTTACCGTCTAATCGTTGAGTCGCCACAAATCCAATCTGCCCGGTTACTGCAAATAGCTCGTTTAAACGCTTGAAACTCCTGCCTTGACGATCCGCAATCCAGTAATATTTAAAGTCGCCAAAGGCAACTGTTTTGTTCCCCGCAGAGATTTCCGGCATATATGCTGATGTCAAAACTGGACGGTTTAAAATAGTATCCGGCGTTCCCGCAACCATTGACGGTTGCCAGATATACTGCCCGGCTCCATCTTTTAATTTTCTGATAGCTTTAACTGTGGAGTCATTCATTAAAAACGTTGCGTTTTTGCGGTACGGAGACTTTAAACTGTAAAATAAGTCCATGATCTCATCAAATGAAATTGCTGCTGCTCCAGAAGTAGTTTTTCCAAGCTGACCTCCTCCTGTTGCATCTAAAATTCCTGTTGGTTTTCCTGTTCCGTCTCCTACAAAAAGGGCTTCTTCCTCTTTTGTACCAATGCGTCTGCCGAATTCTTTTGCAACATAACTCTCAAGGTCAAAAGCGCTGTCATTCAATAACTCTTCACTAATTTTTATCATTGTTGCCAGCTTGTATGCGCTCAGCGTTACCTGTTTAAAGCTATCATCACTTTCTGGAATTGCCCCCTCTTCATCAACCCATGAAGCATCGCCTTTCGTTGCTACAACTGGAATTTTACGGTCTCCACTGGACGTTTGAATTGTGTTTGCAAGCCCCCTGAAAATGTCTTCTTCCTCTAAAGCTTCAACCAAAGTATGTTCGAATTCATCAGGCGTTAAATAGCCTCCTTCGGCGTCACTGCCTATTTGAAGGGCATTCTTTACCTCAAGCCCAGCTTTATTTCTCATTACTTGCCAAAACGCATTTTTATACTCATTGCTAGCTCTACCTGTTTTTCGCGATCTTTCATCAGCTTGAGGTTTTTCTAAAAGAGGCGCACTTGTTGCCTTAGACAGCTCTAAATCAATTGCAGCCTGCTTTTCTAGCCTATCGATTTCTTTCCCAAGATTTACAACCTCTGTTTCCATTTTTTCGTATGTAGAATTATCTTCAGCTGAAACCAGCCCATTTTCACCTCGTCTGCTATCCAAAAAATTCTTTGCAGTTTCCCATGCTTTTGCACGTTTCTCACGCAATTCAAGTATTTTATTCATAATCTGTTCTCTCCTTTATAAATTTAATGATTCAATAAAGAAAGCCGCTTTTGCAGCGACTCTAATGTTATTTTTGATTCTATTTTTGAAATTTTATTTATAATTTTTCTATCAAATACTGCCTGACTAAATAGCTGTCCTTGCGATATTTCGTAATCAGAATTATTATTTGCATACAAAATTTCGTCTGCAAATCCCAACTCTACGGCTTTTTGCGCGTTCATCCAGGTTTCTGCGTCCATCAAACGCGATATTTTGGCTCGTGAAAGTCCTGTTTTTATCTCATAGGCATTTATGATAGACTCTTTGACTTCACTAAGCATCGATATTGCTTTTTGCATATCGTCAGTGTCTCCAAATGCTCCTGTCATAGGATTATAAATCATCATGGAACTTACCGGAGATATTAAAATCTGTGTGCCTGCCATGGCTACTACTGACGCTGCCGAAGCTGCAATTCCATCTATCTTGACGGTCACATTGCCTTTGTATTCCATCAGCATATTGTAAATTTGCGCCGCTGCAATCACATCTCCGCCAACACTATTTATAAATACCGTAATATCGCCACTTCCGGACATTAGTTCAGCTTTAAATTGTTTAGGTGTTATCTCATCGTCCACCCAGCTATTCTCAGCTATGGTACCTTCAATACGAAGAATACGCTCGTTATTTTCATCACTCGTCCAGTTCCACCAGCGAGCTGTTCTCTTCGGACTGTTTGTTATTTTCTCCATCGATATCATCCTCCTTTGTCTCAGTTTCTTTAGACTCAGAGCGCATAAATCCTCCTGCATCCTCTAATTTTGTCATTGCTCCGTTAATCAAGTACAAGTTACCACCAAGTTCGTCCGGGATTAAATCCATATTTTCAAGTTCTCTTATGTCATTAGCACTCATCCAGCCATTTTGTCTTGCTGTTGCATAACCATTCATACGGCTTTCATAGTCGCCACGCAGCAACCCGTCAACATTGAATTTTACAAAATATTCTCGCTTTTCGCTTTCTAAAAACAGTGACCTCTGAATCGACTGTTCCCACCGCGTAACCCAAGGGTTGAGGGTATATTTTACAAATTCAAGTGATTGCTGTTCAATATTTGAAAAACTAGATTTCTCTAAGTCTCCGACCATATGCGGCGGAATTCTAAAGATCCTTGCAATCTCATCTATTTGAAATTTTCTTGTCTCTAAAAACTGAGCTTCATTGGGTGAGATTGCAATTGGTTTAAACGTAAGTCCCTCCTCCAGGACAGCCACTCGATGGGAATTTCCGCTGCCTTGAAACAGAGAATTCCAGCTTTCACGGAGTTTATCTGGATTTTTAATTATTGACGGATGTTCCAAAACTCCACTAGGTGACGCTCCATTTTCAAAAAATTTAGCACCATATTCTTCACAGGCAAGTGCCATTCCTACGGCATTTTTAGCCATTGAAATAGGGGAATATCCAACCAAACCATCGAATCCTAGACCAGGAATATGCAAGACATCCTCTTTTCTTAAATACACTTGCCCTTGCGCTTTGAGCGTAGAATTATCGCTGTCATTGACCATGTATGTGTAATAAATTTCACCGTTTGATGCTCTATCGACTGTCATACGGTTTGGCATTAACGGGTAAAGTGCTAATATTTCGCCCTTGCCGTTACGAATAATTTGAGCGTAGGCGTTGCCCCACAACAAAAGATGACTCATCATTGTCTCCCTGAACACAAATGAAGTCATCTCTGGATTTGGCTCATCATGCAAAAGGCGATAGAGCGGGTGATTTATGGCTTTTTCTTTTGCACTGTCTTTTCTATATTTATATGTATGAAGTGGCAAGCCGGCGATCGCTTCGGATAAAATCCGAACACATGCATAAATAGATCAAGATAAATTGAATATGTGGATGGACAGATCTCCTTTCCACATGGAAAAATGTAAAGATTGCAAATTTATATTACTGTGCGGTGGCGGATGTCCGGCTGAATCTCTCGAAAAAGCTGGAAATATTAATTGTCCTTCTTGTAATGGTATTGAGCAAACGTTGAAGGTATACGTTAGCCACATAAAAGACAAGTTAATGAGCGATGCTAATTGCTAAATTGAAAGAACTCGAGGATGTTTTATGGCGTATTTCACTAAGTATTTTTGTTCATATCGATTAGATAAAAAACATGTGCTAATTTTAAATACTCTGACAAATGCTATTGATGTTGTTGACAATGAAACTTTCAAAAACATAAAAAATATAAAAGACACAAAATCTTCAGTCATAGAGCCTAAGCTGCTTAAGTTTT
The DNA here is from genome assembly GCA_000435275.1 of Clostridium sp. CAG:557. Taxonomy (GTDB): domain Bacteria; phylum Bacillota; class Clostridia; order Oscillospirales; family Acutalibacteraceae; genus CAG-557. The sequence goes on from FR883855.1 coordinate 4,116, forward strand.
TAGAGAAACGCGGCTACGTTTTTAAAAGAAAAACAGATGAGGAAAACCTTTTAAAAAAGTTTCAGAGCATACGGGAGAAAATTATGCATGAAGCCGTTAATGTAAATTATTGGACAATATGCACATCTATGGAATGTAACTTAAGACGTACTTATTGTTATGAAAACCATACTCAACATAGCAATCCGGCTAAAATATCTAATTTACAGTTAAAAACCATTTTTAATTATATCACCCATTCGAAAAATTCTAATAAAAATAATTTTTCTAAGAATTGTTATATAGCAATTTATGGAGGAGAACCACTATTAAAGACAAACTACGGTATAGTTAAAGAGATATTAAAGTTTTCTCAAAGGATCGATTATCCTTTACATATCACCACAAATGGAACGACTGTAGATAGTGACTATTTAAATTTGCTTTCACAATATAGAGACATTTTACATATGCAAATAACTTTAGATGGCGATAAATTTATTCATGATCAAAAAAGAATCTATTGTAATGGTAGAGGAACATTTGATGTAATCTGCAAAACTATAGATAAAATTTTAAATTCAAAAATACAACTGAATGTTAGGATAAATGTTGATAAAGCAAATATCCAAAATTTGGGTTCTTTAAAAAAGTGTTTCGATACACGAGGTTGGAGCAAAAATCCTTTATTTCATGTGTATGCAGCTCCAATAAGATACTATCAAAAAAATGGGCCTGAAATAAGCGATTCGAAAATGTTGGATATTTTAATAAGAAACAATTGGTATAACGATTCTTTTATAAAAAGGTTGGATTCATCGGTCTTTGATAGCTTGTTCAATTTTTTTGACGATAACGTCCCTAATTCTTCAGTGAAACTATGGAATATATCATATTGTGCTGCGTCTTACGGTTCTCACTATTGCTTTGTGCCTAACGGAATTATTACTACCTGCATAAGAGCCGCAGGCAACAAAAGATATATGATAGGAAGTTTTGATGAAAATAATGTAACAATTGACAAGGATAAACTAAGCGAATGGAAAAATAGAAGCCCTTTTGAAATAGAAAAATGTAAAGATTGTAAATTTATTTTGTTATGTGGTGGAGGATGTGCAAAATGTGCCATTACAACTCATGGTAACATTAATTGTGGTATATGCAATGATATCGAGAAAACGTTAGAGATTTACGTTAAACACAACAAAAATAGGTTTTTGTCGCAAAGCATCCTACATAAATGAAGTGTTTAAAGTTGTTGATACGAATTTTGAATCAACAATTTTAAACGTGTTGATTGAGCTATTCGAATAAGCTTGCAAATAAACGTAGACTTATTTTAGATTAAACCTAACTTGGTATTTTAACACGTTTTTATTCCTGAAAATTCTTTTTATTAAATAATACTTATAAAAAATAGCTAAAACAGATACGTTTACGTTACACATGTTAAAATATTGGATGAAGAACATTCGTTATTGATAAATATGCTTACAAGTGCTATTGACGTTATTGATAATAAGTTATCTGACATTATTAATAAATCACTTAAAGGCGATGACGAACTTGTTAATATAAACGAAAAAGAGTTTTTTCAGCTAAAACAACGAGGCTATATATTTGATTCAATAAATGACGAAGAAATTTTATTAAAAAGATATGAAGCAATAAATAATAAAGTTTTAGCTAATATTGATCAAATAGATTACTGGACAATTTGTCCAAGTATGGAGTGTAATTTAAGATGTCCATATTGTTATGAGGACCATGTTCAGAATGAATCGATAAAAAGATTGTCTGAACAGCAATTAGATGTCATCTTTCATTACATTTTAAATCAAAAGTTTAATAAAAAATCAAAAATCTTAATATTTGGTGGAGAACCATTGCTGAGCGTAAATTATAAAATAGTTGAGAAAATATTAAGGTTTACACAAAAACACAGCTTCCCAGTTGGTATTACAACAAATGGGACATCTTTAAGCACAACGTATTTAGACTTGTTTTCGAAACATAAAGGAAATTTGGCGGTACAAATTACTCTTGATGGCGATAAAACTGAACATAACAAAAAAAAATTTTTCCCAAACGGAAATGGTACATTCGATACAATTTGCGATAACATTACTAAACTTTTAGATCAGAACATTAAGGTAAGTATCAGAATAAATATCGATAAAAATAATATTAATAAGTTAGCGTACTTGAAAAATTTATTTTTTGAAAAAGGATGGGACAAAAGTCCTAATTTTGGCGCTTACGCAGCACCAGTAAGGGTCTATTCAGCAAGTGAAACAACCATAAACGATTCAGAGATGTTAGACATTTTGACTGAAAATGATTGGTGGAATAATTTGTTTCTTGAGAATTTAAATTCTGCCGTTTTCGACAAGGTATTTGGCTTCTTTAATGTTGAGCATAAAAATTCTTTAGACAAGTTATGGAATATATCATATTGTGTGGCAACCCGATGTAGCCATTATTGTTTTACACCTGACGGCAATATAACAACATGTTTGCGATGCACAGGCAAAGAAGAGTGTAGGGTAGGTATATTTGATGACATAAAAGTAATAATTGACAATACTAAATTAAATATGTGGAAAACTAGAAACCCTTTTAAAATGGACAAATGTAAAGAGTGCAAATTTATTTTGTTGTGTGGTGGAGGCTGTGCAAAAAGTGCTATTATAAAATATGGTAATATCAATTGTGGAGTCTGCAATGACATAGAAAAAACATTAGAAGTTTATGTTAAACACAACAAAAATAAATTCTTGAAATTAAATAACAAATAAGGGCCTGTATATGCGATTTGTCAACAAAATTAGGGGAAAAATAACCAATATATTTAAAAGTTATGAGTTCGTTTTTAAAGAAATCAGAAAAGTTAGTCGCTCTTTCGTGTGGACTCTAATATTTTCAATTTCAATCTCAGGACTTTTACCTGTTTTGTCTCTGTACGTTTTTAAGGTGATAACATCAGAACTCGAAATTAATATAAATTTAAATCATTCTATAAATTTTACTTATTTCGCTTATCTTTCAGCCATCTATATGCTTGCGATATTATTAAAGAGTGTAGCCTTAAGCATAAGAGAATATATGAACAACTTAGCAGGGTTAAAATTAACTTACAGTATACAATCTAAACTTATAGATAAAATAAAAAAAATTGATTACAAAAATTTTTACTATCCACATTTTCAAAATAAATACAAAACTGTTCTTCAAAACTGTCAAAATCAACCTTCTGTTGTTGTCTTTTCAACAGTGTTAACAATCTCTTCACTTATACAATTTTTAAATAGTTGTATAATAATCACAAAACTTAATCTTAATTTAATGATTTTTTTAATTGTATGTTTTATTCCAAGCTTGTTTATAAACATTAATATAAAAAACAGATATATAAGAACAGTAGACAAAACTGCACAATCAAATCGAAGAGTAGGATATTTTTTTCATGTAATGACAGAAAGGGATTATATTAAAGAGCAGCGACTTTTCAATCTGTATCCTTTTTTTTATGCTAAAAGAGAATTAAACTTCAAAAAGAATTTAAAAATGTGGAAACAATTTAGAAAACAAGAGCTTTTATATAAATTTTTTTCAAGCATCTTGCCTTGTGTCGGTATTTTTTTATCTATTGTCTTTTTAATTTTAGAAAGCTTAAAAAAGAACAACACTGTCGCTGATTTTATTTTCTATAGTGGTATAATAGTTTCCCTTCAAGAAATTTTTGATTCACTTACCTATAATGTTTCTTATAGTTATGAAAGTATAGCTTTTATCGAAAAATTTCTGAATTTTTTAGACTTAGAAAATGAAATAAAAAGTGGAAATAAAATAATTTCAAATAAAAATATTCACACATTAGAATTTAAAAATGTCTCCTTTGCATATCCCAATTCAAACAGCTTTGTTTTAAAAGATATAAATCTTAAATTTGAAACAGGTGAAATAATAAGCTTAGCGGGAAAAAATGGTTGCGGAAAGACAACATTAGTAAATTTAATTTTAAGAATTTTTGATCCAACAACAGGCAAAATTTTATTAGATGGTATTGATATAAAAGATTATGACTATGAAAATTATTTAACTTCTTTCTCTACTATTTTTCAAGATTATCAAAAATATGCCGTAAAATTATATGACTATATTTCATTCGGTAATATAAAAGATCCAAAAAATATTTTAAAAGCAAAACAAGCCGCTATAAGTGCAACAACAAATATTTTTATAGAAAACCTACCAAAAGGATTTGATAGTAACTTAATGACCTTGTTTGATAAACAAGGTATTGAGTTATCTGGAGGTCAATGGCAAAAGCTTGCCGTTTCAAGAGTGTTTTTTTCAAAAGCAAGCACCTTAATTTTTGATGAACCGACTTCTGCCCTTGATTCAACTTCAGAATCTAAAATATATAAAAATATTGTTAAGTTTGGTAAAGGGAAAATAACTATATTTATTTCTCATAGAATGTATTCATCTAAATTAGCCAAAAGGATAATTTATATTGAAAACGGAAGAATTGTAAGTGATGGTACACATGAAGAATTAATGCGTCAGAATATAGAGTACAAAAAGCTTTTTGAAGAACAAGCAAACAAATATAAATCTAGTAACGCATCCTTATAAAGGTTATAATGTATGAATCAAAAGACAAAAACAGTATTTAGTGCCATTCAACCCAGCGGGGATATTACAATTGGCAATTATTTAGGAGTAATAAAAAATTGGGTAGAATTGCAAGATAAATGTAATTGTATATTTGCTTTGGCAGATTTGCATTCAATAACTATATTTCAAAAACCAAAAGGTCTAAGAAAAAACATATTAAATGCATATGCATTGTTATTGGCTTGTGGTATTGACGTTGAAAAAAGTTTATTTTTCTTGCAAAGTCAATAATTCTCATGCTCAACTTGCTTGGATCTTAGATTGTTGTACTCAATTTAGTGAATTATCTCGAATGACACAATTCAAAGATAGAACAGAAAAACATGCTGATAATATAAACTGTGGGCTATTTTCATATCCTATT
>FR883856.1 GCA_000435275.1 Clostridium sp. CAG:557
CAAAAAAAGAGCAGATTGCCTGTTAAAACAATCTGACTCACCAGGCCCTAAATATTAAAAGTAGTTATAAGAAATCTCAAGTCCCTTATAACTACCCACATTGGTCGAGGTGACAGGGCTCGAACCTGCGGCATCTTGGTCCCAAACCAAGCACTCTACCAAACTGAGCTACACCTCGTCATTATAAAAACAAAATTCATACTGATAAATCAAACACATTTAAGATTATATTACGTCCTTTTAATTTTGTCAAGCTTAATTATAAAAAATTATTTGCAAAATCCAGTATTTACATTTAAATTTGCGACGGTACCTTTTATTTGACAAGAGCTTTTTGCTGAATTAATATATAATTATCAACGTTAACGGAGGTTGAATATGCTAGCAAACAAAGAAAAATCTATGGAAAAAATCGTATCACTATGCAAAAATAGAGGCTTTATATTTCCTGGCTCAGAAATTTATGGAGGTCTTTCCAACTCATGGGACTACGGCCCTTTAGGTGTTGAATTTAAAAATAACATAAAAAGTGCTTGGCGACAAAAATTTGTAAGAGAAAATAAACACAACGTCGGTCTGGATTCTGCCATTTTGATGAACCCTCAAACTTGGGTTGCATCGGGCCACGTTGGCGGGTTCTCCGACCCTTTAATGGACTGCCGCGAATGTAAAACTCGGCATCGCGCTGACAAATTAATCGAAAATTTCGGCGGCGACCCCAATGGCATGACTTTTGAGCAGATGTCCGATTACATAAAGCAAAATCATATTGCCTGCCCCGATTGCGGTGCCGAAAATTTTACCGATATCCGCAAGTTTAACCTTATGTTCAAGACTTTTCAGGGCGTTACTGAAGATGCTAAAAATGAAATTTATTTACGTCCGGAAACTGCCCAGGGAATTTTTGTAAATTTCGCAAATGTTCAGCGTACCTCTAGGAGAAAACTCCCCTTCGGTATCGCTCAAATTGGAAAAACTTTTAGAAATGAAATTACCCCCGGCAACTTTATTTTTCGGATGCGGGAATTTGAGCAGATGGAACTTGAATTTTTTTGCAAACCTGGCACCGATTTAGAATGGTTTCATTATTGGAAAAATTTCTGTAAAAACTGGCTCTTAAAACTAGGCTTAAAGTCCGATAATATTCGACTTCGTGATCATTCTAAAGAGGAATTGTCACACTACTCAACAGCCACTACTGACATCGAATTTTTGTTTCCTTTTGGCTGGGGCGAACTTTGGGGCATAGCAGACCGCACAGACTTTGACTTAACTCAACACCAAAATCATTCTGGAAAAAGCCTAGAATATTTCGATCAAGACGAAAACAAGCGTTATATTCCTTATGTTATTGAGCCTTCTTTAGGCGCCGACAGGGTTGCCTTGGCGTTTCTTTGCGATGCTTACGATGAAGAAAAGCTTG
>FR883857.1:0-4856 GCA_000435275.1 Clostridium sp. CAG:557
TCCAGTCGGCAAAGATTTTCATGAAGATGAAGTTGTTACTTCTTTGGACGGATTTACACTTGAGGACGACCCCGATGACAACAATATGTTTGATGAATCAAGTGTTGTAGATGATGCTGATGAAGATGAAGATTTTGATGATGAGCTGAATAATGCTTTTGACGATGCCGATATTCCAGCTGCGGATGAGGACTTTTAGGGGGTTGTAAAATGGAATTTAATGTATTTGAATCGATTAAAATCGGACTTGCTTCGCCTGACCAAATTAGAAATTGGTCTCATGGCGAAGTGAAAAAGCCCGAAACTATTAACTACAGAACGTTAAAACCAGAACGCGATGGCTTGTTTTGTGAACGTATTTTTGGTCCTCAAAAAGACTGGGAATGCCATTGTGGGAAATATAAAAGAATCAGGTATAAAGGAAAGATTTGCGACCGCTGTGGGGTAGAAGTTACAAGATCTAAAGTTCGTCGCGAGCGCATGGGACACATAGAACTGGCTGCTCCAGTTTCACATATTTGGTATTTTAAAGGTATTCCTTCGCGAATGGGCCTTATTTTGGATATTTCCCCTAGAATGCTCGAAAAAGTTTTATATTTTGCTCTTTATATCGTTACAGACCCGGGCAAAGCAAGAGAGTTAGTAAAATATCAATTCCTTACAGAACGCGAATATCGTGATTTAAAAGAGAAATATGAAGACGATTTTGAGGCACTGATGGGTGCTGAGGCAATTAAAAAATTACTTGCGGAAATTGACTTAGAAAAGCTTTCGCGAGAATTGAAAGATGAATTGGAGTCAGCTGTTGGTCAAAAGAGAGTTAGGCTTTTAAAAAGATTAGAGGTTGTTGAGTCTTTTAGACAATCAGGAAATCGTCCAGAGTGGATGATTTTGGATGTCGTTCCGGTTATTCCGCCTGACATTCGGCCAATGGTTCAACTCGACGGTGGTCGTTTTGCAACATCAGATTTAAATGACTTGTATAGACGTGTTATTAACAGAAATAATAGACTGAAAAGGCTTTTGGAGCTTGGTGCACCGGATATAATAATTCGAAATGAAAAGCGTATGTTGCAGGAAGCCGTAGATGCGCTCATTGATAATGGTCGCCGCGGTAGACCTGTTACTGGACCAAATAATCGTCCGCTGAAATCGCTTTCTGATATGTTGAAAGGTAAACAAGGTAGATTTAGACAGAACTTGTTGGGCAAACGTGTTGACTATTCGGGACGCTCGGTTATCGTTGTTGGACCGGAACTTAAAATGTATCAGTGCGGATTACCTAAAGAAATGGCGTTGGAATTGTTTAAGCCTTTTGTTATGAAACGTTTGGTGGAAACTGGAGCATCAAATAATATTAAATCAGCAAGAAAAGCTGTGGATAGAGCAAAACCAGAAGTGTGGGATGCTTTGGAAATAGTTATAAAGGGCCATCCGGTGCTTTTAAACCGTGCGCCAACGCTTCATAGATTGGGAATTCAGGCATTTGAGCCAGTTTTAGTTGAAGGAAGAGCTTTGAAACTTCATCCACTTGTTTGTACCGCTTATAATGCGGACTTTGACGGTGACCAAATGGCTGTTCACGTGCCGCTTTCTGCGGAAGCTCAGGCTGAAGCCAGATTTTTAATGTTGGCTGCGGGAAATTTATTAAAACCTTCTGACGGCCGTCCTGTTGCAGTTCCAACTCAGGATATGGTTTTAGGTTCGTATTATCTTACTCTTGACAAAGATGGTGAAAAAGGCGAGGGCAAGGTATTTAGAAATTTTGAGGAAGCTTTGATGGCCTACGATGCAAAGGATATCAATTTGCACGCAAAAATTAAAGTTAGAAGAACTGTTGATGTAAATGGCGAAAAAGTTACAGGAATCATTGATACAACTGTTGGAAAGATTATTTTTAATCAGCCTATCCCTCAAGATTTGGGCTTTGTTGAGAGAAATACGCTCGATGATCATTTGAAGTTAGAAATAAATTTCTTAGTTGGCAAGAAGCAAATTCAGAAAATTATTGATAGATGTATAAAAACTCATGGAACTAAGGTAACTTCTGAGGTTTTGGACAGCATTAAAGCGCAGGGATTTAAGTATTCTACGAAGGGTGCAATTACAGTTGCAGTTTGCGATGCGGTTATTCCTCCAGCAAAAAAAGAAATTATTGCTGACGCTGAAGATCAAATTGAAAAAATTTCTCAGCAATTTAAACGCGGACTTATTTCTAACGAAGAACGAGAGGCTCATGTACTTAAGATTTGGGATAAGGCTACGAACGGCGTAACAAAGGCTTTGCAGGACAATTTGGATAGGTATAATCCGATTTATATGATGGCTGATTCTGGTGCGCGTGGTTCTATGAGCCAGATTCGTCAACTTGCCGGTATGCGTGGTCTTATTGCCAATACTTCCGGAAAAACTATCGAAGTTCCGATTCGTGCGAATTATCGTGAAGGTCTTAACATTTTGGAATACTTCATTTCTTCTCGTGGTGCTCGAAAAGGTCTTGCTGACACGGCGCTTCGTACGGCTGGTTCAGGATATCTTACAAGGCGACTTGTTGATGTTTCTCAGGACGTTATTATTCGCGAGGAAGATTGTGGAACTACCGAGGGCATGACCGTTTTTGAAATTAGAGACGGCAAAGAGTCTATTGAAAGTTTGCACGAGCGTTTGATTGGAAGATATTTGTGCAAAGACTTTGTCGATGAAAAAACCGGAGAAGTGCTTGTTTCTAAGGATAAAATGATGGAAGACCATGATGCGGATATTATTGTTAATCGTGGAGTTGAAAAAATCGATATCAGAGCAATTCCTAATTGTAAGGCTAAACATGGAATTTGCAAAAAATGTTATGGTGCGAATTTGGCAAATGGATTGCCGGTTACAGTTGGTGAAGCTGTTGGAATTATCGCAGCTCAGTCAATCGGAGAGCCTGGTACGCAGTTGACGATGAGAACTTTCCATACGGGCGGTGTTGCTAGCGCAGAAGATATTACTCAAGGTTTGCCTCGTGTTGAAGAATTGTTTGAAAGCAGAAAGCCTAAACATCTTGCAATTATAAGTGAAATTGCCGGCGAAGTTAGATTTGAAGAAATTAAAAATAATCGCCATATTGTAATTTATAACAAGGAGACCGGTGAACAAGTTTCTTATTTGATTCCGTTTGGCTCAAGAGTTAGAGTTCAAGAAGGTCAAGAAATTGAGGCAGGTGAGCGTTTAACAGAAGGCTCAGTGAACCCACATGATGTTCTGGCAATAAGTGGTACTGATGCAGTTCAAAATTATTTAATTCAAGAAGTTCAACGCGTTTACCGTATGCAGGGTGTTGATATTAATGATAAGCATATTGAAGTTATTGTCCGCCAGATGATGAGAAAAGTTCGAGTAAAAGACCAAGGAGACACAAAATTGTTAGCTGGTTCTATGGTTGATAAATCTGAATTTATTGCGGCAAATGATGAGATAAAACAAAGAATTGCTGACGGTGAAACTGGTTTAATGGAGGCAACGTGTATCCCGGTTTTGTTGGGAATTACAAAAGCTTCTCTTGCAACGGAATCTTTCTTGTCGGCGGCGTCTTTCCAAGAAACTACAAGAGTTTTAACGGATGCAGCGATAAAAGGCAAAATAGATCCATTAGTTGGCCTAAAAGAAAATGTTATCATCGGAAAATTAGTCCCAGCCGGAACTGGTATGCATCGTTATAGTGATGTTAAAATCGAGAGAATTCCGAGTGAAGAAGATTTAGATTCGGCTGAAGCTTTAGAAAATGCTGATTTGCCAGTGGCCGATGACAATTTGTTAGACAAGGAAGATTTTTCAGAAAATGAAGGCGAGCTTTTAACTGAAAATGACTTGACAGATTTTGCTGAAGTGTGATACAATTCTATATTGTGGAAGATATATACGCAAATCATCCATGTGGTGGTTTGCGTTCCTTTTAAATTTGGTTGCTGAAAATATGTTTCGCAAATTATTTATGTTTAATTTTGGTTATAAAGTCAAAACTATTAATTATAGTAGGCTTTTAACATACATTTTTGTATTGAGGAGGTGTCATATGCCAACCTTTAATCAGTTAGTTAGAAAGGGTAGAGAAGTTTCAGAAAAAAAGTATAAAGCTCCTGCACTTTTAAAGGGGTGGAACTCCAAAAAACGTGAGTCTATCGACCAAACATCCCCGCAAAAACGTGGCGTTTGTACTGCTGTTAAAACTGCTACTCCTAAAAAACCTAACTCAGCACTTAGAAAAATTGCCAGAGTAAGGCTTTCAAACGGAATCGAAGTTAGTTCGTATATTCCCGGAGAAGGTCATAATCTGCAAGAGCACAGTGTTGTTCTAATTCGTGGCGGACGTGTAAAAGACTTACCTGGTGTTCGTTACCACATTGTTAGAGGAACTCTTGACGCGCAGGGCGTTGCAAAACGTATGCAGGCTCGTTCTAAGTACGGTGCTAAGCGACCTAAGGCAGGCGCTGCGAAAAAATAATTGAAAATGACAAATACCTAACTGATGCAAATTGCACAGAGCAATGCAGAAGTGTTACGATATAACGCCTCTGTGTTGGCAAACGGGAGTTTTGTCGCTTTCGAGTACCTATGATATCATTTCTGTGAAGGAGGGAAGAAAAGTGCCAAGAAGAGGTTCGATAGCTAAACGTGATGTTTTAGCAGATCCAATGTATAATTCAAAATTAGTTACTCGTCTTATTAATAACGTTATGTACGACGGTAAACGCGGAGTTTCTCAAAAAATCGTTTACGGTGCATTCGATATTATAAGAGAAAAAACCGGAAAAGAACCGTTGGAAGTTTTTGAGCAAGCTATGGAAAATATCATGCCAGTTCTCGAAGTTAAGGCG
>FR883857.1:4884-5130 GCA_000435275.1 Clostridium sp. CAG:557
GTGGTGCGACTTATCAGGTTCCAATGGAAGTTCGTCCGGAAAGACGTCAAACTTTAGGTCTTCGCTGGTTAACAAATTATTCAAGAGCTAGGTCCGAAAGAACTATGAAAGAAAGACTTGCTGGAGAAATTATTGATGCTGTTAACGAAACAGGCGGAGCTGTTAAAAAACGTGAAGATACTCACAAAATGGCCGAGGCTAATAAAGCTTTTGCACATTACAGATGGTAATTCACAATTTAAGTTT
>FR883857.1:5177-18234 GCA_000435275.1 Clostridium sp. CAG:557
GAGGTCGTTTTTATTAAAAATCTCGAAAAAAATTATTTTGTAAAGAAAGGAGAGAGTTTAAATTTATGGCAAGGCAAGTTTCACTTGACTTTACGCGTAATATTGGAATCATGGCACACATTGATGCCGGAAAAACCACAACAACTGAGCGTATTCTATTTTATACCGGAGTAAACCACAAAATCGGCGAAACTCACGACGGAGCTGCAACGATGGACTGGATGGCTCAGGAACAAGAAAGAGGTATTACAATTACGTCTGCTGCCACTACTTGTTTCTGGAAAAATCACAGAATTAATATCATCGACACTCCTGGACACGTTGATTTCACCGTTGAAGTTGAGCGTTCTTTGAGAGTTTTGGACGGTTCTGTTACGGTTTTGTGCGCTAAAGGAGGCGTCGAACCACAATCTGAAACGGTTTGGCGTCAGGCTGATAAATACGGCGTTCCGAGAATGGTTTACGTTAATAAAATGGACATCATGGGTGCAGATTTTTATAACGTTGTCAAGATGATGAAAGAACGTCTTAAATGTAATGCTGTTCCGATTCAGTTGCCGATTGGCGCGGAAGATACATTTAAAGGGCTAATCGACTTAGTTGAGATGAAAGCTTACGTTTATTACGATGACTTGGGCAAGGATATTCGCGTTGAAGAAATTCCTGAAGACATGAAGGAACTCGCTGAAAAATATCATACAGAACTTATTGAGCATGTTGCTGAACAAGATGAAACTCTCTTTGAAAAATATCTTGAAGGTGAACAATTTACCGAGCAAGAAATTAAGGATTGTATTCGTAAATCAACACTCGCCAATGAAATGGTTCCGGTAGTTTGCGGTACTTCTTATCGTAACAAAGGTGTTCAGAAATTATTAGATGCAATTGTTGAATATATGCCTGCTCCTACGGATGTTCCTGCCATTAAGGGAATTAATCCGGAGACAGAAGAGGAAGAAGAACGTCACTCTTCTGACGAAGAGCCATTTGCAGCTTTGGCATTTAAAATTGCAACAGACCCATTTGTTGGAAAGCTGTGTTTCTTCCGTGTTTATTCTGGAAGTATCAGTGCTGGTTCAACGGTTTATAACTCTAATAAAGATAGTAATGAACGTTTGGGAAGAATTCTTCAAATGCACGCAAATCATCGTCAAGATATAGAGACAGTTTATGCAGGCGATATTGCTGCGGCGGTTGGACTTAAAAATACAACTACAGGAGATACTCTTTGTAACGAAAAAGCTCCGATTATTTTGGAGTCAATGGAATTCCCAGAACCAGTTATTAGAGTTGCGATTGAACCAAAAACTAAAGCCGGTCAAGAAAAAATGGGTATTGCTTTGGCAAAATTAGCAGAAGAAGACCCAACTTTTAAGGCTTATACCGATGAAGAAACTGGTCAAACAATTATTGCCGGAATGGGTGAGCTTCATCTAGAAATCATCGTAGACAGACTTTTAAGAGAATTTAAAGTTGAAGCAAATGTTGGTAAACCACAAGTTGCATATAAGGAAACTATTAGACGCAGTGCTGATGTTGACCAAAAATATGCAAGACAATCCGGTGGTAGAGGTCAGTACGGACATGTTAAAATTAAAATTGAGCCCAATCCAACAAAAGGTTATGAATTTATTAACTCGATTGTTGGCGGTGCAATTCCAAAAGAATACATTCCTGCTGTTGACCAAGGTATAAAGGGCGCAATGCTTTCCGGAGTTCTCGCGGGATACAATGTTGTGGATGTAAAAGTTACGCTTTATGATGGTTCTTATCATGAAGTTGACTCATCTGAAATGGCATTTAAAATCGCCGGTTCTATGGCATTTAAGGACGCTATGCGCAAAGCAGACCCGGTTCTTTTGGAGCCGATTATGAAAGTTTGCGTGACTGTGCCGGAAGAATACATGGGCGACGTTATTGGTGATATAAATTCACGTCGCGGAATGATTCAAGGAATGGAAGCAGTTTCTGGTGCGCAAAGAATTAATGCACAAGTGCCATTGTCTGAAATGTTTGGTTACGCTACAGATATGCGTTCAAAAACTCAGGGTAGAGGCCAATATACTATGGAACCAAGTCATTATGCAGAAGTTCCAAAGTCGGTTTCTGACAAAATTATTTCAGACAGAACTAAATCTAATTAGTTTTATTTAAATTCTATTGATTTTTGTTATAAAGCTTGTTAAAATGTAAGCGTTGGCAAGTTTAATTATTAATTTTATTATTTTTATGCATTAAAAGGAGGAAAATCCAATGGCAAAAGCTAAATTTGAAAGAAATAAACCTCATGTAAACATTGGTACTATTGGTCACGTTGACCATGGTAAAACTACTTTGACGGCTGCAATTACTAAAGTTTTAAACTTAGGCGGTGCAGCAGAATTTGTTGATTATGCAAATATCGATAAGGCTCCAGAAGAAAGAGAACGCGGAATTACAATCAATACAGCTCATGTTGAGTATGAGACAGATTCGCGTCATTATGCTCACGTTGACTGCCCTGGTCATGCTGACTACGTTAAAAACATGATTACTGGTGCAGCTCAAATGGACGGCGCAATTTTAGTTGTTTCTGCAGCTGATGGTCCTATGCCTCAGACAAGAGAACATATTCTTCTTTCTCGTCAGGTTGGCGTTCCTTATATCGTTGTTTTCATGAATAAAGCCGACCAAGTTGATGACGAAGAACTTCTTGACTTGGTTGAAATGGAAATTCGTGATTTGTTAAATGAATATGATTTTCCAGGTGATGACACGCCAATTATTCGTGGTTCAGCTTTAGTTGCTTTGGAATCTACTTCTAAAGACCCAAATGCTGAGGAATACAAATGCATTCATGAACTTATGGATGCTGTTGATAAATTTATTCCAACACCAGAACGTAAAGCAGATCAACCTTTCTTGATGCCTGTTGAAGATGTTTTCACAATTACTGGTCGTGGAACTGTTGCAACTGGTAGAGTTGAACGTGGCCAATTAAAGACAGGCGAGGAAGTTGAACTTGTTGGTTTGACTGATGAACGCAAAAAAACTGTTGTTACAGGTATTGAAATGTTCAGAAAGATTCTCGATTATGCAGAAGCTGGCGACAATATTGGAGTCCTTTTGCGTGGTATTCAAAGAGACGAAATTCAACGTGGCCAAGTTTTGGCAAAACCAGGTACAATTCATCCTCATACTAAATTTAGAGGCCAGGTTTATGTTCTGACTAAAGAAGAAGGTGGACGCCATACTCCATTCTTTAATAACTATCGTCCGCAATTCTACTTCAGAACAACTGACGTTACTGGTATAATTAAGTTACCAGAGGGCACAGAAATGTGTATGCCTGGTGATAACGTCGTTATGGATGTTGAACTGATTACTCCTATCGCAATTGAAGAAGGCTTGCGTTTTGCTATTCGTGAAGGTGGACGTACAGTTGGTTCAGGTGTTGTTACGGCTATTAATGAGTAATTTAACACGAATTTGCAGTGTTTTGATTTTTTCTTTATGAATTATCAGTGCGCGCCCGGAGTAAAATCTCAATCTTGAGATTTTACTCCGGATTTTTATTTATAAAAATCCTTGTGGTAATGAAATACCACAAGGGCGCACTGCAAATTGAGAAGCAGAAAAATTACAAAAATGTTACAAGAAGATAAGAAGGAATTTACAAAATATATAATAAATTAAATTTAACTTAATTCTTTTTAAGCATATTGCGGCAGACTTTAGATGTGCGAAATTCACATATTATAGAAGTTTGTCGAATTGTTTTTATTGCTAAAGCAGAAATTTAAATTTATGAAAGAATTCTCTTGATATATATTCACTGAAGTGGTAAAATAGTTACATATTTGTAACAGATATTTCTATATTGAAATAAAACGGAGGGAACAAATTTTGCAGAAATATGTAAGAATTTTATCTGGAATTATATCAATGGCTATTTTAGGAATAGCTTTTAATTTTTGTAATTTTGAAAATGGAGTGGCAGCAGAAGACAAAATTTCTTCGATGAGAAGTCAGATAAATCAACTTGAACAGCAACAAAAAGATTTGAATTCTAAATTAGCAAGTTTAAAAAATGATATAAACAACAAAAAAACTTATAGGACAACGATATTGGAGCAAATGAATTCATTGCAGAGTCAAATAAATGTAGAAACAGATAAAATAGATGTATTGAATCAAGACATTGCATCAAAACAAGCCCAAATTGATGAAGGGCAACAATCGATGAACACAAATATGGTTGCATTGGGAGAAAGGTTAAAGGCAATTTATAAAGCTGGGGAGGTTCCTGAATTAGCAATATTTTTGAATGTTAAAAATTTTGATGATCTTTTGGACAAAGCTGATATGATTCAAAAATTAAGTAAATACGATGCAGAGTTAATTGAAGAATTAAAAGAGGGAATGTCAAAAATAAAGCAAGAGCAAGAAGTAATAGAAAAAAATAAAAGTGAAATAGAATCTGCAAAAGTGATTTTAGATGCTAAACGACAAGAATTGGATGATTTACAACAAGAAAATGAACGAGTAATAAGAGAATTACAAAATGAAGAGTCAAGTATACGCAACAAAATAAATTCAAATGAGGCAAGAAAAAGAAGTTTACAGAGTAAAATTTCGAAATCAGGAAGGTCACAAACTTCGACACTTGGCTACAAAAAAGGTAGATATATGTGGCCAGTTCCAGGGCATGGAAAAATTTCTTCCGGCTGGGGCGATGGCAGAGGCCATAACGGTATAGATATTCCGGCTCCGAAAGGAACAAAAATTGTAGCGGCCGCAGATGGAGTTGTTGTAGCTACAAATTCTTCAAATTCATGGGGATCTGGTTGGGGCTATTATGTAAAAATAAGTCACGGCGATGGCTACGAAACTATGTATGCTCATTTAAGCCAAGTTTCTGTTAGTCCTGGTCAGCCGGTAAAAGCAGGCCAAATAATCGGAAATATGGGAAGTACTGGACGTTCTACAGGTAGCCATCTTCATTTCGGTACATCTAAAAATGGCAAATGGTATAACCCAAAAACAGAAATTTAGCTGTTGAACACAAGTATCTTTTAGGTTGATTTGGTTAAAATTATATATGGATGTGTTTATAAACCCTAGTTGTCCTTTTGAGACACAAGGGTTTATTTTTATGTTCTAAAAATAAAAGTCTGCTGAAATTAAGGAGAAAATTTATGGTACGCAATAAAAATTACTTAAAGTATTATAAAAAAACTTACTTAAACGACCGACAAGCTGAGATTAGAAAAAGGCTTATAGTTCTTTTTACAATCGTTATGTTTATAACAATATTCATCGTATTTTACATTTTGGTTAGAATAGAAAATTTGAGTGAAATTAATCAAAATGAAACATCTTTAGCAATTAACCAGGCGGTTAGTGTGAAAAAGAAAAGCTTAAGAACGGATTTTAGTGCATGGAATAAGTCAAGCGAATGGAATTTAATTGTAATTAATAATGTGAATGAAATGGAGTCTTACTTCGTTCCCAATTTAAAGCAATGTGGTGATGTGGAAATCGATGAAAGAATAATGAATTCACTGAATGAAATGATACAAGAAGCAAGTAAAAATAATGTAAAACTATGGGTATCATCTGGTTATAGAAGCAGGGAACGTCAAGAACAATTGTTCAATAAAGAGGTGAATGAAAATTTAAAGTTAGGCATGTCTAAAGAAGAGGCGCTTAATTTGGCATTAAAAACGCTTTCTTTGCCAGGCAGTAATGAACATATCACCGGACTATCAGTAGATTTTAACGCGGCTGGAGAGGAGTTCAGCACAACAAAAGAATATGAATGGTTATTAGAAAATTGTACAAATTATGGATTTATTTTACGATATCCTAAAGAAAAAGAGTCGACAACTGGAAGAGCTTTTGAGCCAGCACATTTTAGATATGTTGGGGAGGAGCACGCAAAAGTGATTAAAGCACAAAATTTATGTTTGGAGGAATATGTATCAAGTTTAATCAAATAATTGCGCAGAGGAATTGATAAAATTTTAATTTTTGCTATAATTATTCTAGTAACTTAAAATTTTATCGTAGATGTTGAAAGGAAGACTATAAAGTATGCCACAAAACAAAGTAAGAACTAGATATGCACCAAGTCCGACAGGATTTATGCATGTCGGAAATTTGCGCACAGCACTATATGAATATCTAATTGCAAAATCAATGGACGGAGATTTCGTTTTAAGAATAGAAGATACGGACAGAGAAAGACTAGTTCCCGGTGCAATTGATGTTATATATGACACCTTAAAGGCTGTTGGTTTAAAGCACGATGAAGGCCCGGATATTGGTGGAAATTACGGTCCTTATGTTCAAAGTGAGAGAAAGAATTTATATAAGCCAATGGCAGAAAAGTTGGTTAAAGAAGGTAAAGCTTACTATTGTTTTTGCACAAAAGAGCGCCTAAATTCACTTCATGATGAAAAAAACGAAAAAGGAGAATTTTCTGGTGGTTACGACAGGCATTGTCGGGACTTACCGCAGGAAGAAATAGAAAAACTTTTATCTGCAGGCACACCATATGTTATCAGACAAAAAATGCCACTTAGTGGTTCGACAACATTTGAAGATGCAGTTTACGGCACTATAACGGTGGAAAACAGTGAGATAGAGGATCAAATTTTATTAAAAACTGATGGATATCCGACATACAATTTTGCAAACGTCATTGATGACCACGATATGAACATAACGCATGTTGTTAGGGGGAGCGAATACTTATCTTCCACGCCGAAGTATAACCTTTTGTATGACGCTTTTGGCTGGAAAAAGCCGATTTATATACATTTGCCGTTAATTGCGGGAAAGAATCCGGACGGAACTGTTTCAAAGCTTTCTAAAAGACATGGTGCAACTGGTTTTGAAGATTTGGTAAAACAAGGCTACTTGCCACAGGCAATTATAAACTATATAGCACTTTTAGGGTGGTGTCCAAAAGAAAACAAAGAAATTTTTTCGCTTGAAGAATTAGTAAAAGCTTTTTCTATAGATGGAATTTGTAAATCTCCAGCGATTTTTGATTATGATAAACTAAATTGGTTTAATGCAGAGTATATTCGGGCAATGAGTTTGCAAGAATTTACAAAACTTGCATTGCCATATTTTAAAGATGTTATAAAAAAAGAACTCAATTGGGAAAAACTAGCCTCGATATTACAGCAGAGAGTCATAGTTTTAACGCAAATTCCAGATATGATAGGATTTTTTGAACAGTTACCGGAGTATAGCAAGGAGCTTTTTGTAAATAAAAAGAGTAAGACTGACTTAGAAAATGCGCCGGTTATGTTAAAAATCGCAGTAGATGAGTTAACTCAGCTAAGTGAATGGAATCACGATAGTATTCATGACTGTCTGATTAATTTGGCAGAGAAATTGCAAGTGAAAAACGGTACAATAATGTGGCCTGTGAGAATTGCTGTCTCCGGAATGACGGTTACACCAGGCGGAGCGATAGAAATTTTGGAGATACTTGGCAGAGAAGAGTCTTTAAAAA
Organism: Clostridium sp. CAG:557; assembly: GCA_000435275.1. Classification (GTDB taxonomy): domain Bacteria; phylum Bacillota; class Clostridia; order Oscillospirales; family Acutalibacteraceae; genus CAG-557. Next base: position 12,688 of record FR883857.1, read on the forward strand.
GGCTTAATTTTGGACTTGAGAAATTGTCTTAACTTATAAAAAAAGAAAAAAGGAGATAGACGAATAATTTTTAATTTTTTCGTCGTGTGAGCAGAATGAGTGAAGAAAAAAATGCGGAATTTATTGAAGAAACAGAAGAAAATAACAATTTTATTAAGGATATTGTTAAGGAAGAAATAGAACCGGGTGGAAGATGTTACGGAGAAAAAATTCATACTAGGTTTCCTCCAGAGCCAAATGGATATCTTCATATTGGCCACGCAAAGGCTATCTGTATTGATTTTGGAATGGCAGAGAAGTTTGGCGGAATTTGTAATCTAAGGATGGATGATACAAACCCATCAAAGGAAGATGTTGAGTATGTTGATGCGATAAAAGAAGACATAAAATGGCTTGGTTTTGATTGGGAGGATAGGTTTTATTTTGCATCAGATTATTTTGAGGACATGTATAATTTTGCCTGTGAACTCATAGAAAAGGGACTGGCATACGTCTGTGAATTGACGCCTGAAGAAGTAAAAGCAAATAGAGGTGACCTAACAAAACCTGCAATTAGCCCATTTAGAGATAGGCCAATTTCGGAAAGTTTGGATTTATTTAAAAGAATGCGTGCAGGAGAATTTGAGGACGGAAAAATGACCCTTAGAGCCAAAATAGACCTTGCTTCAGGAAATTTCAACATGAGAGATCCTGTTCTTTATAGGATAAATCATGCGCATCATCATCGAACTGGTAATAGTTGGTGCATTTATCCAATGTATGACTATGCCCACCCAATTGAAGACGCAATGGAAGGAATAACACATTCGCTGTGCTCTTTGGAATTTGAGGACCACAGGCCGTTGTATGAGTGGGTTATTAACAACATAAGTGCACCATCAAAACCTCGACAAATTGAGTTTGCAAGACTTGGAATAAACCACACAATAATGAGCAAAAGAAAATTGCGTGAATTGGTAGAGAAAGGTTTTGTGAACGGCTGGGATGACCCCAGAATGCCGACTTTATCTGGGCTTAGACGACGTGGGTATACACCCGCATCAATTAAAAATTTTTGTGAAAGAATAGGTGTTTCAAAGGTCAACAGTACAGTGGATTATGGCTTTTTGGAGCATTGCTTGCGTGAAGATTTAAATCAGAATGCAAAACGAGTTATGGCGGTATTAAAGCCGATAAAATTAATTATTACAAATTATCCAGAAGGCAAGATGGAAAAATTTGAAGTCGAAAATAATCCCAACCGGCCAGAGGACGGCACTCGCGAGATTACATTTTCTAGGGAGTTATTTATTGAAGCTGATGACTTTATGCAAGAACCAGTTAAAGGATATTTTAGGATGTTTCCTGGCAATGAAGTTCGTTTAAAAAGTACCTATATCGTACGCTGCACAGGTTGCAAAACCAATGTGAATGGCGATGTTGTCGAAGTTTATGCGAAATATGATCCAGCGACTAGAGGCGGAAATACACCGGATGGCAGAAAAGTTAAAGGAACTATTCACTGGGTAGATGCCGAAACCGCGGTAGATGCTGAGGTGAGGTTGTACAATAATTTGTTCACAGTAGCAGAGCCAGAAAATACTGCTGGAAGCTTTATTGAATATGTAAATCCAAATTCATTGGAGGTTTTGGCTGACTGCAAAGTTGAAAATAGTTTAGCAAATATAAAAGCTCCAAACAACTTTCAATTTATGCGTTTAGGATATTTTTGTGTTGACAATGTTGAAAGCAAGCCGGGTAAATTAGTGTTTAACCGTTCGGTTTCGTTGAAGGATGGTTTTAAAAATAAAAGGTAGATTTAAAAACTTCAATGTCGCACTAGTTTTGTTGGCAAGTGAAATTTTTGCTATATTATTGACATTTTATGTGTAATTATGTTATAATATTTTTATATAGTACTATTAAAAATATTTAAGTTTTAGGAGAGTATGAGAGCTAATGAAAAAATTGTTGTCAGTTTTTCTGTCAATTTTGTTGGTGTTTTCTTTTTTAGCTTCCAATGATTGTAGGCAAATTTTTGCAATCGATATAATTTCAACGCCAAGTGCAGCTCAGATAAGTGGGCAAATAACGGAAGAACAGGATTTGTTGGTAGGGAAAGTACCTCAAACTAATCGAAAATTTATTCCGCTTTTGTGGAATCTTGCGTTGATGGGTTTAAAAAATACTTTTGTTAATGGTAGCCGTATGTTCGTTTGGCTTTTTAAATTATTTTTTCTTAGAAGTATACCTAGTTTTTGGGATTGGCTTACAGATAGTAAAAACCAAAAGATTCAAAAATTAACTATGGAACTTGTTGATTTAAAAAAGAACTTTACAGACTTGCAAATTAAGTCAGAAAAAAATTTGGAAAATAAGAATGTTTGTGAAGAAAATTATTTAGAATTTAGTAAAGGGTTTGCAAAGTGCCTAAAAAATGAAGATTGTAGAAAAACTATGGCAGAGTATATTACTTTTAATGAAAGCCTTTTAAAAAAAATAGTGAAACAAGAATTAAATGAATAGCTATAAAATTTTATCTATTGGCTGGTAAACTCAGAGGTATTATTTACTACTGGTTTGAATGGAGCTTTGTGATAAAGATATTTGGACACCACAAATTTTATTGTGGTGTTTTTTGTTGGTAACATTCATTTAATTTATATCATAAAATTAATTTATGCGAGCTCATGATGCTATTTTCAGAGAGAATTGTTGTAATGAAAAAATTTTTTAATCTTAATCGGGCGCTTTGTCAGAGGAATAATAAGGTGTTCACCAGAAGGAAAAAGTTGTTTTGTTTCAAATTTTAAAGCTAAAAAATTGGAAGCTTGCTTGGAAAGTTTAGAGGACGTCAACTAAAAATATTAACATGAAATGCAGCTATTAAAAGGAAAATCAGTATAGCCAAACGTGGGAATAATACAAAATTTTCATTTGGAATAGTGCTTTTAAAGCGAGGATATTTGCTCTGAGGTATTGGAAAAGTATTTTAATAAGAATTATTCGACACTGGCCGTTAAATTGTTAAAAATATCACAAAAATGAGTGCGAAAAAGTATGGACAATTATTTTATAGCATTGTAGGAAGTTATTTGAAAAATTAGAGAAATTATAAAGTATTATATGGGCTAAAACAAAAGCTTAACTAATAAAGCTTTTGTTGCATATAATATTAAATATCTGGACGTCACAATAATACTTGTGACGTCTTTTTTTTGGGGGGAACGATTTATGTGCGGAATTGCTGGCTGGATTGATTATGAAAATGATGTAAGTGAAAATACTTCAATTTTAAACAAAATGTCTCAAAGTTTAGCCAAAAGAGGCCCAGATGCAAATGGATTTCATAAAGAAAGACACGCTTGTTTGATGCACAGAAGACTAATTGTTATAGACCCGGAAAATGGCAAGCAACCCATGCGAATAGCCTATAATGACGAGGATTACACGATTGTTTATAACGGAGAATTGTATAACACCGATGAAATAAAAAATGAACTGATATCGTTGGGGTACACATTTAAAGGGCATTCCGACACAGAAGTTTTGCTGGTTTCGTTTATTCATTGGAGAGAAAAATGCGTTGAAAAACTTAATGGAATTTTTGCTTTTGCAGTTTGGGATACAAAAGCGCAGACTTTGTTTTTAGCAAGAGACCGAATGGGAGTAAAACCGCTGTTTTTTTATAATTATAATAACGGAATAATTTTTGCGTCAGAAATAAAAACTTTGCTTTGTAATCCTTTAATTGCACACCAAATAGATGAAGAAGGTTTAATGGAATTATTTTTTATTGGTCCGGGTAGGACGCCAGGGAATGGCATAATTCGAGGTGTAAAAGAGTTAAAGCCTGGAGAATATGCATATTTTTCTAAAAATAATGGCTTAATTTTAAAGAAATATTGGTCACTTAAAGCACAAGAATTTACAGATAATTTTAATGTTGCTGTAGAAAAAACTCGATATTTAGTTACAGATGCGGTTGAAAGACAATTAGTTTCTGATGTTCCATTGTGTTGCTTTTTATCTGGAGGCCTAGATTCAAGTATAATTTCAAAGGTTGCAGCAAATTATTATGAACGAAATGGTAGGGGAAAATTATCAACTTATTCTGTGGACTATGTAGATAACCTTAAATATTTCAAAAAAAGTGTTTTTCAACCAAACTCAGATGAAGAGTATATAAAAATAATGCTGGACGATATAAAGTCGAGTCATAATTATGTGGTTTTGGACAATGAGTCGTTAGTTCAAGCCTTAAATGAAGCAACAATTGCGCGAGATTTGCCAGGAATGGCAGACATAGATTCGTCATTACTTTTGTTTTGTCGAGAAATAAAAAAGAAATTTACCGTGGCGCTTTCTGGAGAGTGTTCGGATGAAATTTTTGCAGGTTATCCATGGTATCACAATAAAGAAATTTTGTTTGATGACACTTTTCCATGGTCACGTTCACTAAATATACGAAAAAAAATATTAAGGAAAGATTTTATAAAAAATGCAGACGAGTACGTTCGACAAAGGTATTTGGATACGGTTGCTCAGACTGATAAGTTGCCGAGAGAAAGCAAATTAAATTCTCGCATGAGAGAAATGTTTATGCTAAATGTCAAGTGGTTTATGCAGACTTTGCTTGATGATAAAAACACAAAAGAAAACAACCTATTTAGACTTGCGATACAAGTATCAAAAATTAAATTATATAAGATAAAAGTAAGCACCGAAACGTGTTTACTTTTATTTTTATACTTAAATTTTATTATTAGTAAAATTAAAAATAAAAAAATGAAAGGAGATATTATTGTCAGTACTTATAATTTTTTTTGTAAAGTCTCATAGCTAAAAATATAAAATTAGAGACTTTATAATTATTCTTTTTTGCGGAGGTAAAACATATGCCAATATTTTTGTTAATAGTAATTTTCATTTTAATAGTAATCAATTTAAAACAAGCGGATGAATTAAGAGACCTCGAAAAAAAAACTCTTGATGCGTTTAAAATCGTCTGCAAAAAATTAAAACAAAACATGGAGGACAGATAAAATGCTGGATTTAATTGAAAAAAATTATCTTACACCACCAGACAATGAAGCTATTCCAGTTTTAAAGTGCTTTTTTTGCGAAGAAAATGTTTACGAAGGGCAGGACTATTACGTCTTAAACGGTTTTTATTGCTGTGAAGATTGCCTTGATATTCACTTTAAATTTACGGCTGAGATTCCCGATTATGATTCGTAGTGCCGCGCTGCCGGCGGCAGATTCAGCGGCGCTAGCGAATAGGAAGAAATACAGAGCAGTGCGAAGCGTGCCTAGTGAGCAATGCGACAATATTTCTGACTGGGTAGCAGAAAACGCAGCCCTTGAATATCACGATTTAAAGGAGTAAAAAATATGGATCAAAGTAAATCAATTTTTGAAACATTATTTGAAATTAACGTAAACGACCACGTTGAAAAGAAAAATGGCCTATCGTACCTGTCTTGGCCGTATGCCTGGGCTGAGGTAAAAAAGCGCTTTCCAGACGCAAATTACAAAGTTTACGAAACGGAAACAGGTTGTATTTAT
>FR883858.1 GCA_000435275.1 Clostridium sp. CAG:557
TTGTTTTGAAAACAAAAACGATTATGTGGAAACAGCATTAAAATTTAAAATTTCATATCAGCAAATCTATTATTGGTGTAAGAAGTTTAAAAGTGAAGGACCAAAAGCATTACTTGATAAAAGAGGAAAGAAAAAGACTTGGTCAGAAATGACAGAACTTGAGAAAGTAAAAGAAGAGAACAGACTTTTGCGTATACAAAATGAGTATGTAAAAATGGAGAATGAATTCTTAAAAAAAGTCAAAGAGCTGGAAAGGTGGTGAAGTCTCTTAATACAACAAAGAATAAAAATATTTATCTGACAATTAAAGAATTAAGCAAAAAATATAGTGTTAAGAAGTTATGTATAATCGCAAAAGTGCAGCGTTCTTCCTACTACAAATGGCTAAATAGAAAAGAATCTGTAAATGAAGTTTTTAATCAAAAATTACTTAAACTAATTGAGAAAAACTATGAAGAATCAGGCGCAATACTAGGGTATAGACAAATGACAATAAAATTAAATCGTGAAAATGATTTCAAAATTAATGAAAAACGTGTTTTAAGGTTAATGAGAATAAAAAACTTAAAATCAGTTTGTTGAAAAAAGAGAAAAAATTACATTAAATGTAAACCGGAAATAACTGCTGAAAATGTTTTAAATCGTGAGTTTAAATCGAACAAATTTGGAGAAAAGTGGCTAACTGATGTAACAGAAATGAAATATGGAA
>FR883859.1 GCA_000435275.1 Clostridium sp. CAG:557
CTGTTCTATGTAGCCGGTCGTCTTTTTTTGTGTGATCTTACCCCGCCGCAATGCATATCGAATACCGTTTTCACTGCACTCAAATGCCTCAACCATTTCCCACTGGTATATGGCTGGGGGCTTTGTAACATATGCTTTCAGCTTTTTCGGATTGGTTTTACGGAAACTTCTGTGCAGCTCTTTTTTTCTAAATTCCTCATTTCTTTCAGCTGTTTTTCCCATTTTTGTATTATCGATTTTGATACTTTGAAAACTTGATGGATTGCTTCTGAGCTGTGTCCTTATTTTATTCGATCCAGTACCTTTTTCAACTGTTTTCACTACAAAAAATATTTCTAAAAAGGAAAAAATCTCGATGCAATCACACCGAGATTTTTCATCTTATTCGTCAGACTTTTTTTTGTTTAATTTTGAATTAATCATCAAACCAAGTGCTAAAGTCATCATTAAACCTAAGCCAGAACTTGTAAAATATGTAACTTCATCGCCGGTTTTTATTGATTCAGCTGCTTTTTCTTTTTGCTGAGATGCAAGTTCTTTTGCTGCGGCGTCTAACTGAGCTTTTTCTTTGTCAGACAATGCGTCAAATGCAGCTTTTTCTTCGTCAGTCAATTTATCGTAAATGAAGTATGGCGAGAAGTGCGATAAAGTCATTATTCCAAACTCGTCTTCTCCTTCGGGATAATTTTCTGTGCCGAATGTTACTGGAACTTTTTCATCTTCACCTTGTGTTATGTAAAATGCTTCCAGGTCTTCTCTGTCCCAATCATCTCCAATTTGTACGTAAAATTTAATCGGTTCACTTAGCTGCGCATACGATGTTCCATCGGGCTTAATTACTCCCACTTCAAAATGATAGCAATTGTTGTCCTCAACCTCGTGCGTTTCGTCAATGTCACTAAACTTTTCAGAATTTTGCTCTTTATTATACCAATGCACATATGCTCTGGAGCCATTTTCGAAAACGCCATTCGAGTTATCAAATCCGTACCAAGCTGCGGTATCATACCCTAAATATGGGTCATAAGACTCTTCTTTTACCCAAATTATTCCGTTTACATCTGTATTTTCTTCTGAAATTTCTACACTCCTGCTTCCGTCTTTACTGATGTAATGCTTTATTCCTTTGATTGTTATCATCGTTTCTCCCCATTCTGGTCGATCGCTTGGCTGTTCCGTTTCGCTGTCATTGCCTGGTTTTTCCGGTTCTTCACTTGGGTCGTCTTCAGCAGGTTTTGCGCTTATCGTAAACTTCCCTGGCTCAAATTTAATTTCATAATTTGAATTATTTTCTTCCGTTAAAGTTCCTTGTTTTATTTCGTAACTTCCAGCCATTTCGCCTTCAACACGCTCCAAACTGCCAGTTAAACTTTCTCCTTCAATCAATCCATCAACCGTGTAGGTTAATTCTGGGTCTGCGTCTCCTTCTATTTTTGTCTTGTCTTCCGCTTTTACTGTTATCCCTTTTTTGTTTATGGCTGCTGTTGTTTTTACTGAATCTGTACTTAATTTATAGTTATTTGCTTTTGCCGTGTTTTTTAATGTTATTGTCGCTGTTACAGTTTTGTTTTCTCCTGCGGTTGCGTCGTCAAATGTAGCTGAAACAGTATAATCTTTTCCCTCTACTAATTTTTCATCTTTTTGCAAGCCTTCAAAGCTGACATTGACTGTTGCAGCAGTGTTTCCGTCGTAGTCTTTATCTTCGGCCGTTATACTTGGAGTTATTTTTGCTTTTTCAACTGTAAAATCAACATATGCGCTATACGTTCGCTCGTAATTATCTGTGCCTTCGGCGTAGCATCTTATCTCATATTTTCCTGCATCTGTTGGCATTTCTTCCTTCCAAGCGGTTGTGCCAATCTTTCTGTGCTGCCATTTGAAGGGCTCATATAGGTGAGAATAGTCGGGATAGCCTGGATAACTCGTTTGTGAACCTGTGTACTCCGCCGACCGACTGCCCTCCAGCTGCAAAATTATGCCTGAATTGTCATGGACGTATTCTTCGCTGTTAAACGACGTAGTTTCGACCGATTTTGCTTGGTAGAGCGTCATGAACTGTCCATCGGCAGCAATCTCTCCGCCATTCACC
>FR883860.1:0-30596 GCA_000435275.1 Clostridium sp. CAG:557
GTTCATTTGAGCCTATTTTTTCGGCTCAGTTTTTTCATAGATTACTTGACACTACCGTTTTACTCTACCAAATATAGCACTGCACCAATCAAAATATAATATATTTTGATTTACAATGCAAAGGAACCCTCTTTGCATTGCGGATGCAAATTTATTGCATTCGGTGCAGTGCCCGCTGCGAACTTAAAGTTTATTAATTAACTCTTTAAAATGCCACCCACGCTCCATAAAATTCTCATACAAATCAAAACTAGCACATGCTGGAGAAAGTGATACAATATCACCTGATACTGCATTTTCTCTTGCAATGTTTACAGCTTCTTGCATATCCTTCGCAAACACAATTTTAATAGATTCTGGAGAAAACTTTGATGAATTAATGACTGCATCTCGAATTTTATTCGCGGTTTGCCCCAAAAGAATTAAGATTTTCACCTTGTCTGCAATAACCGACCCCAATGTATCAAAAGGAATTTTTTTATCATATCCGCCAGAAATCAAGATAATTTTCTGCGGAAATAAAGATAATGTTCCACAAATTGTTCTAGTTGGGCTAGAAGCAATCGAATCATTATAATATTTTACATGATCTACCTCACGTACAAATTCCGTCCTATGTTCCACTCCACTAAAATTTTTTGCAACTTTTTTAATCGAATCAACAGACACATCTTCAAAAACAGCACAAATAGCCGCCATATAATTTTCTACATTGTGCTTTCCTGGTATACGAATTCCATCTATATTAAGTATAGGCTCCGAAACACCATTTTTCGAAAAATATATAGTGTTATCACACAAATAAGCACCGCTATCACACTTGCTTTTTGAGCTGAAAAATAAAGTTTGTCCTCTAACACTATCACCGAATTGCTTGGTAATCTCATTGTCCATATTAAGCACCGCACGTGAAAAAGCATTTTGATGCAGTATAATATTTTTTTTTGCCTCAATATATTCTGTCATGTCCTTATGTACGTCAAGGTGATTGGGTGAAACATTGGTCACAACCGCTACGTCCGGACTTCTTCGCATTGAAATTAGCTGAAAACTGGATAACTCAACAACTGCAATGTCATTTTCTCCTATATTTTCGATTTGTGGCAATAAAGGCGTCCCGATATTTCCACCAAGGTGTACTGTTTTCCCATCTTGTTTTAAAATCTCTGAAATTATAGTCGTTGTAGTTGTTTTTCCATCACTTCCCGTAACTCCCACTATCTTACACGGACACAAATCAAAAAAAAGTTCCATTTCAGACGTAACAATATAGCCTTTACTTCTAGCTTGTATTAACTCTGGACTAAAAAATTTTAATCCAGGTGAGCGAAATATTATGTCAAAATCTAAATTTTCTAAATAATTTTTGCCCAAATGAAAGCGTACATTATAAGGCCTAAGTTCCTTTATTGTTTCACTAAGCTGATCTTCATTTTTAGAGTCACATGCCGTAACTATAGCACCTTTTTGGCTAAACATTTTTATAAGAGGCAGATTGCTTTTGCCTAAACCACAAAAAGCAATTTTTTTACCTACTATGCTGTTAAAAAACTTTCTGATATTCTCTGTCATCTAAAATTCTTCTCTCTAAAAATTTAATTACATCAATATATTATACATTTTTATATTTAGAATATCAACGCAACAGAATCTTTTTTGATACCCATGATACTTTTTTCAACAAATTTATTAAAAAATTTAGAAAAAAGGTCTTAAAAATAAAAAAATGATAAAAAGTGTTACAGATGATAACAAATATCACCTTGTCAACCGTGGTCATGTAAAAATGAATTTTTATAAATTTAACAAGGAAATTTATAAATAAAAATGTCTTTTTGTTTGATAAGGAGAAAGTAACGTTAATTTCTTTTATGGAATTATAAAACACTTCTGTTGCTGTATAATACTAAATAGCTTCGGGGATGACAATAAAATAAAAATTCACTTTTATTCTATTGTATTTGAACTGAGCAAACAAAACTAAAGAAATTAAAAGGAGACTTTAATATGAAAAATAAAAACTTAATTAATAAAAAAATTATGTCCACAGGCTTAACTGCAAGTCTGTTACTAACTTCTTTGGGTGCGGCACCTTGTTTCGCACATGATCCTTGCAGTGCTAAAGCTAATACAAAAGAAACTTCAACATTGAGGTACGGTTTAAAAAAACCATATACTACTAGTAAAGCACCAACAAAACAAATTAAAGCTGTACTCGCTGCCAAAGCCTGTGATGAAAGTCCTAACACTACAAATGAATTAACCGAAGAAAAATTTGGAATCACAAATGATTCACAATCTCAACAATCACACAATAATAGTTCCGAAAAAACAAAATTATCACTTTCAGAAGCTCATTTCATAGACATAGATGAAATAAAAAACACAAACAATAAAACACACCTCACTCCAGACTCAAAAAAATTAGAACTAGAAAATGATGAACCAATAGCAAATGATATAAATAAAATAAACTCCCAGGCTCAAATAACTGAAACAAATGATAAGCAAAATATTAAAAATAAATCTGCTTCAAAAACAGAAACGGCTAAAACAGTCGCAAAAACAGTTGCTGCGGCAGCAATTGTCGGTGCTGCTACATATTTTGGGTATAAATACAGAGCTCCTATTGTCGAAGGTTTAGATAAAGCCAGCTCCTACATTTCTAACAAAGTAAATTTGGTCATTAATAATTACAAAAATTCTAAAAAATTAAAAACACCTGTCAATCCATTACAAATCAAATATCATAACTCCTCTATTATTAATGATATTTGTCCTATAACTCAGACTAAACTATGGAAATGTCCATCAGAAAAACAACCATTTTTCAGTCAGTTTAAAAATGAAGTCGTATCAAAAACAAACATAGCTTTTAACTGCTTTAAAAGTCTTTTAACTAAAATTAAAGGAAAAGGCATCGAAAATTCGAACTCTTTTATAAAAAGTAATTGCACTGCTATTGTACCTGTTGAAAAATCGATATTTTCTAACAAATTTACAAGCGAGGCACAGAATATAATTGATGAATCTTACATAAATCGTTCTCCTGTTATACAACCTCTAAAAAATAATACCGGCATCTACCTGAAAGATATACTGAAAAAAGCATTAAATAAATCGGTTACTGCAAGAAATATGTCAAAAAAAGCATTAAACACGGTTGTTAACTTTGTTACGGCTGGATTCAAACAAATAGATATGCGTAACTATAAACACCGCCAGGCCAGACAATTCTATGTATAAATGAAAGTGATGTAAAACACGAAAGTCGATACTACAAATAAAAAAATAATCATGACTAAAGAAGGAGAATGTAATATGAAAAAGGTAAATTTAATTAGCAAAAAAATTATGTCTGCAGGTTTGGCTGCAAGTCTATTATTAACTTCACTTGGTAACGCAACATGCTTTGCTGAGCCTCTGAAAGCAACACAAATCCAGACCAATCAACGAGATTTTGGAAATCACACTACTAATGTGAATGTGAAAATTACAAATAACTCAGCTGAAAAAAGTAAAGAAAATACTTCAAAAAAGAAAGAAGTGGCCGAGAAAAACAAAAGTGAAAATTCATTAAAAAAAGCTTTAGATGTAACAAAATGGGGTTTAGTCAGCGCATTTTTGATATATGCTGGCTATAAAAATGGAAAAGATATTGTAAATTGTTCAAAAGAATGTTGGAACTTTATATTAGAAAACAAAGAAAGTTTCAAAGAAATTTTAAATGGTGGGGTCACTGCTATAAAGGGTCTTGGAAACACAGCAAAAAATACTGCTCAGTTAATTTGGAAAATAATATCATTCGCAGCAAAGCACACCGAAGCAGCAAAAAATATAATGGCCGCTGTTGGTACATATAGTGTATATAATTCTTTAAAAAATAAAATAAATAATTTTATAAATAAAGAAAATAATAAATCAGTAAATTCTTATAATTTCGAAGGTTGTATATCAAAAAATTAGTAAATAAATGTAATTTTTAATTTTGGCTAGATGTGTTAAATGCACATCTAGTTTTTTCTTAAAAAACTATTGCATGTCTTATTAAAATCAGTCTATAATAAATTTTGAAAGGATGTGTATTTTATGCAAAGTGTAGTAACCATGAATTTTAATGAATTTGAAAATATTTTAAATAATAATGAGCTCGTTTTTGTGGACTTCTTTGCCTCTTGGTGTGGGCCTTGCAAAATGTTTGCTCCTATTGTTGAACAAATTTCTCAAAAATACCAAGATAAAATCACCGTATTAAAAATCGATATTGACGAAAACTCTGAAATAGCTGAAAAATACTCAATACAAAGTGTACCTACTTCTATATTGTTTAAAAATAATAACATTGTTGAACGTATAAGTGGACTGATTTCTTTTAATCAGTGTTCTGATTTAGTTGATAAATATTTGAAATAGCTCTTTTATTTTGCTATAATTAAATTAATTTACTGATATTTATTGAGGGAGCTTGAAAAAATTTATGAAAAAAACTGTTTTAATTACTGGTGCATCACACGGAATAGGCCGCGAAACTGCAGCGCTTTTTGCAAAGCAAAACTATAATGTCGTTATAAATTACAATAGTTCCGAAAATGAAGCTAAATCGCTTGCAACTGAACTAAAAAGTCAAGGTTTTGATGCGATAGCTGTTAAAGCTGATGTTTCTAAACGCAATGAGGTTGAAGAAATGTTTCAGACTATAAACAAAACATTTGGCGACGTGCATATTCTTGTCAACAACGCTGGAGTTGAATCTCAAAAATTATTTACAGATGTGACTGAAGATGAATGGGATAGAATTTTTGATATAAATATAAAAGGTATGTTTAACTGCTGCCAACTTGCATTAAAAAGCATGATTAAAAATCACTATGGAAAAATTGTTAATGTTTCTTCTATGTTGGGCATTACTGGTTCTTCTTGTGAAGTGGCTTACTCTGCTTCAAAAGCAGCTGTTATCGGGCTTACCAAGGCACTTGCAAAAGAAGTTGGTCCTTGCAGTATAAACGTAAATACTGTTGCACCTGGAGTGATTGACACAAAAATGAATCGAAAAATTGCTCCTGAAATTATAGAAAGATTAAAACAGCAAACCCCACTAGGCACCATCGGTACCTGTGAGGATATTGCTGAAACTATTTTGTTTTTGACTTCTGATTGTTCAAAATTTATTACAGGACAAGTTATCAGTCCAAACGGCGGACTTGTAATTTAGACTAAGTTTAATATTCGTGCAAAACTTGCGACTAAAAAACAAGTTAATATACCTATTATCGTCGGCAATAAGAAAGACACCGCGGTCCATTTTAGGCTGCCGGTTTCTTTTTTTATTGTCAAACAAGTCGTTCCACAAGGAAAATGCATTAGCGAAAATAGCATCGTGCAAACTGCCGTTAGCCACGTCCAACCATTATTTACAAGAAGTAAGTGTAATTCTTCCAAACTTTCAAAATTTGTTAATGTACCTGTGCAAAGATAACTCATTATGATTATTGGCATAACAATTTCATTTGCCGGAAACCCTAAAATAAATGCCATTAAAATTATGCCATCCATCCCAATTAGTCGAGCAAACGGATCCAAAAAATTTGAGCAATAAGAAAGTACGCTCATTTCCCCTATGAAAATATTTGACATCAGCCAAATTAAAAGTCCTGCAGGAGCTGCAACTAACACAGCTCTACCTAGAACAAATAGAGTTCTATCGAATATAGAGCGAATAATCACTTTTCCGATTTGGGGGCGTCTATATGGTGGCAACTCTAAGATAAACGACGATGGCATTCCTTTTAAAATGGTTTTTGACAAGAATTTTGAAGTTAAAAATGTCATAAACACGCCGATTATGATAGTTCCGGTAAGCAGCAGCGTAGACACAAAAGACCTATACGGCAAAGCTATTACGCCTGCAAAAAACATTGATATTATCGCAATTAATGTTGGAAATCTTCCGTTGCAGGGCACAAAATTATTGGTCAAAATCGCAATCAATCGTTCTCTTGGCGAGTCAATAATCCTGCAACCAATAATTCCGCAAGCATTGCAACCAAATCCCATACACATTGTTAAAGCTTGTTTGCCGTGGGCACTTGCTTTTTTGAAAAATTTATCAAGGTTAAAGGCGATACGCGGTAAATATCCAGAATCTTCTAGCAGCGTAAAAAGCGGAAAAAAAATCGCCATCGGTGGCAACATTACAGATACAACCCATGCAAGTGTTCGATATATGCCTAAAACAACCACATCATTAAGCCACTGCGGCACACCTATTGTTTCAAAAAGTTCAACCAATTTATCTTGCAAAAAAAACAGTCCATCTGCAATTAAATCCGACGGATAATTTGCGCCGGTAATAGTAATCCAAAATACAACAAATAGCAATAATATCATTATTGGAATACCTGTTAATTTAGATGTTAATAATTTATCAATTTTTCTGTCTAGTTGAGTATATTTTTTATCTTGTAGCTTAACGCTTATTTCGTAAACTCTCTGCGCTTTTTGAATTATATTTGAAACTATTTCATCTCGCAGTAAATCTAAATTAAACCCGCCTACAAAAAATTCTCGATTTATCTCTTTCAATGTTTGTTTTATTTCTTGATTCTCCATTATATCAAACAAAAGAAATTTATTTAACGTTCTATGTAATTTTACATTCATATCTAACAATTTTATACTTAACCAACGTGAATTCAATTTATTGTCAATTAAACTTTCAACGATTGGTTTTAGTTTTGATATAGCTTTCTCAATTTTTTCGTTATATTCAATATTTGTGCCATAAGTTTTTTTCTTATTCACTGCTAGTTCATATATTTCATTTTTTAAATCTTCCAAACCACTTTTGCTTCGTGCACTGGTCCCGATAACCGGAACTCCTAGTTGCAAAGACAGCTCATCTAAATCTATAATAATTTTCTTTTTTCTAGCTTCATCCATAAGATTTACACAGACTATCACATTTTTTGTTATTTCCAAAATTTGTAAAGCTAAATTTAAATTTCTTTCAAGACAAGTTGCATCAACGACCACTACAACTAAATCAGGCTCTCCAAAACAAACAAAATCACGAGCAATTTCTTCCTCTGTAGAATTTGACATTAAAGAATAAGTTCCCGGCAAATCTACAAAAACAAAATTTTTACCTTTATATTTGCAACTTCCTCGCGCGTTAGAAACAGTTTTTCCTGGCCAGTTTCCCGTATGCTGATTCATCCCTGTAAGCGCATTAAACAGCGTGCTTTTCCCTACATTTGGATTCCCTGCAACCGCAATTACAATATCATCTTCAGATTTTTTATTAACTTTAAATTCCTGCGATATCACCGCAAGTCCAGTAGCTTTATTAGTAAGGCCCATAAAAAATCCCCTTTTTTAATCAAAAATAATAAAATAACTTGCAAATACATAAAAAATTATTTTATTAAACTTCCACCAAGCATTTTTCAGCATCTTCAGAACGTATAGCTATCAAAGTTCCTCGAATAAAATAAGCAATAGGGTCTCCGGCCGGACTTTTTTGAACTGCCTCTATAAGTGTACCTCTTATTACTCCTAAGTCTAACATTCGTCGCCGTTCATTTCCCTCAAAAAGCAGCGAAACTACTATTGCATTTTTGCCAACATCCAGCTTATTTAATGGTAAAATTTTTTTATTCACACTATCATCTCACTCAAATTTTTTCTTCTAAAAAATGTTCTCTGCACTAATATATGCTAAAAAAATAAATTTGTTAAAATAAATTTTGAATAAAAATCTTTACATTATTAAAATTATATGGTACAATAACAACAAATATAAACAAAGAAGATGTTGCATTATGAATGATTTTCAATATGCATATCAGTCAGATTTTAATAACACTCCAAACACTATAAATCAGTCCTTGTTAATAATTGGCGGTGCAATAATAACTGGTATACTAATTGCACTTATATTTATACTCCAAAGCATAGCTCTTATGAAGCTTGCAAAAAGAAATAATATCAATCATAGTTGGGTGGCTTTTATTCCTGTTGCAAACACTTATATATTCGGTCAAATCGCGTTTGAAAACAAAGCTAAAACTTTTATATTCCTAGCTATAAACATAATTTTACCTATATTTTCATCAATTTCTCTCTTAAATATGACATCTTATGCCGAAATTAAAACAACGGTAAGTTTATTTTCATGGGTATACATGATTCTCTTTTTTTACTCTTCATATCAAATATTCAAAAAACACAGCAATAAAGCAGTTATGTTAATTTTTTCAATCCTAAGTTACGGGCTTTTAATACCCATATTTTTGTTTGCAATTAAAAACAACAAAAGAAAAATTGACGTAAAATAAATTATAATATAAAATATAATAAATTTAATTTGTTTTATGGAGATTTACATGGAAATCACAGTTAATGCCCCTGCTAAAATTAATCTATATTTGGATGTTCTAAACAAACGCAGCGATGGTTATCATGATGTTGAAATGATAATGCAAACAGTGAGTTTGTTTGATACCATAACAATTAAAAAGTCAGATAAAAAAGGCATCGCAATAACCAGTACATATAATTTTGATGAAGATATAAAAAAAAATACAGCTTATATAGCCGCTGAAAAATTTTTTGAGTATATTAAATTTAAAAAACCTGGAATCTGCATAAACATTCAAAAAAAAATTCCTATTGGTGCCGGATTAGCCGGTGGCAGTTCTGATGCTGCCGCTGTATTAATTGCACTTAATGAATTATTTGAAAGCAAACTTTCCAAAAACGATTTGGCATCTATTGGTGAAAAAGTTGGTGCAGACGTTCCATTTTGTATTTTTGGTGGTACAATGTTAGCTACAGGCACGGGAACAACATTAACACCTTTACCATCATTCAAAGACTGTTATATTCTCATAGTTAAACCGACATTTTCTGTCTCAACAAAAACAGCTTATCAGGCTTCAGACAAATTTTCTTATGAAAAATGCAAATCTATAAACAGCATAATTTCTGCAATAAAATCAAATAATTTGAGAGAAACCGCTAAAAACATTTTTAACCGATTTGAAAAAGTGCTTAATTTTGATGAAATTTCTAAAATAAAAAATATTTTAAATAAAAATGGCGCATTAAATTCCTGCATGACTGGCACCGGTTCTGCTGTCTATGGAATTTTTGAAGATGAAAAAAAAGCAATTAGCTGTAAAAAATTTTTAAACAAAACCTACAAGGAAATTTTTCTAGCTTTTCCATTTGAGTAATAAAAGTGCTTATTTTTAGGCACGCAAAAATAAACTTGTTTTTAGCATTAAAAATGTATTTAAAAAATCACATAATAAAATCGGCATAAAATTAAAGCAAAAAAATGCACTTAATTCGACAAGTCATAAAATACTTCTCAATTAAGTGCAATTTTTGTTCTATTTTTTAATCTCTATCTACCTCTTCCTTTAGCTCTTTCAATATTTTATTTTGGATTTCTATTGGCAAAACTCGGTATAAAGAAATTAAAGTTTTTTCTTTTTTAGAAAGTTCATAAACATGGTTAAAATCTTTAGAATCGTAGCAACTATACAAATCATCACATGAATCATTCAAAGATTTGCAACTTTCTCTTTCTTCATTCTCAAGCATTTCTGTATAAGAAATATTAAAAATTTTAGATAATTTTATTATTGTGTTAATGTCCGGAGTCGTTTTCCCGGTCTCATAATAAGTGTACGTTGAACGTTCTATACTCAAAGCATTAGCAACCTGTTGCTGAGTATAACCACTATTTTCGCGCAACTTTTTCAGTGTTTGTGATAGCATTTTCTCACCTTTTAATAAAGAATTTAAGTAAGGTAATTAAGATTATCTTACAAAAAAAGTCTACCAATTACTGCTTTTAGTGACATATATTCACCTTTATGCGCCAAAAAATTTTTAATTTTACCTGTTGCAATAAATATAAATCTATGGTATACTAATTTTAAAGTTTTATTCATTGATTTTGTAAGAGTGGGAACAAACCCGCTCTTTTGTTTATATTGAGGTGAATTTTGTATTGAATGGAAAAAATCGCGGCAACAATGTTGTCAATATTGTCTGGAAACTAGCTGAGCCTATTGCTAAAGATTTAGGTCTTAAAATTTGGGACATCAAATTTTTAAAAGAAGGCTCAAACTATTACCTTAGAATATTTATTGACAACGAAAGTGGCATTACAATTGAAGACTGTGAAAATATGAGTCGGGCCATAGATAAACCGCTTGACGAATTAGACCCTATTTCTCAAAATTACTGTTTGGAAGTGTGTTCTCCAGGAATTAATCGTGAATTAACGCGAGAGGAACACCTTGAAAGATTTATCGGTCAAAAAATTATTGTACGTCTTATTCGTCCTTTAAATGACGGAACAAAACAATTAAACGGTGTCCTTATGTCGTTTAATAAAGATGATCTCATTGTCTCTTTAAGTGATAACTCAAAAAACTTATGTCTTTCAAGAAAAAATATTGCATTTATTAAACTTGATGATTTTGAAAATTAATTTGGAGGTAATAAAAAATGAAAAACAAAGAATTATTTGAGGCGCTTTCGCTTCTTGAGAAAGAAAGGGGTATTCCGGTTGATTTCATGCTTGATAAAATAAAAAAAGCCATCATTACTGCGTGTAAAAACAGCTACAACGGCAATGAAGATGCTATAATTAACATAGATGAAAATAAAGGTAAATTCGAAGTTTTTTTGCGTAAAGCCGTTGTGGAAAACGTATCCGATTCCGGCAGAGAAATTTCTTTAGTCGACGCAAGATGTATTAATCCCAATACAAGCGTCGGCGAACAAGTGGCAATTAAGTTGGATACAAAAGAATTTGGAAGAATTGCTGCTCAAACGGCCAGAAATATCATTAGGCAGGGAATTCGAGATGGTGAACGTGGACTTATGCTTCGTGAATTTGAAAATAAATGTCAAGAGATTGTGTCTGCTATAGTTGAAAAAATTGATCCGCGCTCAGGTGCCGCCTCTTTAAAAATCGGCAAAGCAGAGGCTTTTTTACCAAAAGGAGAACAATTAATTAACGACAATTTAAAAGAAGGTGACCACATAAAAGTCTACATAGCAGATGTAAAAGAAGGCGATAAAGGGCCTTGGGCAATCATCTCTAGAACTCACCCGGATATGGTAAAAAGGATGTTTGAAGCAGAAGTTCCTGAAATATACGATGGAACTGTTGAAATAAAGCAAATTTCTCGCGAAGCTGGTGCTAGAACAAAAATGGCTGTTTTGAGTAAAGACAAAAATGTTGATGCAATTGGAGCCTGCATTGGGTCAAAAGGCGCCAGAGTAAACACTATTGTTGAAGAACTTCGCGGCGAAAAAATAGATATCATAGAGTATGACGAAGACCCAGTTAAATTTATTGCAGCTGCACTTGCTCCTGCTGAAGTTTTAAATGTTAATCTTGATTCTGAAACTGATAAATCTTGCACGGTGATAGTGCCAAATAATCAACTTTCTTTAGCAATCGGTAATAAAGGTCAAAATGCCAGGCTGGCAGCTAAATTAACCGGTTGGAAAATAGATATAAAGCCTGAAAACGAAACTTTATAAATAATTTTTGCTTTAGAACTTTTTAGAAAGAGGGTCTTAATAATGCCAAGTAAACATATTCCTTTGAGAACATGCATGGCTTGCAACGAAATGAAAAGTAAAAAAGAGCTAATTCGGCTTGTAAAAACAAAAAACAGCGATGATAGTTATGATATTATTGTTGACAAGACATTTAAATCTCCAGGCAGGGGTGCATATTTATGCAAGAACCTCGATTGTTTAAAAAAAGTTCGCAAATCTAAACGTTTTGATCGAATTTTTTCTCGCGAAGTTCCAGATGAAATTTATACACAGATTGAGGAGGACATTTGTCTTGAACAATCTAAACAGCAATAAAATTTTATCTCTTTTAGGCCTTTGCAAAAAATCGGGCAATTTAGCTTTAGGTTTTGATTCTTGCATAGAGTCTGTTAATCAAAAAAAATCTCAAATTATTTTAATTACTCGAGATTTATCTGACAATACAAAGCAAAAATTATTTAATCAAGTTGATACAAACTTGATTTATTCCACTGAATTATCTATGGATGAAATAAGCAATTTTCTTGGAAAAATATGCGGAATAATTTCTGTTAATAATAAAGGATTTGCTAAAAAAATTATCTCTTTCTTGAATTTTTGAAACTTAGGAGGTCACCAATATATGATGGTTAAATATAGAGTTCATGAAGTCGCAAAAGATTTCAATGTGTCCAGCCGAGAAGTTATCGATTTTATTAAAGAAACTACCGGCGCTGAAAAAAAACATATGACTGCTTTAAATGAGGACGAATTAAACCTTGTTTTTGAGCACTTTTCAAAAGACAAACAGGTCGCAAATTTTGAAGAATATTTAGCTGGTAAACTTGATGCTAACACCACTGAAGAAAGAACTCAAACTAAAAATAAGCAAAGTAAAGATGCAAGCAGTACTATTCCCTCAAACAATAATAAAAAAGTAAATTCCGTTCTTTTAAAAAACAATAAAACTGAAACAAAACACATTAATTCTGAAAAAATCTCTTCTGCTGCTTCTAATAAAAAAGATGTAAATAAAACTCAAAAAATTTTTAACACGCCTAAAGAAAAACCTGTGAAATTAGAAAGCAAAAATGTTATCACAGAAAAAAAATCTACTGAAAGTTTTTCAAAAACAACTAAGCAAACTCCACATAAACTTCAAAATAACAAAAATCAAAGCAACATAACTAAAGAAAATATTTTTATCAAAAGTGAAAATTCTACTATTAAAAAGCCCCCCGTTCGTATAATCGACACTCGGGCCGCACACGTCGATATTGAAAAATACAACGAAAAATATGACAGACTCGCATCAGAAAAAATTAAAACAGAAAATATTGTTCGAAAACAAAAAATCACACAAAAATCTCAACAACGAGGCAAGCCCAAAAGTTCTCGAAAGGAAACTGAGGCTGAAAGACTTCGCAGAATCGCTCTAGAACGCAAAAATAGACCTATTACAGTTTCTATCCCAGAAAATATTACAGTGGGTGAACTAGCAAGCAGACTCAAAGCAACTGCCGCAGAAGTTATTAAAAAGCTCATGATGATGGGCATTATGGCTTCGATAAATGATACAATCGATTTTGACACTGCAAGTCTTGTTGCGATGGAATTTCATGCAAAAATTGAAAAAGAAGTCGTTATTACCATAGAAGAAAGAATTATTGACGGCAGTGAAGATAGTGATGAAAATCTCGTTTCAAGAGCTCCTGTAGTAGTTGTTATGGGCCACGTTGATCATGGAAAAACTTCACTTTTAGATGCAATTCGTCACGCTGATGTTATCTCAACTGAAGCCGGCGGAATTACACAACACATCGGTGCTTACAGAGTTAAATTAAACAGCGGAGAAATTACTTTCTTGGATACTCCAGGCCATGAAGCCTTCACCACTATGCGTGCAAGAGGCGCCCAAATTACAGATATTGCAATTTTAGTTGTTGCAGCTGATGATGGCATTATGCCACAAACCATTGAAGCAATTAATCACGCAAAGGCCGCGGGTGTTTCTATAATCGTCGCAATTAATAAAATGGATAAACCTGGCGCAAATCCAGATAACGTTAAGCAGCAACTTACCGAGCATGAAATTGTACCAGAAGAATGGGGCGGCGATACTCCTTGCATTCCTATTTCTGCTAAAAAGCGTCAAGGTATCGAAGACCTACTTGAAATGGTAAATTTGATTGCTGATATGAAAGAATTAAAAGCTAATCCAGACAGAGCTGCAAAAGGTACTGTTATCGAAGCTCGACTTGACAAAGGTCGCGGACCTATTGCTACTATTCTTATTCAAAATGGAACTTTGCACGCCGGAGATGTCGTTGTAGCTGGCACTGCTGTCGGAAAAGTTCGCGTTATGACAAACGATAGAGGTGAACGTGTAAAATCTGCTGGTCCATCTGTTCCGGTAGAAATAACCGGTCTCGATTCTGTTCCATCTGGTGGAGATACTTTCAATGCAGTTTCGGACGAAAGATTGGCTCGCGAATTGGTTGAAGAGCGAAAAACAAAGCAAAAAGAAGCTCAGTTTAATTCTCAAACAAAAGTTACGCTTGATAATTTATTTGACCAAATGCAAATGGGCGAAGTAAAAGAACTTAAAGTAATCGTAAAGGCTGATGTTCAAGGCTCAGTCGAAGCTGTTAAACAATCTTTGGAAAAACTCAGCAATGAAGAGGTCCGTGTTCATGTAATTCATGGCGCTGTCGGCGCAATAAATGAGTCTGACGTTATGCTAGCAAATGCTTCTAATGCTATTATTGTCGGATTTGATGTTCGCCCTGACCCTGTTGCTGCCGAAAATGCTGAGCGCAATGGCGTTGATTTAAGATTATATCGAATTATTTATGATTGCATTGATGAAATCAGTTCTGCTATGAAAGGGCTACTTGCGCCAAAATATCGAGAGGTTCAAATTGGTCGCGCTGAATGCCGTCAAATTTACAAAATATCTAATGTCGGAACAATCGCTGGCTGTTACGTTGTTAACGGAAAAATTTCTCGAAATGCAGAAATTCGCGTGGTTCGTGACGGTATCGTTGTAGCAGAGGATAAATTGCTTTCTCTTCGCAGGTTTAAAGACGATGTGAAAGAAGTTGCTCAAGGCTATGAATGCGGAATTGGTCTTGAGAAATTTAACGATATAAAAGAAGGCGATGTTTTTGAAGCCTTTATTATTGAAGAATATCGCGACAATTAAATACTTATAATAAATAATAGCTCCTACAAGGTGCGAAAATCTTGCACAGTGGGAGCTAAAAGATGTTATCAAAAAGGAGGTTTTTTCTATGTCTGGACACAGACTTGAGAGAATTACCGAAGATATAAAAAGAGAATTAACCGCTATTTTTAGAGAACTCAAAGATCCTCGCATAACACAAACTATGCTAAGCATAGTAAAAGTCGAAGTTACTGGAGATTTGTCGCTTTGCAAAGTTTATGTAAGTGCGATTGATGGCATGGAAAAAGCTAAAGAAGCGGTTTTGGGCTTGAAATTTGCCAGCGGATATATTCGGCATGAACTTGGTCTTAGACTTAAATTAAGGCATGTTCCTGCACCAATATTTATCGCAACAGATTCGATTGAATACGGAACTGACATTTTAAAAAAATTAAGCGATTTGAGGAAGTAAAGTTTTATGAATACAAGCCTTCATGAAATTTCAAAAACTCTAAAAGAGAATAATAATTTTTATATTTTAACACATAAATCTCCCGATGGAGATACTTTAGGTTCCGCTTTTGCACTATGTTTTGCTTTGCAGAAGTTGAAAAAAAATGCAAAAGTTCTTTGTAGTGATGAAATTCCTAAAAAATATGACTTTTTATTTGAAAATATTAAGGAACAAAACTTTGAACCGAATTATATAATCAGCGTAGATGTATCTGATACTGCACTGTTGGGCGAAAAACTTTCTTGCTATGCGGATAAAATCGACCTGTGTATTGACCACCATCTTTCAAATAATCATTTTTCTAAAATTGAGTACGTCGAAAGCACTTCGGCCGCAACAGCAGAAATAATTTATGAAATAATAAAAAATTTAGAAGTCGGTGTAAATGCTGATATTGCTAACTGCATTTACACCGGTATTTCTACGGATACCGGTTGTTTTCGTCACGCAAACACAACCGCACGTTCTTATAGAATCGCCGCAGATATGATAGACTGCGGTGCAAATGCTTTTCAAATAAATAAAATTATGTTTGATACAAAAAGCATGGCTAAATTGAATTTAGAAAAAACTGCCATCGAGAGCATGGAATTTTTTTGTCAAAATAAATGCGCTGTTATAAGCATTGCTCATGACAAAATTATAAATATAGGTATTTTAGACAGCGACTTTGACGGAATTTCTTCTATTCCTCGACAAATTGAAGGAATTTTGGTGGGCGTTTTGATCAAAGAAAAAGAACCAGGAATTTTTAAAATATCTGTGCGCACGGATGAATCCGTTGATGCATCAAAAATTTGTGAAAAGTTTAATGGTGGCGGACATAAATGCGCCGCTGGATGCACTATTTTAGGAAATTTTGCTGAAGTTAAAAAGCAAATTGTCTCAGCCGTAGGTCAGTATATTGAGGAGAAAAAATGAACGGAATTATAATTATAAATAAGCCACAAAATTTCACTTCATTTGACGTTGTCGCTGTTATGAGAAAGCTATTAACCGAGAAAAAAATTGGTCACACCGGCACTCTTGACCCTATGGCCACTGGAGTTTTACCAATTTTAATTGGACGTGCAACAAAACTTCAAGCGTTTATTTCTGATTCAAACAAGGAGTATATTGCAAAATTTCAACTAGGAATAACTACAGATACGCTTGATGTCACAGGGAAAGTGCTTTCTTCTGAAACATCCAACATACGTAAGGAGAACTTTGAAAAAATTTTGGACGGTTTTTGCGGAGAAATAAATCAAGTTCCACCAATGTTTTCAGCTATTCAAAAAAATGGAATTCGATTATACAACCTTGCAAGAAAAGGTATAGAAGTTACCAGGGACGCTAGAAAAGTTATTATAAATAAATTAAAATTACTTAACTTTGATGAAAATTTGCAAACCGGAGCATTCCTAGTAAATTGCTCTAAAGGTACATATGTGCGGACGTTGTGTGATGACATAGGTAAAAAACTTGGTTGTGGCGCGGTTTTAACTGATTTGCAGCGCACAAAAAACTGTAAATTCGGTATCACAGACAGTATTACTTTAGAAAACGCTACCCATTTTGCTAAAAATAATACATTAATAGAACACATTTTGCCATGTGACACCGCACTCAAAAATTACAATAAAATAAATATCTCTGCACTTCAAAGTACCAGGTTTAAAAATGGAGGCAGCTTGAGCTTGGACAGAATTTCAACAAAAAAAATTTTAAGCGACAATGAAATTATTAGAGTATATAGCAATGAATCAGATTTTATCGGATTAGGCAAAATTAACTTTAAGAAAAATGAATTAACTGTTGAATGTTTAGTGGAAATTTAATAAACGGGCGTAAAATTTGAGGTCTGTAAATGAAAATAAATTATTTTTTAGAAAAATCACTTGATAAAACTTGCGTCGCACTTGGTTATTTCGATGGCATCCATTTAGGGCATCAGGCTGTAATAAACACCACTGTAAAAAAAGCTCAACTAACGCACACAATCCCAACTATATTTACATTCTCTCAAAATCCTAAAAGCATCATAAGAAATGCCGAAATAAAAAATATTTCAACACAAGTGCAAAAAGAAAAGTTACTGTGTGATATTGGAATAAAACTTTTGTATTGCGTGAACTTTTCTGAAATTAAAGATTTACCTCCCATAGAATTTGTTGAAAAAATATTGGTAAACACACTACAAGCCAAATATGTTTTCTGTGGATTTAATTTTCATTTTGGGAAAAGTGCATCTGCAAATGCTGATAACCTTATAGAAATATGCAAAAAATATGGCATAGAAGCTTCTGTAATCGAACCTGTCAAAATTAACGGAACTATCGTAAGTTCTTCGCAAATACGTGAATGTATTTTAAAAGGTGAAATCAAAAAAGTTAACATATTACTAGGAAAAAAAAATAAATGAGGTTATAAATTTTTGTATAGCCTCATTTTTCATATTCTTACGAACCGCCACAATTTATCTCTGTATTCTTGAGTAGCATAGTCTATACCAATTCTTTTGGTAGCTTTAAATTTAAATTTGCAGCCATCATCTTCTAGCCAAAGTTTACTTGACATTATCAAATCTTCTCCATTTAAATTTCTGTCTATCTTAAGTGCTTTAGTTAACTTTCCAGGGCCATCAAAACCTTCTATTCCGCGAATCAAAACAGCTTGAGGAAATCCTTTTTCACCGGTTACAATGTTCAATAAGTTGTGAATTCCGTAACATAAATAAACATACACCACTCCCCCCTGCTTATATAAAACTTTCGTACGTTCGGTCTTTCCTTTATGTGCATGGCAAGCTGTATCATTTTCTCCAAAATAAGCTTCTGTTTCAGTTATTCTAAGTTTAATAATTCTATCACCAACCTGCCTGCAAAGCTTCATGCCAAGAAGTTTTGGAGCAAGTTCAACTGCACTTAATTTATATAATTCAGAATTTATTCTCATACTTCTCTCCATAATTTATCTTATCTAACATAAAATCTATATTTGCCTTTTTTGCTTGACTATGTTGATATTTTCTTTCTATTTTATAAACTTTATTATCTTTTTTCAAATACATGCCGGTTTGGTGAAACCAAAAAGGAATTTTAGCTTTCACACATTGATCTCTAATATTCAAAACCCAATCATAGTCACACACACGAGCATTTATTCCTGATTCTCCTCCAACAACAACTTCCTCAATTTTACTGCTAAGATATGGCAATAAATTTACTTTCTCGAGCAACGGTGACACTGCTATTAATTTGTGTTTAATTGGCAATTTTAAAAATATGGGTAATCGATAATCTGCCATATTTTGGTTTTCGACCGTACAAGAAATTATTACATTGTCATAGCCTTTTTCCCAATCGTTCGGCAAATTTACAAAAAAACGGTCTATTCTCTTCGTTATAATAAAAAAGTTTAAATCTTTTCGCTCTTTAATAATTTTCCACGCATCAGATCGCCAAACATCAGCATCTTCAAGGAAAAAATCTGATGTAAAACATGTATACAAAACTTTTCCATTTTCGATTTTATATTCGCCATTTCTTTTCTTACGCAAAGGTAAATCAAAATCAGCATTCTTTGTTACAACTGAACTGTCTTTTTTAAAATTAAAATCCTGCCTATAAACATAGCAATTTTTACAACCCGGACTTATTTTATGACATCCATGCCAAGGATTCCACATAAATAATTGTCTCCTCATAAAAAATAAACAGTGCAACAACTTTTTTACAATAAGCAAGCCGTTGCACTGAAAAATTGAATTAATCGTTGCTAAATGGCAATAAAGCCAAATGACGAGCACGTTTAATTGCTTGAGTCAAATTACGCTGATGGCAAGCACATGTGCCAGTAACTCTTCTCGGAAGAATTTTTGCACGTTCAGAAATAAACCGGCGCAACTTTGAAATATCTTTATAATCGATATCGTTTACTTTATCCACACAAAAAACGCAAACTTTTTTTCTACCTTTGCGTGCGCCCATTCGACGATTTTCTCTTTCTGGTCTATTTTCAGCCACTGTAAAGCCCTCCTTTTCACATATATATAAATTAAAATTAGTTCAAAATTAAATTAAAATGGCAAATCATCATCAGCAGGAATCTCTCTAAAATCGTCTGCACTGCCATTTTCAAATGAAGGAGCAACATCACTTTGCTGTTGATACGAATTTTCCGTAGAAGAATTATCAAAACTTCCACGAGAAGCTGAATCACGTTTAGCTTCAGCAAAATGAACATTATTAGCAACAATTTCAAAAGCTTTCCTGTTATTGCCATCCTTATCTTGATAAGTACGCGTTTGAATAGAACCCTCAACCGCTACCAATTGTCCTTTTGTAAAATACCTAGAAACGAACTCTGCAGTATTTCTCCAAGCAACAATATCAATAAAATCTGTAGCACGCTCAGAACCCGCTTTAGCGTACGAACGATTAACTGCCAGAGTAAAACTCGTCACGGCAATACCGTTTGGAGTGTGTCTAAGTTCTGGCTCTGCAGTCAATCTACCCATTAAAACCACACTATTGAGCATAAAATGTTCTCCTTAATTTTCTTTTTTCACTATTAAAGAGCGAAGAATTCCGTCTGTAATTTTATAAATACGATCCAATTCAGCCGGAAAATCTGGTCCACTAATAAAGTTAAAAAGAACATAATAGCCTTCAGGTTCCTTGTTTATCATGTAAGCGAGTTTTCTTTTGCCCCAATCGTCAAAACTATCAAGAACCGCATTTTTTTCGATAAGTTCTTTAAACTTTTGAATCAATGCAGAAACAGCTTCTTCTCCATTTTTCAAAGAAAAAACAACAACTGTTTCGTAAGCATTTTTCACATTTGACATATATTTGCACCTCCTTTTGGACATTAGACCCCAAACAAGTTGGAGTAAGGATGTAACATCAAAACTATGATAATTACTATTTAAGTATACCAGTTTTTCTTTAATAAGTCAACAAAAATTCTTAGCACGCCTTAAACACACTTACAAATTTTTCATATAATAGAAAAAGACGTAAAGGCGTGATGATATGTTAAAAGAAATAGAGTACAACAGAAAAAAGGCTTTGGAATATGCAAAAAAATGGGCATTTAAAAGAAATCCCCAATATTTAAATTTTGAAAATATTGGTGGAGATTGTACAAGTTATGTCTCGCAATGTATTTACGCCGGCTGCCAAGTAATGAATTACACTCCAATATATGGTTGGTATTATAAAAGTAGTTACGATAGATCTCCATCATGGAGTGGAGTTGAATTTTTATTTAATTTTTTAGTAAATAATAAAAGCACAGGTCCATTTGCAATAGAAACAGATATAAATCATGTAGAACCTGCAGACATTATTCAACTTGGTAACATCAACGGGCAATTTTATCATAATGTATTTATAAATAAAATTGAAAAGCAAAATATATTTGTAAGCGCTCACAGTGTCGATTCATATATGAGACCATTAAATAATTATAATTTTGACAAATTAAGGTATATTCATATATTAGGTGCCAGAAAAAACTTTAAAAACGAATAACAAAAAATTAACCGTAAAAACTAATCCATAATGGAGGTGATTTTTACGGTTAATAACAATAATAACATCCCAAATATCCCAATGAGTTTGGCGGTCGCACTGTCTCAAACAAGTGACGCTATCGGGTATTTTGGTTCATTATCGCCAGACGAGCAACAAGAAATCATAAATTATACACACATAATTCAGTCTAATCAGGAAATACCAGATTACACGGCTAAATTTCCTTCTTTTATATAATAAAAAAAATCCCTTCAAAAAAATATCGAAGGGATTTTTCTTTTCTAGCCTATTTTTTATAAGTTAAATCCTCAACTTGCCAATTTTTTAAAATCTGATACATATCCTTGGCATACTCTTTAGCTTTATTCACATCGTGCTCCAAATAGTTTCCACACTCAACTTCAGTGTTACCAGGCAGTTCCCCCTCGAATTTTGCAATATGTTCCATGGCACTTTTTATAAGGCTCAGCGTCACATCATAAGGTAGCCCCCTAATCAATAAATAAAAACCCGTTCTGCAGCCCATTGGCCCAACATAAACTATATTTTTACTGTAATCACTATTTCTCATAAAAGTTGCTAAAAGATGTTCAAAACTATGCAAACCAGCATTTTCGAGAAATGGCGGCGTGTTTGGTTTAACCATACGTATATCATAAGTCACAATATCACCGTCAATTCTCGAAATATACAATCCTTTTGAAATTTTTGTATGGTCAACTTTAAAACTTTCTATTTTCTTCATCAAAAATCTCACTTTCCTCGTTAAAATACTAAAATATTACTCAAGATTTTTCTCTAAGTCAAGTACTCTTTGTTTTGCTTCTTTCACAAAATATTTTTGACTGCTTATTCTTTCTTTACCTCTCATATCAATTTTTGAATATTTCGCATCAGAATTTTGAACCTTAGCATTTGTAGTATCGCTTAACATTATATTCAAAATATTATCAATTCTCAACTTCAGTCCGTCGTCCTCTATCGGAAATATTAATTCCACACGCTTGTCTAAATTTCTTGGCATCAAATCTGCACTGCCTATGAATATTTGAGGGTTTTCTGAACAACAAAATTTATAAATTCTGCTATGTTCCAAAAACTGCCCAACTATGCTTCTAACCGTAATGTTCTCACTAAAACCGGCAATTCCAGGAATCAAACAACAAATTCCCCTTACAATCAAATCAACCTTAACCCCAGCATTAGAAGCTCTATAAAGCAATCTTATCATCTCTTCATCAACAAGAGAATTTATTTTTATAGTTATTCCAGACGGCAAGCCTTTCTCAGCATTTTGAATTTCATTTTCTATCATTTTTTCAAAAAAACTTCTCATCTTAATAGGGGCTACAATTAGTTTGCTATATTCTGGCGGACGAGAATAACCCGTCAAAGTGTTAAACAATGATGAAGCATCCGCACCAAAACTTTCTCTGCAAGTAAAAAAACCAATGTCTGTATAAACTTTAGCTGTAGAGTCATTATAATTGCCAGTTGCCATATGAATATATCGTTTTATACCCTCATCCTCTTGACGCACCACTAACAGTATTTTACAGTGAGTTTTTAATCCGTAAACACCATAAATCACATGGCACCCGGCTTGCTCCAGTTTCTTTGCCCAAATTACATTGTTCTCCTCATCAAACCTTGCTTTTAACTCAACCAACACCGTGACTTGTTTCCCATTTTCTGCCGCTTTTATCAGTGCGTCAATTATAGGTGACTTCCCACTCACTCGATACAAAGTCTGCTTTATAGCCAAAACATTTTTGTCAGCTGCTGCTTGATTTATAAAATTTACAACAGCATTAAAGCTTTCGTAAGGGTGATGAACCAACCTGTCACGCTGTTTTATTGCCTCAAAAACCGATTTTTCTCCCCAAAAATCTGCTGGCGGGTCAACTGGCACAATAGGGTCAAATCGAAATTTATCAAAACCTTTTATTTGAGAAAATTTCATTAAAAATGTAAGGTCAAGTGGGCCCGATAGCTCATAAATATCTTCTTCTTTAATTGATAACATTTTCACCAAAAAATCCCTTGTCTTTTGGTCGCAACTTTTTAATAGCTCCAGCCTAACAGGTTCCCCACGTTTTCTTTTCTTTATTGAGCGTTGTATTTCAACCAATAAATCTGCAGCCTCCTCATCAATGTCAAGGTCTGAATTTCTTGTGATTCTAAATTGGCAACAAGCTTTTATTCTATGAAGCTCAAAAAGTTGAGGTAATTTTTCTATTATGATATTCTCAATCAAAATAAAATATTTTTTATCATCGGCTGAAGGTAATTCTAAAAACCTTGGTAAAATGGAAGGTACTTGAACTAACGCAAAATTTGTTTCTCCATCTTTAGAAAGCCTAACAGCTAAGTTTAGACTTTTGTTTGCTAGTAGCGGAAATGGTCGACTTTTGTCAACAGCAAGAGGCGTTAATACCGGAAAAATTATCTTGTTAAAATAGGTGTCCACATATCTTTTCTGTTCAGAATTTAAATCTTTTATTTCTAAAAAAGCAATATTTTTTTGATTCAAAGTTGGTTTTATCGATTTTTTTAAGCATTGATACTGTTTGTTTAAAAAATCGCGAGTTTTTTCATTTATTTGGGCAAGCTGCTGTTTAGGTGAAAGTCCTGATGGGTCCTTCTTTTTATAATTTGAATTTATCTGTTCCATAATTCCAGCGACTCTAACCATAAAAAATTCGTCCAAATTTGATGCAGAAATAGCCAAAAATTTTACTCTTTCAAGAATGGGATTGTCCTTTCTAAATGCCTCGTCAAGAACTCTATAATTAAAATCTAACCAACTTAATTCCCTATTATTGTAAGGAATGTGTTTTTGATTTTCCATAATATCCTCCCAAAAATAAAATTATAATAATCTGCTTCTTACAACCAATTTGACTTTTAGGCCAAAAACTTCTTCAAAAAAGGCGCTGCATTTATCAACTGCCCATTTTTCCAAACAAACATTTTCATTACTTTCTGCAGTTATTATAAGATTTTCGTCGGATAATTTTATTTTCATATTTTTCAATTTTTGTTTTTTAGACTTATCAAGAGCGTTACATAATCTAAATATTGCCACCAATTTTGACACTAAAAGCCTGTCTGACTCCGACAGTTTTGCATACTCAACGTCTTCGCGCGTTGGCATTGTAAACTCATTGTACCTTACAATATTAGCGATTAAAATCACTTCTTTTTCCGTCATTCCATAAAGGTCCAAATTTTTAATTATATCAAATGTACTTATTCTTGGATCTTTTGAATTTACATAATAGCCGGCTTCATGCAAAATCACCGCCAAATCCAAGAGCAACTTTTTTCTCTTGTTGAGTCCATGCAATTTTTTCAATTTGTCAAAAATAAGAGTTGCAGAGTTATAAGTGTTATCGAGATGTGCTTGGCTAAAATAAAAATGATAAGATAAAATTTTTGCACAATAAATCGCACTCTGCCTAACGTGTTCTTCAAATTGTTTTTCTATTTCAGAAGATAAAACTTGCTTTGCAATTGCATCCCATAATTCAACTTTAGGCGATAAAATTCTCTTTGCGCTTGTCATTTTCAAAATTTTGGAATATATTGCCAATGCAGTAAATAAAAGCTGCGCATTTTTAAGACTAATATCATATTTATCACTAATTGCCTGTACCGGCGCATCTTTGATTTCATTGTAAAGTTTTTGCAGTTTTGGCGGTGAAATATTATAAACGTCATCCTCTGAACTAGCTTCACACAACTGAGCAATAAGTTTTATCTCATTACCAGAAATGACTAAATTTTCTATTTCCGAATTATTTATAGGAAATCTTATTCTTCCAATTATCCTGTCTAAATACTCCTCAACAACAAATCCAAAATCTGTAGTCTGTTCCTGAATCGGTTCCAATAGCTCATACAGTTTAGATGAACCCATATTAATATTTTGAGAAAACAATATTTTTTCTCTATCGTAAATAGAAAAACCAATATTTCCTGCACCAATATAAGAAATTAAAGTTTTATTTAAATTTTCATGTCTTGAATTTTTTAAAGCACTTAAAATTTCAAAATAAATGAGACTTTTTTCTTGTCTGTCCTCTAAAATCTTAACATTCACATCATTTTGTATTTTAAGCTGGTCAACAATATACGCACAATTCTCTGTATCATTAAGCAGTGTAGAAGCAATAACCTGGTAACTTTTAATATGATACTCATTCAAAATATTCATATACCCTTTTAATATATTAGATATTTCTTGCAAAGTTTCAAAGCTTATTTTTCCATTATTAAATATTTCATGTCCTAATTTTGTTTGTTGTTCTAAACGTTCTACGTCCAACAATTTGTTATTTTTTAATTTTGATATTCTCATTTTAACTAAATCTGGTTCTATGCTAATAATCGACGCCATATTGTTCAAATTTCTCTTCTTTTCCAAAACTAATTCCCTCCTATATATTAAGTGTTTTCAAAAATCTCTTAAAATAGTCCGGTAAATCACTTTCAAATTCTATGTATTTTAAAGTTTTGGGATGAATAAAGCCAATATGTTTCGCATGAAGGCATTGTCCATTTAAACTTTTTATAATCCGTTTAGGCCCATAAACCGAATCCCCTGCTACAGGATGACCAATATACGACATATGCACTCGTATTTGGTGTGTTCTGCCTGTTTCAAGTTTTAGCCTGACATGTGTAAAATTTTTATATCTTTCCAATACAGTATAATGTGTTATGGCATTTCTTGAATTTTCATTTGTAACGGTCATTCTTTTGCGATCAATTTTGTGTCTACCAATCGGCTCATCAATTGTGCCCACATCATTTTTTAAAATTCCATAAACTACCGCTTCGTATTCTCTAGAAAAAGAATGTTCTTTTATTTGCTTTGCTAAATTTTTATGAGAAAAATCGTTTTTTGCAACAATTAAAAGTCCACTTGTATCTTTGTCAATTCGGTGAACAATTCCCGGTCGAATCGTGCCATTTATACTGGACAGGCTCTCCCCGCAGTGAAACATAAGCGCATTAACTAAAGTTCCGCTATAATTTCCCGGCGCCGGATGAACGACCATACCTTTCGGCTTATTAACAATCAACAAATCATCATCTTCATAAACAATTTCAATCGGTATATTTTCCGGCTTCAAGTCAAGCAATTCCGGCTCCGGTACGTTAATTTTTATCATTTGACGCTCTTTCACTTTAAAATTTTTATCATCAACAATTTTTTCATCAACTGCCACACATTTATTTTCTATCAATTTTTGCGCATATGAACGCGTAAAAGTCTCCACTTTAGCGCTTATAACTTTATCTAATCGCTCACCTGAATAAACTTCATCAATTAAAAATTCGACAATCTCACTCACAAAATTTATCTCCTAATTTTTTATATCTTTATAAAAAAACACCACATATATAATTAAAATAATCGTCCCGAATGTTATGCAATAATCGGCAAAATTACAAATCGGCGAAAAAAATGAAAGTTTTATATAATCCACAACATACCCTAAAAAAAGTCTGTCTATAAGATTTCCAAGTCCGCCGGAAATTATCAACGCCGCCGCAGTAAGAAACATTTTGTCATTTAAATTTTTATACTTTATCAAATAAATAAAAAAAGCAATCATTAAAGCCGCAAAAATAATAAAAAACCATCGTTGGTTTTGAAAAATTCCAAAAGCCGCGCCCCTATTTTCGACGTAAGTAATATCAAGTAAATTTGGAATAATTGTAACATCTTCAGCGTACCTCAAATTTGTAGTAACAGCATATTTCAAAATCTGGTCCGTCGCAACAAGAATTATTATAAAAAAAGATATAAACATAACATTCACCACTTTCTCAGATAAAAAATCAGCGGCGTACCACATAAGATACACCGCAATCTGAAGTTATTTATTCAATATATCTGCGCACCGACTGCAAATGTTCTCGTTATTACTATTTTTTCCAACAGTATCACTAAAGCTCCAACAGCGTTCACATTTTTTGCCATTTGCACGAGAAATCGTAACAGACAGCCCCTTAACATTCTCTGCAACGTAATTTCCCGAATTATTTTTTTCTAAATCAACTTGCGAAACTATAAAAACATCTTTTAAATCATCTTTTACCGAAATCACAAAATCATATAATTCATCAGTACAATGCAAAGTTACTTTAGCTTCAAGCGATGAACCAATAACTTTATCTTTTCGCGCCAACTCCAATGCCTTTTGAACATCAATTCTTATTTCTCCAATTTTGTCCCAAGAATCAATAAAGTCATTAGTAACATTAAGCGCCAATTTTTCCGGCATAGAATTAAATAATACTGAACCAACTTCTTCACTGCAATTATGAGGTATATAGCGCCAAATTTCTTCAGCTGTAAATGCCAAAATAGGCGCCAATAATCTTGTCATAGCGTTCAAAATAAGATATATCGTGGTTTGAGCTGCTCTTCTAGACGAACTGTTTGCAGACTCAACATAAAGCCTGTCTTTCAGAATATCCAAATAAAAATTGGACATGTCCACTACACAAAACTTGCGAATATTATGATAAACCTGATGAAATTCAAAATTTTCATATGATTCTTTAACTTTGTCAATGAGCTTATTTAATTTATCGAGTGCCCACTTATCAACTGGCAAAACCTTATCTAAAGGCATCATATTTTCATTTGGATTAAAATCATAAAGGTTTCCCAAAATGTATCGTGCCGTATTTCTTATTTTTCGATAAGCTTCTGACAACTGTTTCAAAATTTCCTGAGAAAGTCTAACATCCACGTGATAGTCTGACGAAGCAACCCATAATCTTAAAATATCTGCACCATATTGATTTACAATTTCTTGTGGATCCATACCATTTCCCAAAGACTTAGATTGTTTTTTACCTTCACCATCAACAACCCAACCATGTGAAACTACTGTTTTATACGGTGCTTTTCCAGTGGTCGCAACAGAAGTTAAAAGTGAAGACTGAAACCATCCACGATATTGGTCAGCGCCTTCAAAATATAAATCCGCCGGACAAGATAAATCCCTTCTTTGTCCACATACTGCCGCATGAGAAACACCCGAATCAAACCATACATCCATAATATCTGTTTCTTTTCTAAAACTTGAACTACCACATTTGGAACACTTTATGCCTTCAGGCAAAATTTCATCAACAGGTTTAATGAACCAAGAATCAGAACCTTCTTTTCTAAACATATCTGCAACATCTAGCATGGCATCTTTATCAATCAATGGTTCGCCACATTCTTTGCAAAAGAAAATTGGTAAAGGAATCCCCCATTTGCGTTGTCTAGAAATACACCAATCTTTACGGTCACGTACCATAGAAGAAATTCTGTCTTGCCCCCAAGTCGGTATCCACCTAACCTTTTGTATTTCTTTCAGCGCTTTTTCTTTAAAGTCATCAATTGAACAAAACCATTGTTCTGTCGCCCTAAAAATAACAGGATTTTTACATCTCCAACAGTGTGGATATTGATGCTCAATTTTCTCTGTAGCAAAAAGAGCACCAATGCTTTCAAGATGCTGTGCAATAGGTTTTCCAGCTTTTTGAGTACTTAAACCCTCAAACTGTCCAGCACCTTCAGTCAAAATTCCTTCATCATTAACCGGCACAACAACATCGACTTGTTCATAATTTTGACAAACGTCAAAGTCTTCTACACCATGTCCAGGAGCAGTATGTACGCATCCTGTTCCTGATTCCAAAGTTACGTGATCTCCAACAATAACCAACGATTCTCTATCCAAAAAAGGATGTTCTGCTGTCATAAATTCAAGTTCTTTACCTTTTAACGATGCAACTACTTCATAATTTTCTTTTCCTGCTTTGCTCATTGCAGAAGAACAAAGTTCAGCAGCCATAATATAATATTCATCATCAAATTTTACTACGTTATAAACAAATTCTGGCCCAACACAAATGGCCACATTCCCAGGCAATGTCCACGCAGTAGTTGTCCATATAACAAAATAAATTTTATTTAAATCAATGCCTAATTGAGATAACTTTCCGTTATCATTTTTTAATCTAAACTTTACATAAATAGAATAACAAACATCATTTGAGTATTCAATTTCTGCTTCAGCCAAGGCCGTTTTGCAGTCAGGGCACCAATAAACCGGTTTCAAGCCTCGATATATATGGCCATCACAAGCCATCTTAGCAAATACTTCAATTTGCTTTGCCTCATACTCTTTTTGCAAAGTTATATATGGATGTTCCCAGTCTGCTAAAATTCCAAGCCGCTTAAACTGATTTCTCTGGTCATTTATATAATCCATAACGAACTCTTGGCACAAAGATCTAAGTTCCATATCAGAAATATTGGAAGAACTATCCACGCCAGCTTTTTTTCGAGCTTTAAGTTCAGTAGGCAGTCCATGAGTGTCCCAGCCAGGGACAAAAGGAGCTTTAAACCCAGACATATTTTTATACTTAACAATAAAATCTTTTAAAATATGGTTAAGTGCATGACCCATATGTATGCTACCATTAGCATAAGGCGGCCCATCATGAACGATGTAAGAGGGTTTTCCATCATTTTTTTTCATTAATTTATCGTATAAACTATTTTCTTCCCAGTCATGCAAAAAAGTTGGTTCCGTCTTAGCTAATCCTGCACGCATAGGGAAGTCCGTCTTTGGAAGATTAAGTGTATCATTGTAATCTTTAGGCATTTATAACAACTCTCCTTCTAAAATTTTTAAGAACTGCATAACCCAAACGTCCCACTAAGCTTTATTTTGTATCTTCGCGAACATCATAGTCTTCGCCAAACCTCAAATCAGAAAATTTACCAGAATAATTGTTATTTAATTCATCTTCATTTTCCAAATTAGAATTACCTTCCGTCGATTCAAAAGCTCTAATGTTTTCTGATTTGTCAGGTTCAAATTCTTTCAACTTTTCATTATTTTTATCATTAAAATTAATCGGTAAACGGTCTTCTGCATTAAAAGAATTAACCAATTTTAAATGTTCTTTATATCGTGACAAAATGTCTGAGCGAAAATCTCTGACAGCTTTTTTCAAGTTAACTAATGTTTCTTTTTGATTTTTAATATCACTATTTGCGTTTTTCAAAATAGAATCGGCTTCTTTTTGAGCTTTTTCAATTATATTCGCTGCTTCCGCTTTAGCTTTTGCCAATTCTGAATTAGCTAATTTTTGTGCTCCAACTAAAGCATCTCTAACGCTGTCCTCGTCTTTGCGATATTGACTTACTCTGTCTGCTAAAATTTTAATTTTTTGAGTTAAATTTAAGTTCTCTCTCTGAAGTTTTTCATAAGAATCCTGAACTTCATCCAAAAAATTATCAACGTCCTCAGCTTTATAGCCGCCAATATTTGTTTTTCTAAACTTAACATCTCTAATGTCATTAACAGTCAACATAACTACTCCTCCAAAACCGCCAAAACTCTATTACTAAAAATAAACACCGCTGTTTTCGAGCTCATCCAAAAGATCGTCACCTGTCAAACCAACATTATATGGGGTAATAATAAAAGTGCTCGTAGCGACTTTTTTTATTTGGCCACTGTTAGCATAAGCTACACCACTCAAAAAGTCAATAATCCGGCGAGAAACATCTTTATTTGTATTTTCAAGATTCAAAACAACTGTATGCATTTTAATAAGTTCGTCGGCAATTGCACGAGTATCTTCTCCAAATCGTTCTGGCTTAAACAGAACCACTTGAAGTTGTGCAGTTGCATGAATATTTACCACTTTATTATTTTGTGCACTTGCACGAGTCTGAGAAGATTTTTGTTCATTTTTTTTACTTAAATCCTCAAAATTGTCCTCTTCATAT
>FR883860.1:30684-50547 GCA_000435275.1 Clostridium sp. CAG:557
GTCCTGACATAATTTCAGCCTCCTAAAAATTTTATAATTAAATTCTAGCTCATAAAAGAGCAGACCTATCCGCAAAAAAAGTTTAATTACAATAAAATCAAATATTTATGTAAATTAAAGACAATTTCAAAGATAAGAATTATATAATAATATTATGACCAATTTTTCTTTCAATGTCAATAAATAAACCTTGCATTTTATAAAAATATTTCAAAAATTTTTGTTCACTTTCACAGAATTATAACAATAAACTAAACAAACTTGCCATCATAAAGATCCTTCCCTTTTACAACAATTTCATCATATTCTTTAATCGTACTCTCTGAAAATAACTTAGATTTATCCACATTAATATTACAAACAACATAATCATCGGCAGAAAAAATAATATCTATTTCTTTAAAAGCAAGCTGCTTGCCATGCTTAACATAAACACCTTTTACGACTTTTTCCTCAAACTTTTCTTTCCCAGTCGTATCTTCAACAACAGTCCTGCTTAATTTTTTTTCATGGATAGCACTTTTATTTACCGAGATTCCTTTATACTCCGCAATATTGATTTTAACAGGTTCATTACGAATTGCTAAAATATTTTTGTCAACGTCATCACACTGAAAAACAACTGCTGCAGGAGAATTTTTATCAAACTGGTTAATAGCGATAACTTTAGCTTTTAACCTTTTTGCGCTAGCAAGTGGCATAAACAATTCTACATATTGGTCAACACTAAGTTGCAATGCATCACTTTTTTTCAAATTGCAAGCCACAAACCATTTAGAATTAGTAACTAATTTAGCCGAATTTTTATTATTTTTACGCAACAAATTATTTTTTAAAAGTGATTCTAGTCGTTCACTTGTTATATTAAGTACATCGTTATAATCAAAATCATGTTCATGCCCATCCGTATTTCCGACAAAAAAACCTGACTCCTGAGCCAAAATTTTTTTTACACTACCGTTCATTTCTGAATTTATCTGCTTTAATTCATCATTAAGTTGATTAATTTTTTCTGATAAATTCAAATTTTGGCCCGCAACAATTTGTCTTTCATTCAGCAGATAAAGGATATCATCTCTTTTTTTAGCTAATTTATTAAATTCATGATTACACACGTTTTTAATAAAGTCATTAAGTTCCAAATAAGCTTGTTGGTCAATAGAATTCGGACTAGAGGACAGTGCAAAGCCAAAATTTTTAAGATTTTCAAGCCGATTAATTTCATTTTTAATTGTTTCAGCTTTTTTGCTTAAAATTCCTTGGCTTTCCGATGAATAAACCATTGCAATAACGCCATTTTTTTCAATTTTATCTGCATCAGTTAAAGTAAAATTAACAAAACCAGACAAATCCTCATCAATGAGCTTTTCATCCCTAATAATATAAGCCTGCGCATCTATGGAATCAAAAACTTGAATAATGCGTGCCGTTTCAGTTTTCATGCTCGGAAATATAGCCACGCATAAATGGTACATAACATAGACAAAAATTGTTCCTAAGAAAAACAATTTTACAAATTTTTTTACAACTTTTCCCGTCATTCTCGGCATCCTTTTGAATTAATTTTCCAAAATAACATTATTTTATGATATTATATCACATATTTTTTTGCTTTTCTATAGTTTTTGTGCAAAAATTTAAAATTTCTTTAAAGTTAATATAATCATCCACAAAAATCCAATTTATTCTAGCATCTTTTTTGAACCAAGTTAACTGCCTTTTTGCATATCTACGAGTCTGCCTTTTTAAATTTTCAACTACTTCATTTAAAGAACACTGATTTCTAAAATAAGGTATAAATTCTTTGTAACAAATGGCATTCATCGCAGTCTTGCTACATTTAGAAGACAAAATTTTTTTTGCCTCATCAGCCAACCCTAAATCCATCATTTTGTCAACTCTTTTATTTATTTTGTCATACAAAATTTCTCTGTTTCGGTAAGTTAATCCGAACATTATTGGGTTATACGGCGAAATTATTTTTTTAGAGTCTTTAATATGCTGAGTTATAGTAGTTCCAGTCATTCTATAAAATTCAATTGCACGGATAATTCTAATAACGTTGTGTGGATGAATTTTTTGAGCTGACTCTTTGTCAAACTCAGAAAGTTCATCAATTAAAGACTCCACACCTTCATTTTTTAATCTTAAAAACAAATCTTCTCGTAATGTTGGGTCAAATTTTTGCTCAGTGAAACTGATATTACTCAGTAAGGAATTTACATATAATCCTGTTCCACCTACAATAAAAGGTAATTTCCCCCGAGCATTCACTTCAAAAATACATTTCTTAGCTAGCTTTACATACTCCGCCACACTAAATTCATCATTTATATCCAAAAAATCAATTAAATAATGCGGAACACCAGACATTTCAGCTTTTGTAGGCTTAGCTGTGCCAATATTCATCTCTTTATAAGTTTGAATAGAATCGGCAGAAATAATTTCTCCATTTAGCTGTTTGGCAAGTTCTATTGACAGTTTAGTTTTTCCACAAGCTGTTGGTCCAACCACCGCGACA
This sequence comes from Clostridium sp. CAG:557, assembly GCA_000435275.1. GTDB lineage: Bacteria > Bacillota > Clostridia > Oscillospirales > Acutalibacteraceae > CAG-557. Next base: position 33,206 of record FR883860.1, read on the forward strand.
ACATCTATTTTTTCCATAACACTTTTATCCAAATCATCACACCCGGCCAAATCGTTTTTCGATATCGTGTTTTTTTACAGTTATAGCCACAGGCCTACCATGAGGGCAAAATCTAGGGTCTTCTTTAATTATTTTTTTTACGAGTGCCTGCATCTCTTCAAATTTTGACTCTTTCCCAGCTTTAATTGCAGCTCTGCAAGCAATATTTTCATAAAGCCATTCAACGTAATCGCTTTGAACTTTTTTTCTATGTTCCAAAATATAATTTGACATCTGAGTAACGATATCGCAAATGCAGACATTGTCAAGATATGAAGGTGCTGCACGTACAACAACTGCACCATTGCCAAAATCATCAATTTCGAACCCAGAGTTGGCAAATAAATCCATATTTTCAACAATTGCCATATGTTCGTCCTTGCTCAAAGAAACCACAACCGGCTCCAAAAACATTTGCGACAAAGGCGTTGTTTGCGTTGATTTAAGTTCTTCATATATCATTCTTTCGTGCGCTGCGTGCTTATCAATAATAACCAATTCATCGCTATTTTTTTCAACAATGATATAGGTATTAAAAACTTCGCCTTTAATTTTAAAATCAAAATCTTCTGAAATTAATAAAATTTGCTCAACTTTTTCTAAATCATTCTCAGTTTCAGCTGTATTTTTTTCAAGTAAATTATCATTTTTTGTCAGCGTTTTAACTTCATTATTTATATGTTCAAAAATTAAAGGCTTTCCGTCACTACTAACTAGCTTTTTTTCAAAATTTAATTTTTTAGTATACCCATTTTCAAATTTTTTAGGCAAAAAGACTTTTGGCTCTTCATCTTTTGTCTTATCAACAATTTTTTTAATAGCATCAACTTGCTCAGACAAATTTTTTTCAATTTTAGGTAAATCAATCTTACTTTCAAAATTTTTAATTTTATTATCTTTTTTCAACACATTAAAATCCGTAGCTTTCACAGTGCTATTCTTTGGTGTAAAGTTTGAAACATCTGAAACCATCTTATTTTCATTTTGCAAAACTGGCTTTTCACCTTTAACTAAAGCCGTTTTTACGCCATGATATATCGCATCAAAAATTGGTCTTTCATCAATAAATCGCACTTCAACTTTCGATGGATGCACGTTAACATCAATTGTGTCAAAAGGCAAACTTATATACATAACACAAGCTGGAAATTTTTGAACCATAATCGAACCTTTAAATGCCTCTTCTAGTGCAACCATAGCTGTCCGGCTTTTAACATATCGACCGTTTATAAAAAAATGTTGCATATTTCGTGAAGAACGCGGTGAAGTTGGCTTGCTAATAAAACCACCTAGTTTTATGCCATTTAATTTGTAATCAAGTTCCATCAACGATGAAAAAAATTCTTTACCATATACTGCATAAATTGCCGAACCAACTTCTCCATTTCCTGGAGTGTTTAATTTCAATTTATTTTCTCGTATAAATTTAAATGCAATTTCCGGATGTGATAAAGCAATTCTATCTAAAACTTTTGCTATAGAACTACCTTCTGAACTGTCTTTTTTCAAAAACTTCATTCTTGCTGGAGTATTATAAAACAAGTCTCGAACAATTATAGTAGTCCCCTGTGAGCAACCGCAGTCTTCAAATAAAGTTTCTTTTCCGCCCTCAATTTTATAATGAGTTCCAACTTCTTGACCATTCGTCCGCGTCATAAGTTCAACTTTTGAAACCGCACAAACTGAAAAAAGAGCCTCTCCTCGAAAACCCAAAGTAGAAATATTATTAAGGTCATCTTCAAATTTAATCTTGCTCGTTGCATTGCGCAAAAAAGCATTTTTGACATCGTCTTGCTCAATTCCGCAACCATTGTCAGTAATGCGCATATAAGCAACTCCGCCATTTTTTACCTCTACAGTTATTTCCGTTGCACCCGCATCGATCGAATTTTCAACAAGCTCTTTTATAACAGAACTTGGACGTTCAACGACTTCACCCGCCGCAATTAATTCTGCAATATGCTTATCAAGAATATTTATTTTTGCCATAATAATCACCTCTGTCGCTACTTTTTAAGCAAATTTACCATTTCAAAAAGCGTCCCCATTGCCTCAATTGGAGTAAGAGTGTTTACGTCTATTTTTTTCAATTTGTCTATAACTTCTTTCTGAGATTCATCAAAAATTTCTTTTTGCACAAAGGTTTTTGGTTCCATATCTATTGCTGTAGATTCCGTTATAGACGCTAAATTTTCACTTTCAATTTCTTTTAAAATAACCTTTGCACGCTCAATAATCCACTCCGGCACACCAGCCAGTTTCGCAACTTCAATACCAAAACTATCATCAGTTCCACCACGAACAATTCTGCGTAAAAAAGTAATATCATCGCCACGTTTTTTTACTGCAATATTATAATTCTTAACTCCAGGCAATAAATTTTCAAGCTCAATTAATTCATGATAATGAGTGGCAAATAAGGTCTTTGCACCAAGTTTTTGTTTGTCCGCCACAAATTCAATAACCGCCCTGGCAATGCTCATACCATCAAAAGTAGAAGTGCCTCGGCCAATTTCATCCAAAATAATTAAACTATTCGAAGTTGCAGAGTTCATAATTTGAGCAACTTCCATCATTTCCACCATAAAAGTAGACTGCCCGCTAGCAAGGTCATCTGAAGCTCCAACACGTGTAAAAATACTTTCAACTACCCCAACTTCCGCATACGAAGCCGGTACAAAACATCCAATTTGTGTCATTAAAACAATAATTGCAACCTGACGCATATATGTAGATTTACCTGCCATGTTGGGGCCAGTAATCACCGAAATCATATTTTCGTTTGTATCTAAAACAACATCGTTAGGCACAAACAAAGATTCTTGCGTTAACGCCTCTACAACTGGATGCCGAGAATCTTTCAAAACTATTTTATCCGTGTTGTTTACTATTGGTTTAATATACCTGTTTTCATAAGAAGTTATCGCAAAAGACAACAAAACATCCAATTTTGCAATGGCTTTGGCAGTTTTTTGAATTCTATTTAAATTGTCTGCAACTTTTTTTCTAATTTCACAAAACAGTTCATACTCCAACTGAACAGCTCTATCTTTTGCACCAAGAACTCTACCTTCAATTTCTTTAAGTTCCATTGTAATATATCTTTCGCAGTTAGAAAGTGTTTGTTTTCTAATATAATCAGCCGGAACTTTATTTTTAAATGAATTGGAGACTTCAATAAAATAGCCAAATACGCGATTGTACCCAATTTTAAGTTTTGGAATTCCTGTCTTTTCTTTTTCCTTCCGCTCCATTTCTGCCATTATGTCTCTACCACTTGACATATCTCCACGTAAAAGGTCAATCTCTGAGTCATACCCATGTTTTATAATCGAACCTTCTTTTACAGAAATCGGAGGCTCTTCTACAATAGCGGCATCAATCAAAGTTTCAATATCTATTAAACTATCTATATTATTATTTATTTCAACAAGAAGTTTCGATTTTGCACAAGATAAAACATCTTTAATCTCTGGTAATTTAGAAATAGTAAAGCATAAAGAACGCAATTCTCTGGCGTTGGCGGAACCATAAACGATTCGTGTCATCAATCTTTCCAGGTCATAAACACCGTTCAGCTGACCTTTTAAAGTGTCCATCAACACGATATCAGAATAAATTTCTTCAACGGCCGCTTGTCTTTTTAAAATCGCAGAAACATTAAGCAGAGGCTGTTCTATGTAAGTTTTTATAAGCCGCTTTCCCATAGCAGTTTTGGTTTTGTCCAGCACCCACAAGAGCGAGCCTTTTTTTTCTTTGTTTCGCATAGTTTCGGTCAATTCCAAATTTCTTCGAGTGGCAAGGTCCAGGCGCATAAACTGATTCTCGGAATAAACATCCAAAGTATTTATACGTTCCAGGCCCATTTTTTGAGTTTCTTTTAAATATTCGAACAAAATCGCCAAAGAAACAACAATTTCATCGCAGTCCGTTAAAGAAAGCTCATCCAAAGCTTTATTTTTAAATTGTTGCAAAACCACATTTTTATAAACGTCGAAGCTGTCATCAGAATTTTTAATTTCCACCGTACATTTAAGTTTATCGCTGACAAACTGCTGAAAATTCTTAAATTTTTCTATATTTCCGCTCACAATAATTTCTCTGGGATTAAACTTTGACAATTCGTTAATAACTTTTCTATCGATGTCCGCGCCAAAAAGTGAAGTCGCCGATAAATCCCCAGTAGAAACGTCACAAAAACAAATTCCAAAACTATGCTCACAAATATTAAGCGAACAAATATAATTATTTTTAGATTCATCTAACATAGTCTCCTCGATGACCGTTCCAGGAGTAATGACTCTTGTAATGTCACGCTTAACAAGCCCCTTTGCAGAAGGGTCACTTAGTTGGTCGCAGATGGCTATTTTGTATCCCTTGTCAACAAGCCTGGCGATATAGCTTTCGCAGCTGTGATAAGGCACTCCACACATCGGTGCACGTTTTTCCAAACCACAATCTCGCCCAGTAAGAGTAAGTTCCAGTTCTTTTGACACCAAAATAGCATCGTCGAAGAACATCTCATAAAAATCGCCCAACCTAAAAAATAAAATCGAATCTTTGCAGCGTTCTTTCAACTCAAAATATTGTCGCATCATAGGTGATAATTCAGCCAATTTTACGTCCTCCTTTTTAATAAATCAAATAAAAAAGCAAAAATTTTTTAATGACAACCTGCGCAGCCAGAGCAATTTCCGCTGCACTCAGATTTCAAAACATCAACCGTTCGAGGGTTTTCGCCATTAGCGCAACCTACAATAATCGCATTAATTCGCCGCATAAGTTCATCAAAATCCGCTTTTGCACGATTATAATTAATCATATTTTCATTTTTCATAATTTCATTGTAACATTTTTGCAAATCTTCATTTAATAGCCTTATTTTTTCATCGTCATGCGTAGATTTAGAAAGTTCATTGCTAACATTTATACGTTTTAAATTAAACTCGTTTATTAAAGTTTGCAAATTTTCGTCGCTATCATTAACCTGAGATGCAATTTTAAGATTTAAATATCTCTCATCTTCCTGAATTTTGGCGCCTAATTCGCGTGCCAATTCAATAATATCCACAATAATAGTCCTCCTTTTTTACAAAACTGAAATCAATTTACCTTTTAAAAACCAATTTTGTGTATCAACAATATCAACCATAGCAAATTTTCCAATTAAGTTTTCATTTCCGGCTAAATCCACGATAATATTTCCTTGCGTTCTCGCCGTCAAATAACCTGGTTTTGTTGACTTTCCTTCAATTAAAACTTTAATTGTTTTTCTCACATATTTTTTACATTGTTGTTCTGTCAAATTGTTTTGAACCTGCAAAAGTTCTTTAAACCAAGCCGATTTTTCTTTTTCAGAAATAGGGTCTTCCATTTTAGCTGCCGGGGTACCCACTCTTTTTGAATAAATAAAAGTGAAAAGCGATGTAAACCCAACTTCTTTTATAAGGCTTAATGTTTCACAAAAATCGTCATAAGTTTCGCCAGGAAACCCTACAATAACATCACTTGTTAAAGAAATATCCGGTATTTTTTCTTTTATATAAGCAACAATTTCCAAATATTTTTCTCGAGTGTATCGGCGATTCATTTTCGTTAAAATTTTATTGCTCCCAGACTGAAAAGGTAAGTGTAAGTGATGGCAAATATGTTTTCCTTGCGCCATAACATCAATCAATTCTTTTGTGGCATCTTTTGGATGAGAAGTCATAAACCTAAGCCAGTAACCTCCAGAAATATTATCTACACGTTTTAAAAGCTGTGCAAAATTTATGTTTTCATTAAGCGTTTTTCCATAAGAATTCACGTTTTGCCCCAGAAGAGTAATATCCTTATAGCCTTCGCTCACAATTTGAGAAATTTCATTCAAAATTGCACCAGAGTCACGACTTTTTTCTCGTCCACGAACATACGGTACAACGCAATAAGAGCAAAAATTATTACAACCGTACATTATCGGTAAAAAGGCTTTCAAACTACCCTCTCTCTTAATTGGTAAGCCCTCATGAATCAAATCATCATTAATATCTCTCTTAAATATACGTTTTTTTTCAGTTAAAACTTCATAAATAAACTTTGGAAACATATGTAAAGAATTTGTGCCGAAAACCAGATCTACAAAAGGAAAGCTCAACTTTATCTTATCAGCAATATGTTGCTGTTCCATCATGCAGCCACATAGTGCAATTATCAAACTCGGATTTTTCTTCTTTAAAGATTTAAGTGCACCAACATTGCCAAAAACTCTGTCTTCTGCATTTTCACGTACGGCACAAGTATTAAAAACAATAATATCCGCGTTTTCACAAGAATTTGCAAAATCGCACCCCATAGCCGAGAGCATTCCTTTTAATTTTTCCGAATCAGAAGCATTCTGTTGACATCCATAAGTTCTAACAAAAGCCCTTGGTACATGAGAAGTTATTCTTTGATGCAACAAGTTTTTCATTAAATCAAAATATTTTTCAAAATCGTTTAAAAAAAGATTTTCTTTAGCATTTTCCAATATTATCCTCCTTTTGATGACAATGTTCATATATATTTTAACATTTTTTTATAAATTTTTCAACGGATAAAATAAATTATCCAAAAGCTTTCAATGAAGTTTATCACCCTCTACAATAAAATTTTAATTAAACCAAAAAGTCACATTCCCATTGAATGCGACCATTTTTTACAACTTTTTTGATTTACAATATAATCTATAAAAACTCCTAAAAACCCCCACAATGTCGAATAAACTAAACTTATTTGTCCTAAAATATTAAGAGGTAATTTTGAATAATCCCAGACATGCATTCCAAAAAACAGATTGACAATACAGCCAATTAAAAATTCTATTGAGGAAATAACAAGTGTACCAATCAAGTATTTTTGAAAAAAACTTAAATTTTTGTACTTGTTATAAATTTGACAAAGAGTTAAAAAACACAGTCCACCAGTAAAAAACATAGTATAATGTGAATATCCTCTCCACATCAGCTCTATAAAAACATAACAGATACCGCTAAAATTAAACATTATAAAATTTCTTTCTACGCTAGTATACAATATTTCACACATCTTTTCTTTAATTTTTTACTTAATACCTTTTACAAATTATTAAATACACCCAATCTGTACTTTTTCATAATATCAACACCTTTACGTACCATTTCTGTAGAATTTGCTTGAAATTGCTTTAACTCTTCATCCGGTAGTGTATCAATGTTTATCATCTTTGTTATTAAATCTCTAAAATAAGAACATCTGTAAATTGAAATTTCTTGCTCTTTTAAATTAGTTAAAGATATCCCAATAGCAATTATAATCACAGGAAACGTATACAAACAAGCACTACTAATATTTCTTTTTTCTGAATCTTTTGAATAGTCCATGACAGCTATCGCAAAAATCCAAATAACTCCAATCAAACCTAAAGTTGTATCTACTACATATCTTGAAGAAGTCATACCTTTTAATCCAAACTCACGAAATCTACTAATATATATGCATCCCATATTACAAAAAGTATAGCAAATCAACATTATTGGCATATAAGTAATGTTAAAATATTTCTTTTTTAAATAAATAATTATAGAAAATATATAAATAAATAAAAGTACTGAACCAATTATATAATAAGTCTTTGTCTCGTTATATTCATTAACTAAATTTTCATGCAAAACACTTGAGCCCAATAGTACAAAAAAAACTTGTGGAAAATTAAGCATTAATTGTTTTATAGAGACATTCAAACCAGACACTGCACTAACAGTATTACCATTTAAGTATAAAAACATACTAAATACAGATGCACATAATACTGAAACGCTTAACTTATAATCTGCATTTTTTCTTTTCGTTATCATATTAACAAAAACTATAGCTATAACAGAACCGTTAACTGAAAAACTATATCCAGCAAAAATTAAATTTACCGCCAAAATTAAATAAACAATATATGAAAATAGACTTTTATATCCATAAAATGAACAAAACATTAATTTATCCGTAAATAAAAACGTGATTATAGTAACAAGCACCCTTATCGTAAAAGGTGTTGCAAATTCAAGAACAAGTATTTCCCATTGATTCAAATTAAACAAAGGAAAAATAATTAATATTCCTAAAATTTGTTTTATAAAATCGCTATAATTTTTGTTTTTGCTATTTAAACATATCTCTTTTGTGTTCAAAATAAACAAACTATAAAATATAATAGCAGTAATAATCATAATAAAAGTAGCAAAAAAAGTGCTAACTCGCACATTAAGTTTAAAAAAAATTACGTTAATAACAAATAACATGGTTGTAAGCACACTTTTATGTCCAGCAAATGACTCGTATAATTCGTTAAACGTTACACCACCCATAAAGCATTTGTCAACGTAATTATTAATATATCTCCAATAATCCATAACTGGAACATTAATTGTTGCATTAGAAACATAAATTAATTGAAAAAGAAATAGTAGCCCCAGGACACTAACAAAAATAATATTTTCTTTATACCAATTTACAATTGTTTTCAGCATCATTTTTTCACCTTTTAAAAAATATTTTTAAAAATTTTTTTTGTATATTCATCAGAAAAATATTTGCTTAGATATTCATGGTATTTCGAGACAGCTTTTTCAGCTAAATCATCATTTTTATAATAATTTATAACTTTTCGGGCAAATTCACTTGGCTCTTCAGTTGCATCAACATAATTTTCAATATCATATAAGCCTTCAACGCCTATTGGAGTCGATACTATCGGGATTTTTTTGTATATAGCTTCAATGGTTTTCCCTTTTACACCTGCACCAAATCGCAGTGGAATCACACAAACTTTACACTGCTGATAATATTCGTCAAGCATGTTATCAGAAACAAAACCTGTTACAATTATATTCTTTGAAGCTAGTTTACGGATTTTTTCTGTAGGGTTAGAACCTGCCACTATAAACTTGCAGTCAGGAATTTCTCTCAAAATGTTTGGCCAAATTTCTTTTACAAACCATAAAACCGCATCTTCATTTGGCTTATGATTAAATCCGCCAACAAACAATATATCTTTTCTGCCAGAAAGGCTTACCGATTCATAGTTAAATTCATCAAAAATAAAAATCGGCGTAACAACAGCCTTTGAACTTGGGAAATAGCCATCAATAATCTTTTTTTCATCAGAACTAAATGTAACAACTACATCTGATTTTTCCATTAAATCCAACTCAACTTTTTTCCAATAATCTGAAGACGCTTTTAACTTAGGATTTTTAGTTAACTCATATTCTCTGAACTCGCGTAAAAAGTGCAAGTCGTGAACATAATAAACTATTTTCGCATTTGTATTCTGCTTAATAAAGTCGATATATTTTTTAGAAATATGTGGTCTACTAAGCACTACAGTATCTATATACTGGGCATTTTCTTTAATCCAGCCCTTCCAACCAAACATATATTTTTTTCCATAAAGGACCTCTATTCCAAGGTCTTCCAAAGTTTTAGTATATTTTTCGTATTTTAAAAAGTTATCTCCGATAAATTTGATATTATAACCAAGTTCAACCATCAACTTCAAATGCTGATATGTGGCTCTAGAACCGGCATCTTTATCGAAAGTTGGTACATAATGGTCCACAAACAATATACATTTTTTATTTTTTGAGCGGTCTCTTGCCAAAAAAACATTTTTTCCATTTTCAAAATGATTTTCTTTTAAAACATGTTCCCATTTTTCGTAAAATTTGCTTTTATTTTCAACCTGATATGCCTTTACTCCATTAGAAGTGTCTGTTCCGTTAGACATCCCTTCAAAATGCACCACAACAGATTCCGGCTGATAAACAACCTTATAGCCATGTTTTCGAACTTCAAAAGCCAAATCGCTATCTTCATAATAAGCCGGAACAAAGCGTTCATCAAATCCACCTATTTCATCCCAAAGTGACTTTAAAATTAAAATACTTGCTCCAGAAATATAATCGACTTCTTTCACATAATTAAACTCTGCTGCCATAGGGCTTTTTCCACGGCCATAATTCCATGCGCTGGCGTCATTCCAAAAAATCCCTCCAGCTTCCTGCAAAAGTCCATTTGGATATACCAATTTAGACCCTACCATGCCTATTTTTTCGTCATTTTCAATCAAGCTAAGCAGACTCGACAGCCAGCCTCTTTGCACACTAGTATCATTGTTTAAAAAATGAATGTGCCTTCCTCTTGCAAATTGGGCCGCATTATTACAATTTAGAAGAAATCCTAAATTCTTTTTATTATGAATAACTCTCAAATTTTCGATAACAGTCTCTATTTCACTAGTTTTGTCAGTAGAAACATCATCGGCCAGAATGACCTCATATTTTATACCCCTAGTGTGATTTATTATGGATTTTATGCAATTGTAAGTATAGTGAAACTGATTATAAACCGGAATAATTATTGATACTAAAGGTTCATCACATTTTGGTAACGTCAATTTTTCAAATTCCGTCTTATTTAAGTCAACTGGGTCAAAGACAAAACTGCCCTTTTCCTCATCCACTAAACCTATTTTTTCGCTTAAAGAATAAATATTTCCCTGTTTTATCATCAAAAACACATTTCTAATGTTACTTGGAGTTAATTTCTTGAGGTAATTCACAGGATTGCAAATCATTTTAATTGTTAACTTCAAAATAAACCTTCTGTGCGAACCTGGTGGAATTATAAAGCCTTCTAATTTATAAAACTTCTCTAACATTTTATGGCCTCTTGAATTGTAAACACGTTCCAACTCATCTTTAACGTCCCTCGCTTTTGCCTGCTCTAACATCAAACTTTTTTCAAGCTTATCATTTTCATTATCCAAAGTATAAATTTCTTCTTCCAATTTTTTATTTTCCTCAAGCAAACTGTTATTTTTCTCATTCTGTTCATGATTTTCGATTGCCCAGCGCATTAACTTTTCGTATTTATTTTCACTATAAATATTAACTACGTTATTTAAATTTCGTGGCAAAATCTCATCTGAGCACAATGCCACTATGTAATCAGAATTTTCTGGATTTACAGCACCTTCAAAACGCGCGTTTTTTACATTATCAGAGAAAACGATATTACTGATTTCAAATTTTTGCCCAAAAAACTTAATACTTTTAAAGCATTTTTCTAGAAAGCTTTTGAAATCATCAAAAGAAAACTCTGACAAATGAAAATGATTTTTGACTCTGTTCTTATACACTTCTTTGTTCGGAGTAGAAATTATAAAAATGCCATCTTTTTTCAAAATTCTCTTCACTTCAGACAAAAATTTTTCCTGTTTTTGCGTATCAACGTGCTCTATTGTTTCAAATGAAACAACAACATCAAAAAAATCACTCTCAAATGGTAATTTTTCTATATTTGCAACCGCAAAATTTACATTTTTTGCACTATAATTACTTTCAGCATAAGAAATTGCCTCTTTAGAAATGTCTATTCCAAAAACTCTCTCAGCTGACTGCGCTAATAACGCCGTCCCATATCCAGTTCCACAGGCAGCATCCAAAACTTTTTTGTTTTTAACCAAATCACTTGCAAAAATATATCTGTTCATGTGTTCAACTTCTAGTTCCAAATCGACTTTGCCAGGCACCAATCTTTCACCAGTAAAATCCACAAAAAAACCTCCTAAAAAATTAATATAAAATTTGCAGGTAATAATTTATTTAAAGCTCAGAAAAATCAAATTTTTAAGCACCAGATTCATATGCGTCACAAACTGTTTTGGTATCACCAATCATTTTTATCTTGCCCTTATCTAGCCACATAACTCTCGTGCATAATCTGCGAATCTGTTCCAGCGCGTGAGAAACTATTAAAACCGTAGTTCCGCCCTGCATGAGAGCATTTATTCGCTGCTCGCATTTTTGCTGAAACAAAAAATCTCCGACAGATAAAATTTCATCCACGATTAAGATGTCAGGCTTTACCATCGTAGCCACCGCAAAACCTATTCTTGCAACCATTCCGGAAGAATAATTTTTCATTGGTACGTCCAAAAATTCTCTAAGCTCCGAAAATTCAACAATTTCATCAAATTTTTCACTTATCATCTGGTTTGAAAAACCCAAAACAGAACCATTTAAAAAAATATTTTCACGCGCAGTCAAATCCAAATCGAAACCAGCACCCAACTCGATTAAAGGGGCTATCGAGCCATGGACTTTTACCGTTCCTACTGTCGGTTTCAATATGCCAGAAATAGTCTTTAAAAGTGTGCTTTTTCCGGACCCATTATGTCCTACAATTCCGAAAACTTCGCCCGGTTTTATGTTTACACTTACCTTATCAAGCGCAGTGAAATCCTCGTACATAAGCTGACGTTTTGCCAATTTTATAAAATATTCTTTCAAATTATCAATTTTTTCTTTGCTCATATTAAAATGCATTTCAACATTTTTTATTTCTATAATATTTTCCAAAGTCTCACCTTAACCTCAAATATAAAGAATAAATTTATCTTGCTTTCTTTTAAAGAATAACAGTCCAATAAACAACGTTCCAAACGCGATTGCAGCGCAGATCAAGTTCACAGTCAAATTTGGTACAGTATTATACATAAGCACATCTCTGAAATATTTTACATAATGAAACATCGGATTTAGATGCATAATTGCCTTTATTTTATCATTTAATATATCGTAAGGATAAACAATTGGAGTAAAATAATTCCAAGCAGTAAGCAAAACAGAATAAAGATGAACTATATCTCTAAAAAATACACTCATAGCAGATAAAATCATTCCCAAACCGATTGAAAATACCAATGTATAAAATACAGGAATTGGAAAAAGCAGAATTGTCCAATGAACCGGATATCCAAAAATTATATACATAATCGCAACAGCAATCATCGAAAAAAGAAAATTTATAAATCCAAACATACATTTTTCAAGTGGAAATATATATTTGGGTATATACACTTTTTTTATAAGGCTGCTTGAATCTAAAATCGACGTCATAGAACTATTTGTTGTTTCTGCAAGCATATTAAACAACGTTGAACCGGTTAAATAATAAACCGGGAAATTTTCTACGCTAACTTTAAATATGCTCGAAAAAACCGCCGAAATAACAAGCATCATTAACAAAGGGTTCAAAACGCTCCATAAAATACCTAAAATCGAACGCCTATATTTTAATTTTACATCTTTTACTATCAGGTTTTTAAGAAGATATTTATATCTCCCAAAAGTTTTTATACGTGCTCTCAAAAAATTCGCTCCTTATATTTCTAAAATTTCATATTAAATTATACCATACTCTTTTTTAAAGTTAAAGGCTTAGTTTACACCGGATGAAGTTTGAGTTATAATAAAATAAATCTTAAAAGGATGGTAAAAATGAAAAACAAACCGTTAATTATTGCTTCAATTTCACTAATCGCTGCAATTTTTTTATCCGCTAGCGTAAAATCCAACTCAAACAAAATAAGTGCAGAGTTGCCGCCAGATGCCGAAAGTAAACCAACTTTCTCTTCTGTCTCGGCTTCTAATAATCAGGAAATGCGCGCTGTTTGGGTACCATTTATGTCACTTAACATGAAAGATACTGACTACTCTGAAGCTGCTTTTAAAACAAAATTTGACAACATAATTGAAGAATCTTTAGCCCATAACATGAATACTTTAATCGTTCACGTAAGGCCTTTTAATGATGCATTATACCCGTCGGATTATTTTCCATGGTCACATTTAATTTCTGGCGAACAAGGAAAAAATCCCGAATTTGACCCACTCGACTACATGATAACTGCAACTCACAAAGCAGGTCTTCAATTTCATGCCTGGATAAATCCTCTAAGAATTCAAATAAACAACATGCCCTCACTGTGTGAATCAAACGTGTATTACTCATTAAAAAACGGCAGCAATCCTGAAGACATAATCATGGAAACTTCCAACGGTAAATATTTAAATCCAGCATATCCAAATGTGCGCGAATTAATTATCAACGGAGTCAAGGAAGTTGTAGAAAAATATCCTGTTGACGGCGTGCAATTCGATGACTACTTCTACCCAGATATAGTAAATGTAATTAATGGAGAATTTTTCGTAACAGTTAATGCAGAAGTTGACAAAATTGCCTATGGAAATTATTGTAATCTTCCAGAAAATAATCAGCCTCTTTCTCTTGAAAAATGGCGATTTGCAAATATTAACGCTCTTATTTCTGGTGTATACAGCGCAATAAAAAGTATAAATTCAAATGTTGTTTTTGGCATTTCTCCTGGCGGAAATATTAATAATCAGGCAAAAATTGGTGCTGATATTTTAACTTGGTGTAACACACCTGGATACATTGATTATATTTGCCCTCAAATATATTTCAGCCCTGACCATCCAAAGTTACCATCTACAACAGCTTTTGCTTCATGGAAAAATATTGTGGGATGCGACAAAGTTAAGCTATATTTTGGCTTGGCTGCATATAAGGCCGGCAGCGAAACCGACGATTTTGGCACTTGGAAAAATCATGACGATATCTTAAAGACACAAGTCGAACAAGGCAGACACCTTGGTTGTGATGGTTTCATGTTTTTCTCATTCGAAGATTTCAAAAAGCCACGTGCAAGTCTAGAATTACAAAACGTAAAGGCTATTCTAAATTAATTCGTCAGCGATTCTGCCTAAACAGTAGTCGCTTTCAGCCTGCATCAGCTCAGTTAAAATTATTTTTGAGTGCAAATCTAATTTTTCGTTTACATTTATCTTTACCGGCGTGTAATTTGATGTATATCCTTCAAAAAAGCCGTTTTTATCGCGCCTTTCATATAGTACTGGTTCTATTTTCCCCACTTGAGAATTTAAAAATTTTATACGACTTTCAGCCGCCTCATCTATCATTATTTGACTACGTCTTTTTTTCTTGTTAGGTTCAACTTGATTCTCAAACTCAGCTGCACGAGTTCCACTTCTAACCGAATATGCAAACACATGAACTTTTGAAAATTCTACTTTTTTTACAAAATTCAGTGATTTTTCAAACTCTTCCTCAGTTTCGCCCGCAAAACCTACCATTACATCCGTTGTTATTGATGCATTTTTAAAATGTTTTCTCAAATTTTGCACAATTGTAAAATACTCTTCGGCGGTGTAATGGCGGTTCATTCTTTTTAAAGTTTCATTGCAACCACTTTGAAGAGATAAATGAAATTGCGGGCATAATTTTTTTTGTTTAGAAAGTCTTTTTATCGTAATCTCATCCATCTGTTCCGGTTCAAGAGAGCCTAATCTAACTCTCTTTATTCCCTCAACTGAGCAAACTTTTTCAATTGCATCGCATAAGTTTATACCAATGTCTGTTCCATAGGCGGAAAGATTTATTCCGACCAGAACTATTTCTTTATAACCTTTTTGAGCCAAATTTTTCGTTTCAAACAAAATATCTTCAAGCGGCTTAGAACGTACTCTTCCTCGTGCATATGGAATTATACAATACGAGCAAAATCTGTTACACCCGTCTTCTATTTTCAAAAAAGCTCTGGTTCTTTCATCAAAATCATTTATTGGAGTGCTTTTGAGATTACTTTTTTCTACAAAATTTTCAATTTTTATTATCTTACTTCTATTATTTATAAAATCAAGCACGTATTTTAAAATGTTATTCTTATTATTGTTGCCCAAAATTATATCCACTTCGTTAATTGACTCCACCTGTGCCGGAAAGGCTTGAGGCATACAGCCTGTAAGTACTATTACTGCTGAATTATTCTCTTTTCGAATTTTATGTAAAGCTTTCTTTACTTTTTTGTCACTCTCTGCCGTAACTGTACAAGAATTCACTACAACAACGTCCGCATCCTTAACAGACTCCGCTTTTGTACAGCCATCACTATAAAATTTTTCTAAAATCGACTGAGACTCATACTGATTTACTTTGCACCCAAAAGTTATTATAAAAATTTTCACAATTTTCTCCTTTTTTTATGGTTTTCTGAAAAATTTACTTTTTCTAAGCAAAATTTTTTTAAATTCCTTGACCTATCCAAATTATCCTGCTAACATATAGGTGTAACAATTATATTGTTTGATTTTTGGGAGGTACAAAATGTATAAAGAGAACATTTTATTATCCGACATTGAAACCGTTAAAAAATTCGTGACCTTTGCAAACCAATACAAGTTCCCTGTCACCCTTTTTTCCGATAAATACATCATTAACGGAAAATCTATTATGGGCATTTTTGGTTTAGATTTGTCAAAACCCCTTCAAATCGAGGTTTCCGAAAATTGTCCAGCGGACTTCAAAGAAAGATTAAAAGAATTCTCTATTGCTGCAGAAGCTGTATAATCCCATTTTTTTACATACAAGTTACAAAACAGCAATGCACCTTTTGTTAAAAGTTCATTGAAAACCTTTTCTATTTTCACATTAGAAAAGGTTTTTTCTTTGCACTGCGATTTATTATAATACATTCACATATGTTCATCAAGCATAAAATAATTTATTGAAATAATTTTTTTAATATGGTATACTAGCCTTAATAGCTATGATGAAGAGAGTAGTTTTGGTATTTTGCACTCAGAGAGATAAGCCTTGGCTGTAAGCTTATTTGCAAATTCAAAATGAAATTCACTTTGGAGCTGTGCTCTTGATATGTAGAGAGCATCGGTTGGAACCGTTATATTCTTTTGAGCGTTTGCTTAATTTGGGCAAAAATCAGGGTGGTACCGCGGAAGTTCGCTTTCGTCCCTTTTTAGGGATTTGATGCGAACTTTTTTATTTTTTTATCAGAAAACTTTATCTTGAGGTGATTATTTTGAAAAAACAGCTTGAAAATATTAAAATCTGTGCTGAAAGTGATATTTCATCTGCTAATTCTTTAAAAAATCTTGAAGAAATTAAGGTTAAATATCTTGGCAAAAAAGGTGAACTCACCGCTATTTTAAAACAAATGGGAAAACTTTCTAGCGAAGAAAGACCAATTGTCGGCCAACTTGCTAATGAAATTCGTGACTTTATCGGCAAAAGTATTAACTCCAGTATAAAAAAAATTAAAAAGCTTGAACTTTACAAAAAACTATCTGAAGAAAAAATTGATGTCACTTTACCAGGAACTCGTCGTTCTATCGGACATAAACATCCTTTGAGCATCGTTTTAGACGATGTTAAAGAAATTTTTGTCGGTATGGGTTTTGACATCGTTGACGGCCCTGAAATTGAAAAAGATTATTATAATTTTGAAGCACTCAATATGCCTAAACATCATCCTGCACGAGATACTCAGGATACTTTTTATATCGATGAAAATACGCTGCTTCGAACCCAAACCTCTTGTGTACAAATTCGCACTATGGAAAAAACTCAACCGC
>FR883860.1:50555-64143 GCA_000435275.1 Clostridium sp. CAG:557
AAAACTCACCCGCCTATCAGAATAATTTCTCCAGGAAGAGTTTATCGCTCTGACGCTGTAGATGCAACACACTCCCCTCTTTTTCATCAAATAGAAGGCCTCGTAGTGGATAAAGGAATAACGTTTTCTGATTTAAAAGGTACGCTCGAAACTTTTATCCAGGCTCTTTATGGCAAAGACTCTGTCGTCAGATTTCGCCCACATCACTTTCCTTACACAGAACCTTCCGCTGAAGTCGATGTTCAATGTTTCAGTTGCCATGGAAAAGGCTGCCGACTATGTAAAAATGAAGGTTGGATTGAAATTCTTGGCTGCGGGATGGTCCATCCTACTGTGCTAAAAAACTGTGGCATTGACTCCGAAATTTATACTGGATTTGCTTTTGGAGTCGGTCTCGAACGAATCGCTATGCGCCGCTACAATATCGATGATATGCGTTTATTTTATGAAAACGATGTGCGCTTTTTGAATCAATTTTAATTTTCTTTTATCGAAATTTATTTTTAAAGGTGGTTTTTTTATGAATCTTTCTATGAAATGGCTAAAAGAATTCGTTGACATAGATGTTTCGCCAAAAGAATTTGCTGAAAAAATGACTATGAGTGGCTCTAAGGTAGAAAAATATGAAGTCGAAGGCGAAAATTTAAACCGTGTTGTCGTTGGAAAAGTTTTGTCTATTGAAAAGCATCCTGACGCGGATAAACTTGTAATTTGCATGGTTGATGTCGGCGAAAGTGAACCAATTCAAATTGTTACCGGCGCAAAAAATTTAAAGTTAAACGATGTAGTTCCTGTCGCGCTTGATGGCTCAACTTTAACTGATGGCACCAAAATAAAAAAAGGCAAGCTGCGTGGAGTTGTTAGCTGCGGAATGATGTGCTCTCTTGCTGAACTTGGGCTTAGCAAAAATGACTTTCCTTACGCTGTGGAAGATGGTATTTTCGTTTTGCAAGAAGAAAATTACTCGCTCGGACAGGATATCCGCGAAGTTATCGGCTTTAACGACACAAAAGTTGAATTTGAAATTACCCCTAACCGCGCCGATTGCCTTTCTGTAATAGGTCTTGCTCGTGAGGTGGCAGCTACTTTTGATAAAGAATTAAAGCTTCATAAACCGGCTGTCAAGGCCATTGTAAATTGCGACGGCGAAGCTTTTAAAGTAAATGTTTTTGATAAAAATTTGTGTCCTTTTTACTGCGCTAAAATTGTTAAAAATGTCAAAATCGCACCATCTCCAAGGTTTATTCGAGAATGACTCCGTGCGATGGGCGTTCGCTCTATAAATAATATCGTCGACATAACAAATTACGTCATGCTCGAATATGGCCAACCTATGCACGCTTTTGATTTGCGCTATATTGATGGCCACCAAATCAACGTACGTTTGGCAGATAAAAATGAAACTATTACAACTCTTGACGGAGTCGAACGCAAGTTAAATGAAAATAATCTTATCATCACCGATAGCAAGAAACCCTTAGCTTTAGCCGGTGTAATGGGCGGAGAATTTAGCTCTGTTGTGGACGACACCACTACAATTGTGTTAGAGTCGGCAATTTTTGACCCTGTTTCGGTTCGAAAAGCCTCTAAAGAGCAAAATTTACGTACCGATTCCAGTGCTCGTTTCGAAAAAGGTCTAGATAAAAATAATTGCATTCCTGCTTTAAACCGTGCCTGCGAATTAATTGAAATGCTTGGTGCTGGGGATATCGTTCCTGATACTATTATTGTAGATAACTCACTCGATAGCGTAACTAAAATTCCTTTTGAACCTGATTTCATCAACAAATTTTTAAATATAAATCTTTCTCGCGACGAAATGATTAAAATCCTTGATAAAATCGAGTGTAAAGTTGTCGATGACATGGTTATTGTTCCAAGTTTTCGCTCCGATTTGAAAATTAAAAATGACATCGCGGAAGAAATTGCAAGATTTTACGGATATAATAATATTATTTCCACACCTCTTCGTGGTAGCCACTACGGAAAGCTTTCTAAAATGCAAAAATTTGAACAAAAAATTAATAACACTATGATAGCTCTTGGTTTGAGCGAAATTGTAACTTATTCTTTTGCCAACCCTAGACAATATGATAAAATTTTACTATCGGATGCTCATCCTCTCAGAAATTCTGTTGTAATCTCAAATCCGCTCGGTGAAGACACCAGTCTTATGCGAACTACTGCAATCGTTTCTATGTTGGAAATTCTTTCATCAAATTATAATCACAAAAATGAAACCGCTCAACTTTTTGAAATTGCCAAAGAATATATTCCAACCGGCAATAATGATTTACCCACAGAAAATAATACACTTATTGCAGGCCTTTATGGTAATAACATCGATTTTTTACATGCTAAAGGTATCCTTGAGGATTTATTTGAAAGCTTATTTATAAAAAATTATGAGTTTATTGCTAACTCTGAGATAGTTTATTTTCACCCTGGCCGATGTGCTGACATATTTTGCGGAGAAGTTTTTCTCGGTCACATTGCAGAAGTTCATCCAAGCGTTCTCGAAAATTATAATTTGGCAAAAAGAACTTACATTTTTGAGCTTAATGTAGAAAATTTATTTTCCTGTGCAAACTTTGATGTTTCTTACGCTCCTATCGCAAAATTTCCTGCAGTTAATCGTGACTTAGCTTTGATTTGCAACAAAGATGTGCCTGTTGGTGAACTTAAAAAAATTATAGAAAGTTCAGCCGGAAAACTTTTAGAAAATGTTTGCATTTTCGATGTTTATGAGGGCGAACAAATTCCAAAAGACAAAAAAAGCGTCGCTCTTAACGTTTCTTTGCGTTCAAACGAAGCAACTTTAACCGAAGAACAAGTTAACTCTGTTATTAAAAAAATTATCAAAGCTTTTGAAAAGGTTAATATTTCCTTGCGTGCTTAACATATTTGCAAATTTTCCTTGAAAATTTTTAAGTTTTGGTGTACCATTACTTTATAAAGGAGGATCTACTATGTTAGACAAAACAATGACTTTTTCTGTCGATGAAAACAAAGACGAATCTATTAGACATACATTGAATATTGTCTATGAGGCGCTAAAACAAAAAGGGTACAATCCTATAAATCAAATTGTAGGTTATATTTTATCTCAAGATCCTACTTACATCACAACTTTTAACAATGCTCGCACTCTCATTTGTAAAGTTGACAGAGACGACCTTTTAAAAGCTTTAATCAGATCTTACTTGAATATTAAGTAGCATTTTTCTTTTTTGATAAACCTGTTTTAATTGGAGGAGTTAATTTGCCTAAGAAAAAATCTTTGGACTTCAAAACACCTATATTTAAAAATAAGCCTCTGGTTCGTTGCGAAAATATTATTTATTATGGAAATATTTCTGACAAATATATTATTAAATTAGAAATTTTAAGCAAAAAACCTTTATTCGATACCGTTGTTTCTGATAAAATCTCTGTGCAACTTCTGAGCACATCTTCTGAACTTAGCTCTCGTAAAAAAGTTATTAAAAAGTGTGAAAAAAATGGTCTTTATGAAGCTATGGATATCGCTGAAGCCTGGCTGTGCAAGGCTTTGGAGGAACAAGCATAACAACTTGTTATAAAATATTTTCCGCTCTCAGTAATGATAAAATTACTGAGAGCGGTTTTCTTTTTATGTATAACTTAATTCTCTTTCTGGCTCTTCATCTTCAACTTTATCAGCTTCTTCAGCTTCGTTAAATACCGTTTCTATTACCCTATCTGAGGACTTTGGCGAATATACGAATTTATCTATATGGTTGCCGTCAAAAAAATAATTCGGCTGCGTTGGTTTATAATCGTAATCAAATGTATCAATTATTATTAATTTTATTTTCATTCGTGATGGGATTATATTTTTTATATAGACGCTTGCCTGCTGCCCTGGTCTGACTCCCTCTTTTGGTTCCGCTAAACCTGCTAAATTAGGCGCTAACTCGATGAACGCTCCATACTCTTCTATGGAACGAACTATTCCGGCAACAGTTTCACCTATTGAAAATGACTCAATATTTTCCTCCCACGTTCCCAATAATTCTTTATGTGTTAGACTTATTCTGTCATTCTCAATTGACTTGATTACCGCTTTTATATCCATTCCAACCGAAAATCTCTCTCTTGGGTGCTCTATTCTGGAAATTGAAATCGTATCTATCGGCAAAAGCGAAACTATTCCACAACCTATATCTACAAATGCTCCAAATGGCTCCAAATGCGTCACCCTTGCATTTATGACATCTCCTATTTTACAGCCTTTTATATATTGATTCATGCACTTTATTTGAGCATTTTTTCTTGATAATGTCGCATATGTATGGCCATTTTGATCTTTTTTGAAACCAGTTATCGTAAAGCAGACTGGTCTATTTACGCGTGAAATTACTGCGATGTCTCGAACCAGACCTTCTTTTATTCCAATTGCGCCATCCTCTCTACTTATAATTCCTTTCATACAGCCTAAATCTACTACTAAATTATGCTCTCCGTCGCAAACTAACGCTCTAGCCTCCAAAATTTTTTCATCGTGGCTTGCCTGTGCCAATGTTGCCGGATTTTGCATGGAAAGTCTATTTCCTATAGTATCAATAAGCCATCCTTCCGGATAAAAATCTATCATTTTATTTCCTCCCAGTTTTTTGTATAATTATCTATATGCACACTCAAAAGTGTAATATAACTTGCTTTGCGCTATACTTGAATTATTATGGTAAATATAATAAAATATATCTGTAATTATAAATACGAAAGGAAATCTTATTTTATGAAAAAATCATTCCTTAAGTCATCTGCTTTGATGTTTATGACCCCATTTTTTGCTCTTGGCGGTTGTTCTAATAGTACTTCTAGCCTTCATTCTGATAAAGAAGTTGGATATCAATTAGAATTGCCACAAAAAAACGAAGAAATTGCTATTGTAAATACTTCTATGGGACAATTTAAACTTCGGTTCTTTCCTGAAGCTGCCCCAAAAGCTGTAGAAAATTTTAAAACTCACTCTAAAAATGGATATTATAATGGCAAGATTTTTCATAGAATTATAAAAAATTTCATGATTCAGGGCGGTGACCCAAGCGGCAATGGAACCGGCGGTGAAAGTATTTGGGGCAAGCCGTTTGAAGATGAGTTTAGTGATAAATTGTTTAATATCACTGGAGCTGTTGCTATGGCAAACAGTGGAAAAAACACCAACGGAAGTCAGTTTTTTATAAATCAAGGCAACAAAGAAAGCTTCGATGGTTGGGAATATTTTGAAAACGTTTATGAAAAGTATAAAAATAACAAAAATGCCTCTATTATCGATATGTCTAAAATAACACCTGAAATAAAAGAATTATATAACAATAACGGTGGAAATCCTCATCTTGACGGTGCGTTTAATTCTCAAAATAAAGGTCATACTGTTTTTGCACAAGTCTTTGATGGCATGGATGTTATTAATAAAATTGCTAGCGTAGAAACGAATTCTTCCGACAAGCCTTTAACTGATGTAGTAATCCAAAACATAGAATTATTAACGTTTGAAGGTTAAGTTATGAATTTTTATAATAAAATGAATGTTAAATTTTTATCTGTCATATCTTATATTGGTCCTCTTTTTATAGTTGGAAAATTTTCTTTTGAAAAAGACTGCGAGCAAGTTAAATTTCATACTAAACAGGGGGAATTCCTATTTTATATAATGTTTTCTTTATCTCTAATTTCTTCTTTACTTAACTACGCATTAAGTTCCTTAGTTGAATCGCTCGGGATCATATGCTTTTTAGTAAATATCGGGATTGGTGTTACTTGGATAATCTTGTCTATTATGGGCATAATTTCTGCTTTTTCCGGCACAAAAGTTAATTTGCCTATTGTAATAAATTTTGTTAACAAAATAAATAAAGAAGGTTAGTTCCTTATGAATCAAGATGAAAATAAATTTCAAGAACAAGAGTTTAAATTTTCTAAAATTTCTCCGCAAACTTTATACTGTGTCCTCTCATACATTTATATTCTTTGGATAATTGGGTTCCTCTCTGATAAAAATAATAAAATTGTAAAATTTCACGTAAATCAAGGCATAATCTTATCCACTGTATCGCTTTTTTCATTGATTATCATAAACATTTTGTCTAGTTGCCTTTACTCCATTGCTCCTATTCTTGCAAGCATTTCTGCCTTTTTAGAAGTTTCGTGGATTATATTTTACGTTGTATTTACAACTGTTGGGATAAAAAACGCTGTTAAACAAGTTCAACAGCCACTTCCATTTATTGGGTCATTATTCCATTTTGTAAAATAAACCTTTTAATAATAAAGGCGCCGCACTAAATCGCGCGGTGCCTTTACATTTTTAATTTTGTTCAAGCATTTTAAAAAACTCGTTTTCAGATATAATTTTAACATTCAAATTTCGTGCCTTGGTTAGCTTACTTCCAGCATCTTCTCCCGATAAAACGAAGCTGGTTTTCTTTGACACGCTACTTGAAACTTTTCCTCCTTGTTTTTCTATAATTTCTGTCGCTTGCTGACGAGTTAAACTTGGCAAAGTCCCTGTCAAGACAAATATTTTTTTATCAAAAAGATTTCCTTTAGCCTCTTCATTAGCGCTCATTTTTATTCCCAAACTTGCAAGCTCTTCAATCAAAAGTCTATTCTGTTCAATAGAAAAATAATCTACCACACTTTGCGCCATAACTGCCCCAAAACCTTCTATTTTTTCCATCTCTTCGCACGTAGCTAAATATAGGCTCTCCATATTTGTAAAAGTTTTTGTTAAAAGCTTTGCGGCACCTTTACCTATATGACGGATTCCTAAGGCATAAATAAATCTATAAAATTCATTATTTTTAGAGTTTTCTATAGCATTCAATAAATTTTCAGCAGATTTTTTTCCCATTCGCTCAAGTTCAACTAATTTTTCTGGTTCCAATTTATAAATATCTGCAATAGATGTTATAAAACCATTCTCAATAAGCTGCTCTAAAACCGCTGGCCCCAGGCCCAAAATATCCATCGCGTCCCTTGAAACAAAATGAATCATGTGCCTCAACAGTTGCGCGGGGCACTGTGTATTTGTACATCTCAAAACAACTTCGCCATCTTCTTTTATAACATTTGCCCCGCAAGATGGACAAACTTTTGGCATATAAAATTCTTGTGAGTCCGAATTATGCTGCTTTACCGCAACAACCTCCGGAATAATTTCTCCTGCCTTTCTTACTATAATTGTATCTCCGAGTTTTATGCCCTTTTCTCGAATCATATCCTCATTGTGCAACACAGCTCGACTTACTGTTGTGCCTGCTAATAAAATAGGCTCAAAAATTGCCGTAGGTGTCAAAGCACCTGTTCTGCCAACATTTACCTCTATATTCAAAAGCTTGGTTTCTTTTTCTTCTGGTGGATATTTAAATGCTTCTGCCCATTTTGGGAATTTTGCCGTGCTGCCTAATTCTCTTCTCTGCGCAAAAGAATTTACCTTAACAACTGCACCGTCTATTCCAAACGAAAACTGTTCTCTTGCCAATCCCAGTCGCTCAATTTCAACTATCGCATCTTCAATATTGTCAAAAATTTTGTCTGCCGGTGATGTATTAAACCCTAATTTTTTCAAATATTCCAGAGATTCTTTATGTTCTGTTAAAGTTTTGCCTTTTATTTGCTGAATATTAAACACAACTATGTCTAAATTTCTTTTTTCTGTAATTTTAGCATCTTTTTGACGCAATGAGCCTGCTGCTGCATTTCTTGGATTTTTAAACGGTTTTTCATCATTCAATTCTTGATTCTTTACAAGTTTCAAAAAATTTTCATTAGACATGTAAACTTCGCCACGTACCTCAATAAATGGAATTTCTTCATTTAAGTGCAGTGGCAATGACTTTATCGTTCTTAAATTTTCTGTAATGTCCTCTCCAACAACCCCATCTCCACGAGTTGAGCCTCTGACAAAAACACTATTTATATACTCTGCAGAAACAGATAACCCATCAACTTTCGGCTCGACTACATATTTGACATCACTCACTTGATTTCTGACTCTTTTGTCAAAGTCTCTTAATTCATCGTGAGAAAATGAATCATGCAAACTTTCCATCTTTACAGAATGTTCCACGGGTTTAAATTTTGCCGCCGCAGACCCTCCTACTTTTTGCGTCGGAGAATCTTCCGTTAAAAGCTGCGGAAACTGTGATTCCAAACTCTCTAGTCGCCTAAGCAACATATCATATTCATAATCATCTATTTCTGGCGCATCCTCTTCATAATATTTTTTATTGTGGTAATTTATCTGCTTTTTTAATTCATTTATTAGCTTTTCCGCTTCAGTTATGTTCATTCAACGTCCTACTTTCATAAATTTAGTGAGTATTCTCTGCAAATACTGCCGGAACTTCGCCTACAATGATTGTTTCTGCTATCAAAATGCTGGTTTTTACCACTGTATTAACTGGATATCCTGGAATAAACGCCAAAACTTCACTATTCACTTCTAAATACAGCTTATGCTTCGTTTGGTTTATCCCCGCAGAAACAAATTCACTTTTAAAGTCCATAATTACACTTCCCGACATGGACACATCTATTGGAATTTTGGGGCCTCTTCCATTTAAAATTTCTGTTCCGGTAAATGTTCCGAGTGGAATTTTAGTTTTTTGTACCTCCATAGCACTTATTTTGTCTTGGATTGATAGCGTCATCAAAGACTTTAACGAATTTACTTTTTTCATGTCAGTACTTACAGCTAAAATCTTTCCATCAGCATCTTTTTGTATGTCAATTATATCTGAATAATCTATATCTAGCCGCGATAATTCATCTGCTACCACTTGATTTATTACATTCGTCGAGACGGTCTGCGCCTGACTAAATACAACTGATTTTATAAGCGGTCTCATTTGTCTGTCTAATAACACGGCAATAATAGATACAAATGCTACAATTATTAGGATTTTTATTTTGATAGATAATTTTTTTTGCTTGTACTTTCTATTTTTCACAGGCCTCCCTCCAATATATACCGTCTAAATTAGTATATACCAAGGCTTAAAAACCGGTGAATTACATTGTCGGATTTGCATGAATCATACAGTGTTTTATCGAAAGATTACTATTTTCAATCTCGTCATGCAGCTGATGTGTTAATTCATGCACCTCTTCAAAACTCATACCTTTATCTATTTTAACTTCTATGTCCACATAAATTTTACTGCCAAAAAGTCTTGTTTTTAGCATGTCTATGCCTTTTATATCTTTATAATTTAAAATTATCTCTCGAATTTGCTGTTCGATCTCCTCTGGTGCTGCCGAATCTATAATTTGAGCTATCGACGTTTGAAAAATATTATAAGCCACTTTTATTACTATAATGCAAATCGCAAACGAAGCAAGTGGATCCAAAATAGGTAGACCACACATCGCGCCAATCACTCCTATTAATGAACCTATTGACGACAATGCATCGGAGCGATGATGCCATGCATCTGCATAAAGCGAAGTTGAATTTATTTTATTTGCTGCTCGCTTCGTGTATCTATACATCCATTCCTTTACAATTATCGATATCAATGCTGCCCAAGCTGTAATTTGAGATGGGATAGCTATGTTACTATCAAAAATATTTTTACAGCCATACATTCCAATTGTCACTGCTGTACCAAAAAGCATTAGCGACAATATAAGTGACGCCACACATTCAACTTTTTCATGGCCATATGGATGTTTTTCGTCAGCCTTTTTGCTCGATAATTTAGCACCTACCATAACCACAAGCGTACTTAAAACATCCGATGCTGAATGTATTGCATCTGAAACAAGTGCCATAGAATTTCCTATCAACCCTGAAATCAATTTTACTGCCGTCAGCAAAAAATTTATTATTAATGTATTAATGCTGACTTTGTAAATAATTCTTTTTGTATCTGCTTCATTCAAAAATGTTCACCTCAAAATGTAATTTCTTTTTATATACATTCCAACATATGCAAACTCTTTATCAAAATTTATAATTTATCATATTTTTATTATTTGCTAAGATTAAAAATATAATGTAAAATATAATTTATATGATAACATATTATGAGGAGAATTTCTATGTTTAAAAAGATAATTTGCTCTTGCATTTTTTCAATTACTTTAACTAACTTTGTTCCAACTTTCTCTGCCTCTGCCGCAAATTTTAACATTGATTTTACCCCTTCTTGTGAAGCTTTATATCTTTATAATTTGGACACTAATACCGTTGCTTATAACAAAAATGGTGACAAAAAAATGTTTCCTGCATCACTAACAAAGATAATGACTTATATTATTGTCGCAGAAAATATTAAAGATTTCGATAGCACTAAAATAACTGTAAAAAAAGAATTAATTGATAGCTTGCTCGGAACTGGAAGCTCTATCTCTGGCTTAAAGGCTAACGATGTTTTGTCTGTAACACAATTACTTCATTGTTTAATGATAAAATCCGGAAACGATGCCGCTTTAGTCTTAGCTGACTATGTTGGCAGTTGTAACGTAGATAACTTTGTCGAAATGATGAATGATAAAGCTACAAAATTGGGTTGCACTGAAACTCATTTTGTTAATCCACACGGTTTTCACGATGACGACCATTACACTACGGCAAATGATCTTGCTATCATGACAAAATATGCTATGGAACTTCCTCATTTTATGGAAATTTCTTCATTACCCACTTCTTATGTCATGGGACAAGATAAATATCCTCTTGTAACCACAAACAGCATGATAGATCAATCCCGCGGTGGAAAATATTATTATCAATACGCTAGAGGAATTAAAACCGGCCATACCGATGAAGCCGGCTATTGCTTGCTTTCTTCTGCTGTCTATAATGGATACTCATATCTTTGCGTTGCTTTAGGTGCTCCAATTAAAGACACTTCTGGAAATAAGATTTCTGACAATTATGCTATGCTTGACTCAAAAGCCATATATAAATGGGCTTTTACTAATCTTGAATTAAAGCCTATTTTAAAGAAAAATGAGCCTTTGTCTGAAATAAAACTTAATCTTACCACAAACAAAGACTCCACATTACTTTATCCCGCTGATAATTATTCTGCTTTGCTTCCCAAAAATGTAAGCGTTACTAGCATCGACATAAAAATAGAAAAACCAGATTCTGTTGATGCGCCAATTAAAGTTGGGCAAAAAATAGGCACTGCAATATTGTCTTATGCAAACAAAGAATTGGCTTGCATAGATTTAGTAGCTGCTGAAAATGTTGACCGCAATGTCGTTCTTTATATAATTCAGTGTTTAACTAACATCATTAGCTCAATTTGGTTCAAAATCGCTATTATAATCGCTGCCATTTTAACTATTGCCTATTTATTTCTGTGCGCCTCATACAATAAAAAATCACGGAGAAAAAGGACCAAAGTAGGTAAACGATACAAATAAATACAAAAAGCAGAGCTGTATTTCAAAATATACAGCTCCATTTTTTATTTATCATATACATTCACTTTTCTTTCTAAATATTTGTTCTTCGTCGCTAAGCCACCTCTTATGTGTCTCTGCGACTTATTTAATTCTAGCACGCTTTTTACCTCTCTATATAAATTAGGATTTATATATTTTAGCCGTTCAGATACGTCTTTATGTATGGCAGTCCAATAATTGAACTGCATTTTCTAGCCCAACATCGCTAAGTAACCTTAAATAAACGTCAATTTTTCCGTTTTCATCTACTGTTATTTTTTCGATCACTCGACTCAACAAATTATTTGTAATATTTTCTTCTTTTAGCAAATCCTCTATGTCTTTAAAGGTTTCATTCAAGTTTGCTTTTAACAAATCACTTTTACTTATATTTAACCTTACAATTTTTAATCTTTCTTCAACATTAAAAATTAATTTATTAAATTCTGAGGTTTTCGCTTTTAACTCAGACATTGTTATAATGTCATTGTCAAACATATCCAGATACTTTTGTTTGCTCTTTTTTAGTTTTTGTAGCTGACTACAAAGATCTTTTTCTGTTAACTCATTCTCAGATTTTTTCTTGTATTGCTTATTAAACTCACTTATTATACTTTTTACACTGTTAGGCTTGTCCTTTAAAATTGAGATAAAATAATTTTTTATCTCAGATAGCAGCTCTTGCTCATCTATAACTGTTTTATTGGGGCAACTATCTGTACCATTATAATTTCGACCAGAACATACCCATTTAATGTATGTATTTTTATAAAAACGAACTTGCCTTCTAAAGGACGCACCACAACAGGTAC
The DNA here is from genome assembly GCA_000435275.1 of Clostridium sp. CAG:557. GTDB lineage: Bacteria > Bacillota > Clostridia > Oscillospirales > Acutalibacteraceae > CAG-557. The sequence goes on from FR883860.1 coordinate 62,795, forward strand.
ATTTAATTAACTTACTAAACACGTTTTTTTCAACTTTTCGTTCACCAGTTAAGTTAAATATGGTGTGTCTTTCATTTTTTATTTTTTTTACCATTTCAAACACATCATCATTAATAATCCTTAATTCAGGCTTAACTGTAACAAGCCAGTTTTCTTTTTCCATTACTGTTCTTTTCCCAGTAAGAAAATCTTCAACAGTTTCTTTGCCATTTACGATTTTTCCAATATAAATTTCATTAGAAAGAATTCTTGCAACAGCATTTTGTGACCATTTACAATTTCGTTTTGTCTTTAGACCTCTACGATTAAGCTCTAGAGCGATTCTATTTTCACCCATATTTTTTTCTGTGTACATATCAAAAATTTGTTTTACCACGGCACTTTCCGTCTCATTAATACTTAGGTTAAAATAATCCCCTGGAATTTTGTCATAACCGTATATCAAATTAGGAACTCGTCCTTTCTCTGCATTTATTTTTTTCCCAAACTTTACACGTTTTGATATATTTGCACTTTCCTCCTGAGCAATGGCACTCAACATGGTTAACATAAATTCCGAACTATCAGAAGATGTTTGGTCGTAATTCACAAAAATAACTTTAATACCTAAAGCTTTTAATTTACGTATGCTTGTTAAAAAATCAAGTGTATTTCTGGCAAGACGCGATACATCTTTTATAAGGACAACGTCAAAAAGCCCTTTATTCGCATCGGACAACATTTTCAAAAGCTCTGTCCGGTTTTTCATTTTTGTTCCACTTTTACCTTCGTCTGCATAAATTTTTATTAGACTATATCCATTGCGTTTAGAATATTCTCCAAAAAACTTTTGCTGAGATTCTAAACTGTCTAGTTGCTCTTCTTTGTTGGTGCTAACACGACAATATGCAACTACTTTCATAACATTCACTCCCATATTAATTCTGATACTTCTATATTATACCTCGACTTTTACAGGAAGTAAACTAAAATTGTCGTATTTTTAAAGAATCACAGTGATTTTTAATGTTATTGTTTAAATTTTTTTCAACAGCAGTGTTTGCTATTAACCTTGTCAAAAACTTTGCTGTTTCTTTAGTACTATTTGGATTATGAAAATTGATATGTAATTTATCACCTTTTCTCAATTTATACACCTCACACGACTAGATAATAAATATTTATTAATGTCAGGTTTCTTTTATACTTAATTGAAAATTTCAATCCAGTATGTGAAATCGCGTACAAAATAAGTTCTAAAATAAAGAGCATTTGCCTGTGAATAATTTTTTATTAATACCTCAGCCCGATTTAAACGGCACACGAATTTCACGTCCTCGAAACCCCCATTGCGTGCGACGTTTTTTTCA
>FR883861.1:0-3078 GCA_000435275.1 Clostridium sp. CAG:557
TTTTTCATAGATTACTTGACACTACCTTATTTTTTTTAACTATTTAACGTTTAAAGTAAATTTGTTCTCTGAGCCATTTAGCACTCCACTTCCATCGCTATTTGAGAAGCATTCGTATTTTAATACTGCATTCTCATACGTACCTACCGATAATGGCTGGTTTAACGTAATTTTGTAAAACGCTTGTCCTGGTTCTACAAGTTTGCTTTCCCATAACTTCGTTCCATCAGCTAAAATCAATGACATCTTAAAATAACAAGTGTTTTGATTTGGGTTATACAAGCTAACTGCTTGTTCTGTGACACCGGCTTTGAAATTTAGGCTATCAAATCCCGGAATAGCTATAACGTCTGGATTTTTCTCTCCGCCGTATGTATCGCCATCACCTTTCCAAGGAACAGTGTCGTTGTCTACCCCTGGTATAGTTATAGGAGTTGTTCCTTTATTTTGTAAATTGCTCCAATAATATCCAATCAGCAACCCGCATATTATAAATAGCAATCCAAAAAGAATTGTCAGTATAGGCCGTTTCTTTTTCTTCTCTTCTTTTTTATTTTCATGTGATAACTTTTTCTCTGACATTCTTAAACCCTCCTGTTATTTTAATTAGATGCCATTGTCCTTACCAACGATATTGTAAATGTTAAAGAACCAGTATATTTACCCGCTTTTACATATTGGTTACCCACCACTCCGATAGTAACACTTTGCGTAGTCTCCGTATTACTCTCACCACTGTCTTTTGCAGTGACTACTGTATCACCCCCTTTCAAGGCAGTATCAGTAGTATTACCCTTGTAAATCGCAAATTTTGCAGTAGCTGGATTCTCACTATCCGGATCATTTTCTCTTGTCAATATCATTCTGTTTATATCAGAAATACTTACTTTAACATCTTTTTTGATATCCGGAGGGATTAACTCAACATCTCTTATGGTAAACTCTTCTGTTGCGGTTGCATCATCAGTAAATTTCACCGTATTGGGAATAGTTACAAGATATGTACTATTCGTCATTATCATAAATTTATTTGTAGGCAGCCACTTAGCGTAGTATGTTAACTCACTAGATGCTGTACTATTAACAATAATTTTATGATGCTGTTCCGGGAAATACAAATACAAAGATGTATCATCCGGATGATTACTTGAGATTCCCCAATTAGTACCAGTTTCTTCGTCAACAGTTGTCTCTTTCACAGTATATTTAGACACTGTAACTTCTTTCACATTGGATTGATCTGGTAATGTCACCAAATATACTCGATTCGTACCATCAGATGTTGGCGTCGGTGAAATCGAATCTACATTACCTTCATTATCCATCGCTTTTACTGAACCGCCAGTTATTTGTACTCCCGTGCATGAACCAGTGCTTCCTTTTCCTATTCCCACCGCACTGTTTCCTGCTTTTGCTGTCACCGTTCCGCCACTTATGGTTATAGTTTCGACCGTTGTTGTCCTAAAGCCGCCAGCTCCTATACCTGAACCACCCTTTGTCCCACTAGTCTCGTTTCCTCCAGTTGCAGTTATTTTACCACCACTTATTGTTATGCTCCCACAACTAGCCTCAAATCCAGATGAACCAATTCCCGCTGAAGTAATTCCTCCGTTGGCAATTATGTTTCCATCGGATATCCCTATATCACTGATTGATCCTCTAGAGCCAGCACCAATTCCCGGTGCATAGTCTCCCCCGGTCGCGGCCACTGTTCCGCCATTAATAGTTATTTTACCAGCTTTCGCTTTTGAGCCTCCTGTACCTATTCCCGCTGAATCGTATCCGCCGGTTGCTTTTATGTTTCCGCTCTTTATATCTATATTCCCAGCTGCCCCTGCAGATCCTGAACCAATTCCTGCTCCGCCCTTGCTTGTAGTACCTCCGCCAGTTGCAGTTAAGCTACCGACAGTTTCGCTTTCAGCTGCACCGTTTTCGAGGATTAAATTTGCTCCGCTCGAGAGCTGCAAACCTGCGCAGTTAATGTTTGTAGTTGTCAATATGTTTTCGCCTTTAAGCTTTATTGTCGCTGTGACGTTATCGCTTGCGTTTTCGGCATTGTTTCCTTGCACTTCTAGTGCTGCTCCCGTAGATGTATTAATGTTCACGTTGTCTAAAGTTATGTTTACCGTCTTATTTATAACTATTCTTTCTGAAATTTCACCTTCCACCATCGGAACAATCGTATATGTACCTTCCGTGTTTATTTGAAGGATATTATTATCAATATCGTATGTGTATCCTGTTGTTGCAGTATTTCCATCTGAATCTTTGATTTCTAGATACCCAGCGTATCTGATTACAAACGTTTTGTCTTCAGATTTATATATTACCAAGCAGCCAATTTCACCCAATTTAGCTTTATGGTTTTCCGGCGTGAGATAAACATATAGGTTTTCGTCATTATCAGGATGTTTTCCTGCAAAGCTCCACGTCGTATTATCTATAACAATTGGGTCTATTTCAGCTTTGCCCTCAAGTACTAAGAGTTGTGCATCTGTAGAATCATCATATTTCGGTGAAGGTAAAATTGAATTCACTGTACCGTTGGAATCCATCGCTTTTACTGAACCGCCGGTTATTTGTACTCCTACACATGAACCACCGTCTCCTTGACCTATTCCCGCTGCACTAGCTCCTGCTTTTGCTGTCACCGTTCCGCCGCTGATGGTTATAGTTTCGATTTTCGAGCCCCCTGCAGTTGTAGAATACCCTGAGCCGATGCCGGCTCCATGGTTTCCGCCGGTTGCTGTCACCGTTCCGCCGCTGATGGTTATAGTTTTGATATTCGAATTATCAGTAGTATTAGAATATCCCGAGCCGATGCCGGCTCCATAGGTTCCGCCGCTTGCGGTAACTGTGCCGCCACTAATCATTATGTTCTCCACTGTAGCATATGCACCAGCTCCAATTCCCACTCCATAGTTGTTTCCGGTGGCCTTTATTGTTCCATCAGTTATCTCGATATTTCCAGCTAATCCAACTCTTCCAGCACCAATACCCGCTCCGTTTCCATATGAATCTGCGTTTGATGTTTCCACATTTATTTCACCACCACTTATAGTTATGTTTCCAATTATT
>FR883861.1:3102-5137 GCA_000435275.1 Clostridium sp. CAG:557
TCCCCACCAACCACTACCAATTCCTGCCGCTCTGTCCCCGGCTTTTATGGTAACTTTACCTCCGCTAATGAGTATATTTCCGGCTGTTGATTTATAAGTTATATTTAGATTACTAGCAACCATACCATATCCCGAACCGATTCCTGCTGCATATTTTCCTCCGGTCGCGGTCACTGTGCCGCCACTGATTGTTATATTCCCAGCTGTTCCGATGTAACCCGAGCCGATGCCAGCTCCATGTTCCCCGCTGGTTACGGTCAAGCTACCTACAGTTTCGCTTTCAGCTGCACCGTTTTCGAGGATTAAATTTGCTCCGCTCGAGAGCTGCAAACCTGCGCAGTTAATGTTTGTAGTTGTCAATATGTTTTCGCCTTTAAGCTTTATTGTCGCTGTGACGTTATCGCTTGCGTTTTCGGCATTGTTTCCTTGCACTTTTTGAGAGCTGTAGACCTGCATAGTTACGTCCTGTAGGTGTCAGTGTGTTCTCGCCTTTAAGCTTTATTGTCGCTGTGATGTTATCGCTTGCGTTTTCGGCATTGTTTCCTTGCACTTCTAGTGGTGCTCTTGTAGATGTTTTAATGTCCACATTGTTCAAAATAACCTCCGCCGACGCAGTTATTACTATTATATCTGTTATGGTTACTCCCGAAATTGTGTAAGTCCCAGCAGATGAAATAGTCAAAACATTGCTTGCATATGAAAACCCATTACTCGGACCATCTACAGTAAAATCTCCTGCCGTTAGAGATGTCACTGCTATTTTTTCATCTTCATAAAAGACATCATTATTCGAATTAGCGATTTCTTGTTCATTTGCATTTTCAACCGCTGTCAAATTAGTTCGATTTCCAGAATTATTAATAGTCACATTTGAACTATATATATTGTGATTGCCCAAAAATGTTGGCAAAATCAACACACTTAATAAAATCAATGTAAATCTCTTCATTTTATTTCTCCTTTCTAAGTTACATACGTCGTCACAAGATACACTAAAATACGTTGACCACTTTTATTTAATTATATATGTTTTTCTCTAAAAATCAATAGTGAATTATTAATTTTATATCACAGATGATTTAAATTGCGATTTTCGTCAAAAATATCATGAATCTATTAAATTAATTATACAATTTTCGCGTTGCGTGTTCAATATATTATTTATTCCATTATCTATTCCGTTTATTGGACTTACAATTCTATAATTTGTATACATAATTTTGGTGTATGCGTAATTAAGTCTTAATCTCACGCGCATAGCGCGCGTTTTTTGAAATACGCTTTGCGTATTTATTTGTATAAAACATAGTCAAGACCACGCCTAAGAGACGTGGTATAAAAAGCCATATAAGGATATAAGAGTGCCAGCTATTTCAAGACGGCTGGCTTTCACTGTGTTCAAGTCGAAGAGGACTGATTACGTGCTATCCTTAAAATGGTCTACATGTTCTTTAGTTTTAAGTTTGTCTATAATTTGATATTCTTTTTCCTGCTCTTTAATATATTTCTGTATAGTCGCAGTGTTTAATGTTACTGCACTTATATAATATCCCTCTGCCCAGAAACGTTTGTTTCCAAATTTATACTTTAAATTCGAGTTCCTTTCGAATATCATCATCGCACTTTTTCCTTTTAGGTATTACATATGTATTTTGGAGGTATTGATAACAGTAAGTGTATATGATCCTGACATCGTATACCCTTCTATTATCTCTATCCCTTTCCATTTACATAAATCTTTTATTATTTTTTGTATATCTTTCATCAACTGATAATATATTATTTTTCTCCTATATTTTGGGGTAAATACTATATGATACTTGCATAACCATTTACTATGTGATAAACTTTGTTCCATAAACAACACCTTCTTTTTATTTTGATAGCTTAAGCTTCATCATTATACTCGAATTTGTATTGTTTTACTTAAGTTCTAATCTCGCGTGCATACACGCGGTTTTTGAAGTACGCTTTGCGTATTTCTTTCAGTTAAAACATGAGCGTTGTCACATAAAAAGAGCACCAAAAATTAAAC
>FR883862.1 GCA_000435275.1 Clostridium sp. CAG:557
CACAAAAAAAGAGCAGATTGCCTGTTAACCAATCTACTATTAAAAAGAAGAACCATAAAAAGATTCCATGCCCCTTATGGTACTCCGCACTGGTGCTGGTGGCCGGACTTGAACCGGCACGGTATCGCTACCGAGGGATTTTAAGTCCCTTGTGTCTGCCTATTCCACCACACCAGCACATATAATTAATAAATCAATTATATCATAGGAAAAATACAAAATCAATAGCAAAATATAAAAAATTTTTAACTTTTATAAGTGCTGGCAGCCAAAAAAGCTGCACCAATAATTCCTGCTTCATTGCCTAACAAGGCTGAACAAAGTTTTGTTTGTATCTTTGCGTACTTGCTATACCGTTCATTCTTGATAGCTTTTCGAATAGGCGCAAGGAGTAAATCGCCTTCATTGCAAACCCCACCACCAATACAGATAATTTCCGGCTGAAATATATTAACAATATTAACAATCCCCAATGACAAGTATTCACAATATTCTTCCACAATTTTTTGCCCAAGGACATCGCCTAATTCCATTGCAGTAAAGGCACTCTTGGCATTTATGTTGTTTATATTATTTTCAATCAACGCCCAAATTATAGAGTCATTTTTAGAAATGTTTTCTAAGTATTTTTTAGTTGTCAAAATAAGCCCATTTGCTGATGCATATTGCTCAAAACAACCGCGTCTTCCACAATTGCAGGGCCTTCCATTTGGAACTATCACCATATGTCCGAGTTCAGCCGCACTGTAATTTATCCCACTGTAAATTTCCCCATCTAGAATTATTCCACTCCCTATGCCAGTTCCTATTGTAATTGTTATTGATGATTTCGTATTTTTTGCTGCGCCGGCAATAAACTCGCCAAAAGCCGCTACATTAGCATCATTTTCTATAAAAACTTTCTTGTTTAATCTATTTTCCATCATTTTTTGCAAGTCCCAGTTGTGAAAAAACAGATTATTTGCAAATTCAACAACTCCTGATTTTTTGTTAACAGCGCCAGGACTGCCTATCCCAACAAAAGGAATTTCATTCGAATTAACACCAGCTTCAGATATTACTTCAAAAAATAAGCCAGCCATATCATCACAAACTTCTGCTTCGGAACGCGGGACATTTGTTTTACAGCTTTTTTTTAATATAATTTTATAATTTTCATCAACGAGTCCGGCAGAAATATTTGTGCCGCCCAAATCTATTCCAAAATAATACATAAAAAATCTCCAAGAACTATTTTTAAATAAAATTGTAATGTGTTAAAATAAAAAATAACAAACGTGAAAGGAAAATATCATAATGAATCAATTTACAAGAACTTGCATGCTACTGGGAGAAACTGCACTAAAAAAAATTCATAACTCAAAAGTAGCAATCTTCGGTATGGGAGGAGTTGGCTCGCACGTCGCCGAAAGTTTAGCACGTGTTGGCATTGGAACGTTAATATTAATAGACAATGACACTGTTGACATAACAAACATAAACCGTCAAATTATAGCGTTGCACAGTACTGTTGGTCAAGATAAAGTAGCAGTGATGAAAAATCGCATTTTAGATATTAATCCAACTGCAGAAGTTGTAATACATAAGATTTTTTACTCAAAAAACAGTGGCCAAGGCATAATTGATTCGTGTGATTATGTTGTTGACGCAATTGACTCTATCTCGTCAAAATTGGCGCTTGCAGACGAATGCAACAAAAAAAACATTCCTATTATAAGCTGTATGGGTACCGGTAACAAATTAAATCCGAATTTATTTGAAATTACCGATATTTTTAAAACGAGTGTTTGTCCAATATGCAGAGTTATGCGTCAAGAGCTGAAAAAATGCAATATAAAGTCATTAAAAGTAGTTTATTCAAAAGAAGAACCACTTAAGCCTAAAAATAACGACTTTTGTACTGAAACCACTTCCAACAAACGTCAAACACCAGGAAGTATGCCATTTGTCCCAGCAGTTGCCGGTTTCATAATAGCGAGCGAGGTTGTAAAAGATATTTGTCAAAATTGAAATAAAAATGATCAAACATAAAAAATTGTCACATTCTATATGTTTATCACAACAGCATCGTCTTGCAAATTATCGAAACTTTTTTGGCCAGCACCGCAATTATGTACATAAACTTCAGCGTTGTCTTTGGCATTTGAAGAGGTCCGTTTACCATTTTCACAAAGTTTTTCTTTGGCTATAGAAAGCATCAATTTTATCCTATTTTCCTGATTAACCTTAGGAGAACCAGGGTCATAATCTATTGCAACGATGTTTGCGCGTGGATTTACCTCTTGTATTTTCCTAATCATGCCTTTTCCGCAAATATGATTTGGCAAACATCCAAATGGCTGTGCACAGACGATATTTTCATATCCAGCTTCAACTAATTTCAACATTTCTGCCGTTAAAAACCAACCTTCACCCATTTTGTTGCCGTAGCCTATTATTCCATGCGCTAAGGCCTTTGTATGTTCATATGTAGCAGGGGCTTCAAAGCAAGAATTTCTTTTTATAGCAGATATCAATATGCTTTCAATTTTTTCAATATAGGCCATTAAAGTCTTGGCCACAGCCGATTTTGTATGACTTCCACCGTAAAGCTTTACATCTTCAATGCGGTTATCAATTTTAAACAGCAAAAAACCTAAAATTCCAGGCACACAGACTTCACAATTTTGCGATGCTAAAAAATCTTCAAGCTGATTATTGCCAAGACTAGAATATTTAACATAAATTTCCCCCACAACGCCAACTCTGACTTTAGGAATATGTCTTGTTTTTATTTTAGCAAAGTCGTCAGAAATCGTGTTCATGTTATACGCAAACTGCCTAAAATTAATTCCTCTTCCACAATTTAATTGTTTAGTTAAAATCTTTATCCACTTTTCAACCGTCGAAGCACTGTCTCCATGGCAAATTTCATAAGGCATAACTTGATTGTTAAGGTTCATCAATAAGTCACCGTAAACCAATGCGCCAATCATGCGCCGTAAAAGAGCAAAACTCAGTTTAAAACCACTATTTTTTTCAAGTCCGGACAAGTTCAAAGAAATTACCGGAACATTCTCAAAACCAGCTTTTTTTAAGGCTTTTCGCAAAAGATGGATATAATTTGAAGCACGACATCCTCCACCAGTCTGAGTAATCATAAGAGCTGTTTTGTTTACATCGTATTTGCCACTTTTTAGCGCATGAATAAACTGTCCAATAACCAAAATCGCAGGGTAACAAGTGTCATTATGCACGTAACGAAGGCTTTCCTGAATGATTTCCGGTTCACAAGATTCCAAAAGGACGGTTTTATATCCATAACACTCCAGAGTATTTTGAAGCAACTTAAAGTGAATAGGTAACATCATTGGCAACAAAATGGTATATTCTTTTTTCATCTCGCGCGTAAATAAGAGCCGACCGTCATTTGAGTATTTAAGTTCAGCCATAATTCCTCCTTAACGATGAATGGCAGCAAATAAACTTCTTAGCCGAATTTTAACTGCTCCTTGATTTGAAATCTCATCAATTTTTATTTGAGTATAAATTTTGCCAGCCTTTTCAAGAATTTCACGCACTTCGTCGGTCGTAATAGCATCCACACCGCAACCGAATGAAACAAGCTGCACTAAATTCATATTTTTTTTATCAGAAATATATTTTGCCGCACTGTAGAGCCGCGAGTGATAAGTCCATTGATTGAGTACACTGGTTGAAAATTTGCTAACTTTTCCACTAATAGCATCTTCAGAAATAACCGCCGCTCCAAAACTTGAAATTATTTTGTCTATAGAATGATTAATTTCCGGGTCAATATGATAAGGCCGGCCTGCCAAAATGATTATTTGACGATTTTCATCTTGAGCAATTTTTATTATTTCCTCGCCCTTGGATTTAATCTTGTTAATATGTGAATAATATTCACGATACGCCTCTTCTGCAGCAAATTTTATTTCTTTAAAAGAAATATCATCAAAATATTGGCATAAAATTTCGTAAATTTTTTTAGGAAAATCCTTTTTTCGATGAATTCCTACATAGTCTTTTATAAAAGTTATGTCATTAATTTTTTTTACATTGGCGCCGATAACTTCCGGATAATAAGCCACAACAGGGCAGTTATAGTTGTTGTCACCAAGACCTTCATCAAAATTATATGACATACATGGATAAAAAATATGCTTAACACCAGCATTTATGAGTGATTCAATGTGTCCATGCATCAATTTAGCGGGAAAGCAGACGGTGTCTGACGGAATAGTGTGTTGGCCGCTGATGTATAAATTTCTAGAAGAAATCGGTGAAATTTTAACACCAAAGCCGAGTTCAGTAAAAAAAGTATACCAAAACGGCAATAGTTCATACATATTAAGCCCAAAAGGAATACCAATTGTTTCTCGTTTGTTCGAAGATACGCTTTTGTATGACTTTAAAAGTTCCAGTTTGTAAGCGTACATATTAAGTCGATTATCATCGGATTTGTTAGAATTTGGACGTTCACATTTGTTACCACTTATACAATGCCTGCCCGCTGAAAAATTATTCACAGTAAGCCGACAATTATTGCTGCAGCCGTTGCACACAGTAGACTTAACCTCATGATGAAAATTTAGCAAGTCTTGCAAAGATGCAATCGTACTTTTTTCACTCGCATTATTTTGGGCATAAAGAGCCGCACCGTAAGCTCCCATAAGCCCAGAAACATTGGGCCTTACAACATTTACGCCCATTTCCATCTCAAAAGCGCGCAAAACAGCGTCGTTCAAGAAAGTCCCGCCCTGAACCACGATTTTTTTGCCGAGTTCATTTGGACTAGAAGCACGAATCACTTTATATAAAGCATTTTTTACAACACTCAAGGAAAGTCCCGCAGAGATATCCTCAATAGTCGCACCGTCTTTTTGGGCCTGCTTAACAGAAGAGTTCATAAATACAGTACATCTAGAGCCCAAATCGACAGGTTGTTTAGCAAAAAGGCCAAGCTTAGAAAAGTCCTCAATAGAATAGCCTAAAGCGTTGGCAAAAGTTTGCAAAAACGAGCCACATCCCGAAGAGCAAGCTTCATTTAAGAAAATGTTATCGATTACACCATTGCGAACTTTAAAACATTTAATGTCCTGCCCGCCAATGTCGATGATAAATTCCACATCCGGCATAAATTTTTGCGCCGCAGTAAGATGAGCAACCGTCTCAACGATACCAAAATCGATATTAAAAGCACTTTTTATCAATTCCTCGCCGTAACCTGTTACCGCACTCGAAGCCACCTCAATATCGGGAAAATCTCGATATAAATTCTCCAAAAATTCTTTTATTATGTCCACAGGATTTCCTTTATTTGGCCGATAAATTGTATGTAAAAGTTCGGAATTTTCTCCAATAACAACGGCTTTAACGGTTGTTGAGCCGGCATCTAGTCCAATATAGGCCTTCCCTCTATAAGCGTGAATATCAGCAGTTCTCAACCTGTTTTCATTATGCCTTTTTACAAAATTTTCATACTCGGCACTGCTTTCAAAAAGAGGTTTATTACGTGCAAAATTATCTGAAGCTTTATAATTTTTTATTTTCTGAATAATATCATTAAAATTCAAAAGCTTGTCTGCGCACATTGCCGTACCCAAAGCAACGTAGTATAAAGAATTTTCAGGACAGATTCCGATAGTATTTAAAGTTTTGTCAAAACTTTTGCGAAGTTCACTTAAGAAAGTAAGCGGGCCACCCAAATACAAAATTTTTCCGTTAATTTCCCGTCCTTGAGCCAAGCCAGCGATAGTTTGATTTACCACAGCGTAAAATATGCTTGCCGCGATGTCTGTTTTTTTTGCGCCCTGATTCAACAAAGGCTGAATATCAGATTTAGCAAAAACGCCGCATCTAGACGCTATAGTGTAAATTTTTTCATAATTGCTTGCAAGCTCATTAATTTCTCCAATAGAAATATTCAAAAGAGTCGCCATTTGGTCAATAAAAGCCCCTGTTCCACCAGCACAAGAGCCGTTCATCCGCACTTCAGATTGCCCGGACAAAAATAATATTTTAGCATCTTCGCCACCTAGTTCGATTATGACGTCTGTGCCAGGAGAAAACGTATTTGCTGCGACTCTTGTAGCGTAAACTTCTTGAACAAATGGAATTTTGCAAGCCTCTGCTTGACCCATGCCGGCAGAACCAGACATTGCGATTTTAGCCAATTTATTCCCAATGAATTTGTCATTAACTAACGTGAGAATTTCCTCAATTTTTTGTTTTATTTTAGAATAATGTCTCTCATAATTCTTGTAAATAATGTTATTATTTTCATCAATAGCCACGCATTTAATTGTAGTTGACCCGATGTCAAGACCTATTTTCAAAAGAAATCCCTCCGAAAAATTGGTATATATCAAAAAAACTCAAAAAGAGCAAAAATTTCTATCATTAAGTGACGTAATAAATCACAAAAACTTGTTTTTATTATATCATAGTGATATAATGAAAATCAATTGGATATTTGAACGATTTTGTTGAAATTTGGCGCTCATGGCAAAACAGTAACTTATAAAATTAAAAATATGGGTGAAGTTTATGAGAAAAATTGATTTAAAAACAAATTCTCCATGCAAAATAGTAATAGACAAAAATTTGATACAGAACTCCGGCAACTACATAAAGAATCTTTCATCGACAGGGCAAGTTTTAATAATAACAGATGATTTAGTAAATGAGTTGTATTCAAATAAGCTTACAGAATCGCTAATCGACAACGGATTTGAAGTGTTTTTATTCGTACTTACACGCGGAGAACCTTCAAAAAATTTCCATACAGTAGAGAGAATATATTCTTTTTTAATAAAAAATAAGTTTACGCGGTCGGATTTAATAATAGCGTTAGGTGGCGGTGTCATTGGGGACATTGCTGGCTTTGTAGCTGCAACTTATATGAGAGGAATGGGCTTTATCCAAATTCCTACAACACTTTTGGCTCAAATTGATTCATCCATTGGCGGGAAAAACGGTATTAACCTATCGCATGGTAAAAATCTGATAGGAACATTTTATCAACCTAAACTGGTTCTTATAGACGTAGATACACTATCTACTTTGCCAGAAAAATTGATTTCTGATGGTATGGCAGAAGCAATAAAATATGGATTAATAAAAAGTTCTTCACTATTTAACATGATAAAAAATAACAAATTTGAAGACATTCGTAAAGACTTGATTTTTGAATGTATCAATATAAAAAAAGATATTGTTGAACAAGATGAATTAGAACAAAACGAGCGAAAACTTTTAAATTTTGGACATACTTTGGGCCACGCAATAGAGAAATTTTATAATTTTACTGGCTACACTCACGGACAAGCAGTTGCACTCGGAATGGCGTACACGGTTCTTTCGAGTGAAAAAATATCTGTCACCAAGGCCGGCACATACAAGGAGTTAATTTCTGTTTTAGAAAAATATAACCTACCGTATAAACTTCATTGCGACATGGATGCCTTAGTGGCGGTTGCAAAAGTTGACAAGAAGGCTGTCGGTGAATTTTTTGATGTAGTTCTTATTAAGGATATTGGAGAAGGGTTTATTAAACGAATAAAAAAATACGACTTAAAAAAGTACATTGGAGGCTGATTTTATGAGCATAGCTTTAATCGCACCAAAAAAACTTTCTGGGAGCATAGACGTTCCGCCGTCTAAAAGTGATACGCATAGAGCAATAATTTGTGCGCTATTGGCTAAGGACATCAGCGAAATATATCCAATAGACTTGTCTAACGACATCATGTCAACAATAAATGCCGCTGAAACTTTGGGGGCCTATGTAAAAGTGGTTAAAAATCACTTAATTATTGATTCCAGATTCGCTTTTTCAAAAAATTATGTCACGTTAAATTGTCACGAATCTGGTTCAACTTTGAGATTTTTAGCTCCGGTTGTAAGTGCACATGGAATAGCCGCTCAGTTTGAAGGAACTGGCACATTGCTTTCTCGTCCAATGGGCGTCTACGCTGACGTTTTGCCAAAGTTTGGAGTAAAGTGTACTTATAATGGGGCGTTGCCTTTTTCAGTCGACGGCAAGTTAAAACCAGGCAAATTCTTGATTCCGGGAAATGTAAGTTCGCAATTTATTACAGGGCTATTGTTTGCATTACCGATTTTGCATAATAACAGTGAAATCATTTTAACAACACCAGGAGAATCCAGCGGGTATGTTGACATGACAATAAAAACCATGTTAAAATTTGGCGTTAAAGTGACTAAAACTGAAAATGGCTTTAAAATTCCCGGAAATCAACATTACAAAGCTAGGAACTATGTCACAGAAGGCGATTGGTCACAAGCAGCATTTTTTTTGGCAGCTGGTGCTATTGGAGAACCTGTAACCGTGAATGGCATAAAAATAGACTCCTCTCAGGGTGACAAAGCAATCACAAAGCTACTGTACAGAATGGGCGCCGATGTAAAATATGAAGAAAACAGTGTTACTGTGTCTCCGGGAAATTTGTCAGGGTTTAATGTTTTTGCCGCTCCTACACCAGATTTAGTCCCAATATTGGCAATACTTGGCGCTTGCGCGCAGGGAACCACGCGCATTTTAGGCGCATCACGGCTGAAATTTAAAGAAAGTGACAGATTGCGTGCCATTAATGATGGATTGAAAAAATTGGGTGTAAATGTAATAGAAACAGACGATGGACTTTTAATAGAGGGACAAAAGTATTTTAACAAAGCTAGCTTAAATGGATTTAATGATCACCGAATTGTTATGGCACTTTCTGTTGCGGCAATAAAAGCTCGTGAAAAAATTTGTATATCTTCTGCAGAAAGTATCAGCAAATCGTATCCATCATTTTTTGAAGATTATAATAAACTTGGAGGAGCAGTGAATGTCCTCGATATATAACGGCAATATAAAAATTTCACTTTTTGGTGAAAGCCACGGCACCGCAATCGGAGCAGTTTTAGATAATTTGCCTGCGGGAGAAAAAATTAATTTTGATGAACTGAATTGGCAAATGCAGCGCCGGGCACCGGGATATGATAAAACTTCAACTGAGCGCAAAGAAACTGACATTCCAAAAATTATTTCTGGAATACGGAATGGATATACTACAGGTGCACCGATTTGTGCGATAATAAAAAATAAAAATGTCTCTTCTGATGATTATCGTACGTTTGAAAATCTGCTTCGCCCAGGGCACGCCGACTATACCGCCGGCGTGAAATACAACGGATTTAATGACAGTCGTGGTGGAGGGCATCTTTCTGGAAGAACAACCGCTGCGCTGAATTTCTGTGGAGCTGTTTGTAGGCAGATTTTAGAGCGCCGTGGAATAATTATAGGTGCGCACGTTTACTCTGTTTTTGACGTATTTGATGACAGATTCGATGTAAAAATTTCTGATAATTTATTGAAAAAGCTATCAAATGAGAAATTTCCAGTGATTAATTTGCACACAAAAGAATGTATGATTGAAAAGATTCTGCAGGTAAAGCAAGCCGGAGACAGTGTCGGCGGAATAATAGAATGCGCAATAAATAACGTCCCGGCAGGGCTTGGCAGTCCAATTTTTGATGGCATAGAAAATAAAATTTCCTCGTTGATATTTGCAATTCCTGCGGTAAAGGGAATTGAGTTTGGGGCAGGCTTTGCAGTTGCAAATATGTTAGGAAGTCAAAATAATGATTTGTTTAGTGTCGAAAACGAAAAAATTTTGACCGAAACAAATAATCACGGAGGCATTTTAGGCGGAATTTCTTCCGGTATGCCAATAATTTTTCGTTGCGCTGTTAAGCCAACACCGTCCATACCAAAACGGCAAAAAACAGTGAATATCAAATTAATGCAGCGCACAACAGTTTCTGTTTTAGGCCGGCACGACCCTTGCATTGTTCCAAGAGCTGTTCCAGTCGTTGAATCTGTTGCGGCAGTAGCCATGTTAGACTTTTTTAAAGAGGCAAATTTATTATGAATTTAGAACAAATACGAAAGCAAATTGATAAAATCGATGATGATATTTTAAATTTACTTCTAGAAAGAATGGAATGTTCAAGACTTATTGCTAAAATAAAATATGAGAAAAACATACCGATTTTTGATAAAATTCGTGAACAAGAAATTTTTGATGATATAAAATTAAAATCTGAAGATAATTATAAATACGTTTTTCCAATTTTTTTAGAAATTTTAAATTCAAGTAAAACGTTACAGAAAGAAATTACAAAAAATTCAAAATAAAATTAAATTTTAGTTAAAAAAATTCCAGAGCAGAAAACTTACTCTGGAATTTTTGTTGTTACTGAGCTTCACCTTTGTCTTCAATCAATGTAATATTTATTTCTAATGAAGTCGAAGCTTCACTTCTTATCGCTGACAGCCGATGAACTGTTACATTGACAGTATCGCCGGGTTTGTGCTTGGCTAATTCGTTGTACAAAGCCGAAGTCGTACGAGTATCAACACCGTCAAATTTAGTAATTATATCGCCAACTCTAAGGCCATTTGCTCCGGCATTGCTTTCTTGAGCGATTTCCATAACGACGAGGCCTTGAGGAACATTATTTATTTGAGCTTCATAAGCAGACAACGCGCGAACACTGATTCCCATTTTTACTCTTCCTGAGACATAGCCATTTTTTATAATATCATCAACAACGGTTTTAACCGTATTGCTGGGAATTGCAAATCCCATACCTTCGTAATCACTGGCCTTAGAACTATTTATACCGATGACTTGGCCGTACATATTTAGCAACGCGCCACCAGAATTTCCTGGATTAATCGCCGCATCAGTTTGAATGTATTTTACGGTTGTGTGTACGCTAGCGTTTGAATTACTGCTCATTGACGCTAAAGAACGGTTTAACGCAGAAACAACGCCTCGAGTCAGGGAATTTGAAAATTCCAAGCCACCAGGATTTCCTATAGCTAAAACACTTGCACCAACAGATAACTGGTCTGAATTTCCAAACTCAGCTGACTTTAAGCCAGAAGCATCTATTTTTAACACAGCTAAATCGGTTCTTGTGTCAAAACCAATAATTTTTGCGGTGAACTCTTTGTGGTCGCTTGTAACGACAGTGACATTGTATTTGTTGCTATTTCCAATAACATGTGCATTCGTGACCACATAACCATTTTCACTAATTATGATTCCACTACCTTGGCCGGTTGAAGAAGAAACCAACCCTGCGGAAGGATTATAAGTAACCACACCAACAATTGAAGGCGCAATTTCCTGATAAATCTGCTCAGCAGTTTTTGCATCGTCCTTTTCAGGAATATCCTTTGTGTGAATAATTGCAGAACTATTTTGGTTATTTGAGTTCGGTAAAATTGAGTTAAACCTGGAATCGGTTTTTAAAAAATTAGCAAGAATTGAAGCGCCAAAAATCAAAAATAACGAGCCAAAGATTACCGCAGATGTTATTAAAAATACCTTGAGACCTTTATCCATTTTATTTTTTTCAGGTTTCTCACTAACAAAAGCCGCATTTTTCACTTTGTTTTTGTTATCTTCCAAGTAATGAGAATCTGCACTAACATGATAGTTTACATTCTTGTGACTATGATTATCTAATAAATCATCTGAATGTGACAATAAATCTTTCTTTTCAGTAGAAGAACCATCATCGTGCCTTTCGTTAGCGCTATAATCAGCATCATCACTTAAAGTTTCATCAGAGAGATTATTATCGTTAAACTTATCTTCCATAAACAAAACCTCCATAAGTTATTAAATTTATTATACTACTAAATGCAGTTTAAATAAACCATAATTTTTTAAATTTTTCTTTCTACAAATAAATGGTTCATTTTTAGACAATTCAATAAAAACTCACAAAAAACAAAAAATGTTGTTAAGAGAATTTACATAAAATAATAAAAAATAGAAATAATAAAGGAAAAGGAGTGATATAGTGGAATATGTAAAAGCATTTGTAGTAGGCGGCTTAATTTGCGTTATTGGACAAATTTTAATAGATAAAACAAAATTGACTCCAGCAAGAATTTTGGTGTTATTTGTAACCTTAGGTGTGGCATTAACTGCGGTCGGTCTATATGAACCGCTTGTTAACTTTGCTGGAGCTGGAGCAACAGTTCCGCTTACAGGTTTTGGATATACCATGGCAAAAGGTATTCTTGAA
The DNA here is from genome assembly GCA_000435275.1 of Clostridium sp. CAG:557. Taxonomy (GTDB): domain Bacteria; phylum Bacillota; class Clostridia; order Oscillospirales; family Acutalibacteraceae; genus CAG-557. The sequence continues at coordinate 12,118 of FR883862.1, forward strand.
GCAGTAAAAGAAAAAGGGCTTTTGGGAATTTTGACCGGTGGGCTTACCGCCAGTGCTGCAGGAATAGCCGCAGCCATATTTTTTGGATATATCGCAGCACTTGTATCAAAATCCAGTGACAAAAGTTAGTTGTAAAATTTAACCTTGTCAATTTTCTGTATATAAGTAAATTAGCTGCAAATAATATTAACGTAAAGACTCAAAAAAGTAAATTTAATTATAAAGAATAAAAAAATGGAGGTATTAAGTGCTAAAATGAAAGCTACAGGTATAGTAAGAAGAATTGATGATTTAGGAAGAGTTGTAATTCCAAAAGAAATACGCAGAACATTACGCATACGAGAGGGCGATCCATTAGAGATATACACCGATACAGAAGGTGGCGTGATATTTAAAAAATATTCACCAGTAGGAGAACTATCTCAGTTTGCTACAACTTATTCTGATGTATTATCGCACACATCTAACTTTCCAACGGTAATTTGTGACAGAGACCACGTTGTGGCTGTTGCAGGTTTATCCAAAAAAGAATATCTTGAAAGAAGGATAACAGCAGCGCTAGAAGACTTAATGGAATCGCGTCGAAATTATGTTTTGGCAAAAGATGAAAGCGATTCGATAACTCCAATCGAGGGAATCGACAAAAAAGCTGCTATAATTTCTCCAATAATCGTAGCTGGCGACGTAACCGGAGCTGTAATTTTGCTGCAAAATGAAGCAAATAGTATTCCAACCGAAGCCGAAACAAAATTGGCTCAAGCTGCTGCAGAATTTTTAGGCAAACAGATGGAATAAAGTCTTTCAAAAAATTATTCATTGTAAAAATAAAGTGCATGGCCCCATAGATTTTCAATCTAATTTGAGGTATACACTTTATTTTTTATTTTTACTGAGTCATATCTACAATTTCTTCTATGCCATTATCTTTCAAATTAGTTATTATTTGATTTTTAATAGCAACTAAATCCGATCTGCTATTAAAAAACTCCATTTTACATTTTAATCTTTCTGATTCAAAGTTCGAACTTTTCACGAATTTTGCAAAGCTTTCCGCAAAATCTTCTAACAGATTGCTCGCTGCATACTTCGTAACAAAATCATCTTTGTGTCGTGCATAGAACAAATAACGGTTGCTATCTTCTACATTTTCAGATTCTTCTGCAATATGCCCCAAGCATTTTTCTATAAAGCTCTGCAAGAGTTCTCCACCTTCAGCTTTAATATTATTTAAGCCCGCATTGATTTTAATAGTGGTATCCTTTAGAGAAATATAATGGCCGAATTCGTGGATTAATATATATGACAAATCTTTTTCATTCGCATTAGATGCAACTCCAATACTCCACTCGTACGGTGTAGAATTAAAATCTATCGGTTGCATAAATCCAGCTGCGTACGCACCTCTTTTTTTATCAACTTCAAAAGGTACAAAATATTTTATACCTTTTAACAAATCAAATGGTATTATTTTTTTAGCTTTTTTCCATATTTCTTTATGATAATTATATTCTGAGGTATCGCCATTTAATAGATCAAATTCTATTTCTCCGTTCTCTTTTATCTGATATTGATGCATTTTTGCCGGACTTCCCACTGCATTTTTAGTTGACTCATAATATTTTTTATAATCATCAAGCTCATCTTGATGGTGCCCTCTTAAAGTAACTTCGTCAAGTATTTTAATAATGTTTTTATAAATATCAGCTTTCTTTGAAGTATCATTATCATCATTTTCTATTTTTACGATCTCTTTAATTAAATTTTGTACTTTTTCTTTTTCTAAGTCATTAATCTCATCATACAGATTACCAATAAGTTCTTTATAAATTTTTTCTTCTGCACTTAACTCTTTTAATGAAAAATTTTCAGCATCTTGTTCCGCAACACTATCAGAAACTTGTTCACTATTAGTCTCTGAGAAATTCAAAACAAAAAACGTTGTTAATCCCAAGGTTACCACTATACTGAAACATATTAAAATGAGTTTTTTATTTACCCTTTTCATATTATCGCCTCTTCATTAAAAATGTCATTCAATATTTAAAATAATATCACAAATGCATAAATTAGATTAATTTTCGTGATGTAAATTCACCTTGGAAGTAAAAAACTGGTATAGCCAAATTGTGTGGCTGTACCAGTTTCACCTAAAATTTATGCTGCCTTAATTGACACCAATTTACTTAATGTTATTTTCGTACTGTTCAATCATCTTTTTAAAAGTGTGTCCCGTACGACTTCTAAGGTTTTCAAGATACTTTTCCGTAACATCTCCCGTAAAAATCTTTATATTGAGCTTAAGATGACCATTTTCTGGTGACACATATATTCTATCAATATACTTTCTTATGAACTCTTTGTCGATTATTTTTTCTTGAGCATCTGTTTCAGCTTGCTTCAACAACTTTTTCATTTTTTCTATGTGCTCTTTAAGCTTGTCTTTAGAGTTTTTCTGTTCTTCTAGATTGGCAATCTCTTCTTCAAATTTTTCGATATCTTTAGATATCTGGTTATTCATGTTAATAAAATCGTTGTCAGACAACTTTCCGCTAATATTGTATTCTAAAAGTTTGCTCTTTTTTCTATTCGCAAGGTCAACCTTATTTCTTATTGATTTAATATTTTTTGCTATGCAATTATCTTCATCAAGAGATTTATACATTTCTATGTATTGCTCGATAAGGCTGTCTACGTTAGCTGAAGTGTCCTTAAATACTTGAAAAAGAATAGGTTTTATTTCAGATTCGTAAATAGAAAAAGATGGGCAAGAGTCTTTGCCATTTTTTACTTTTCCGCTGCAGACCCAAATGCTATTTTTATTGCCATTTCTATCTTTAGAGTCACGTCGGTAATACGGCTTTCCACAATGAGTACAGAAAAGTTTCCCAGTTAATAAGTTGTCGTGGTTACAAATACCTTTGCGATTTTTCACATCGTTACTTCGTCTTTGTAAAACTTCATTTGCTCGTTCCCAAAGGTCTTCATCGACTATCGCAGGGACAATTTCACCAGTTTCATCTTTAAACATAACCCATTCTTCTGGTGGCAAAAACTTTTGTTTCTTAGTAAACATATCGACGATTTTTACCTTGTTACCGCAGTAGTACCCTTTGTATTTAGGATTAGATATCATATTTGACATGGTGCTATGAACGATTTTATTGCCATTTAAATTACGATAACCTTTTTCCCAAAAGATATTTTCGATCTGTTTCATGCTGTAGTTGTCAGTTGCGTATAACGTAAAAAGTTCTTTTACCATTTCCGCTTCAGATTCATCGATAACCAAACGCTTTCCGACTTTGACATAACCGAAAATACGACTGTTTCCAAGAACAACATTATTTTTTATAGCCTGTTGATGACCAAATTTTATTCGAGAAGACAGCTTCCTTAACTCGTCTTGAGCAATTCCGGACATAATAGTTAGCCGTAGTTCACTGTCTTCATCCAATGTATTTATATTGTCATTTTGAAAAAATACGCCAACGCCATAACTTAACAAGTCTCTAGTGTATTTTATGCTATCCAATGTATTTCTGGCGAAACGTGTGATTTCCTTTGTTAGTATAAGGTCGAATTTTCCAGCTTTTGCATCGTTTATCATGTTATGAAAATTTTCTCTTTTTTTCACCGATATGCCAGATATACCTTCATCAATATAGCCATCAACATATTGCCAGTTTGTGTTTTTCCGAATTAAATCTTTATAATAAGATATTTGATTGTCCAATGAATTTAGTTGTTCATCTTTTTCACTTGACACTCTGGCATAAAATGTAACTCGCAGTTTAACATCGAATATATTTTTTAACTTTAATTGTTGTCTAATTTCATGTATATCCATCTTTTTCACCCCTAACCAATAAATATATCATTATTATATCATGATACATACAATTTGTAAATCAAAAAATTAGACTACGTTCGATATTTTTTTTATCTTATCACTAATGGTATCGGCTTTAATGGATGAAACTTGAGTATTTGCTATCTTACTTATCATTTTATTTCTTTCTACTTCGGTTATTAGACCTTGCTCATACAAATATGTGTTAAAAAAGTTCAGCCAGATTTGAGCTGACATGCCTTTTATTTCATCCAAAATCTAACACCTCCAATATTTATTTTGATTTTAATATCTTGATTTATTCTATATCTCAGCCCACTTTTGGTGGCACACGAATTTCACGTCCTCGAAGTTATCGCGAGGCTACCCCCATTGCGTGCGACGTTTTTTTCACGCTCGAGCTGCGGCTGGGCAGGAGTATCTTTAAATGTTGCTGAGATATTGATATTCGATTGTCAAGTTTCAGATAGAGGAATGGAAAATTATTCCTTCCACATATATAAAGAGTCTTTTGAGGTGTTTTTTGATACCCTATTTTATAAAAAATCGTTCGACAAATTTTTTAGCCTAATAAATATTTGATTTTTTCTATAACACGATTAAATCTTTTACTTATATTTTTTTGTGCAACACCGTATGTCCGTGATAGTTCACGTTGAGTTCGTCCCTCTTTAACTATGTAACTGATAAAAATCTGGTCTTCAACAGATAGACTTTTCACAGCTTCATATAATTTTTGGTTCTCAATCAGTTCAATCCAGCCCAGTAAATTTTGTTCTTCTAAGTGCTTGTCCATGTTCTCACCAACAGAAAATTGGTCGTATAAAATTTCATCAAGGGGCGTTTCGTGTTCATTTATTTTTGCCTGTCTAATACTATCTTTTATGTCCATATGTCTTATCACCTTGTAAAAATAAGCTATTTCGTTTTTGATGTCTTCGTTTCGATTTTTCATTTCCGTACCTCCAAATTATTTGATTTTTTTCAAACAATTCGGACGGCTACGGGGCACGTATGTAATACCAGCGAGGCGCTGGGGCCAAATCGCGCGCAAAATTCTCTGCATGGACGGCTACAGGGCACGTATGTAATACCAGCGAGACACTGGTGCCAAGTCGCGCACAAAACTTTCAGTAACTTTTAGTGTTTCGTTCACGCGCTTACGTATCTTACGAGAACTACTGTTTTTACAGAAAAGCCAATCTCTCATAACTTTTTCTCCGCACTCAAACGAGCACTCGCAGGAAGATGACAATTAAGCAGCTTTCGCACCTCGACCCAATAAAAGAGCAGAGTTCTACACACGCGTAATTTACCGTGCATAAAACTCTGCTTTATTTAATTTAGGTGCAATGCCCCAATGCCTACATCGATTTTATGTAGAGATATTTTACTTTTCTACGTTAGGCAAAACTCAAACCCTCCTTTCCTGCGCTGCACCTGGGTTGGACAAATGTTACACACTTCTTGTTTTTTTGAACTTCCTCGTGACAAAATGTTAAATAACAACAAATAAAGATGAATTTTGGTGTATTTGCCTAAATTAATTTATTTACATTTAAATTTTAACCATTTTCTTCCAGATTCTACGTCGAGCTTTGGATGAGATTTATTGTAAAAACAAGCCTATTTAGGGCTGTTTCTATATTTTTAAACAAAAAAATATCACCGATGGGTGTTTTCCATCGATGAAAAAATAAAAAAACTGTTAACAAAATTTCGTTAACAGTTTTTCATAAAGTACAATTTTAGTTATAAGTTCATATGTGTAAATTTAATTTGCTTGAAGACTTTTTCTATGTAATTTCTATACTGCTGGAAGGATATCTTCCCCTCGTGCTTTTTGAACACCAGCATATCCACCAAATCCCAAAAGAGCTGCTCCAACACCAACAACCGGACCTAACCAAGTCCACATATTTGTTTTTTTGCCGTCAGGAAGCTTGTCATAACATGTTAAATTTATGTTGTAACCTTCTTCCGGTGTTGTGTCTAAACCATATCCCAATAGGCTAGTGCTACAATTCAATTCGGTATCATCATTATTTTCTATATATGCAGAAAATTCGCCTTCTGGAATATTGCCTATTCCAACTTCACCATCTTCAGACAAAACAGATAAAGAATAATTGTTTCCGGAAACAGTAATAGTATAATTACTGTTATTTCCACAATATGAACCTAAATATACAGCTGTTGAATCATAACTTTTTGAACGCATTTCACAGCAGGCTCTTATTAAAGCAGAAACATTTTCTTTAATAGGTACTATTACAGATCTCTTAAACAAAGGGACAAAATCAGCAACAGTTGATTTTGTTTCAACAATTCCCGTTGTATTATCATTTATGGTAAAATTATCACTAAAATTTACTTCAGTTTTTTCTATGCCATAATCAAAATCATCTGAAGCGAAACAAAAATTAGAATTACATGGTAAAATAAATATTAATAAACTTATTAAAAATTTTTTCATAAATTACCCCCAAAAAGCACTATTTATTGTGGCTCAAAACCATAGTAATGCCATATTCCAAATATGTCTCGCCAATAATGTACTTTCACGCCACAATGGTCATGAACGGTAGATGATTGCAGCCATTTTTCGCCATTTGTTATCATAGTTTTAAAAAATAGATTACCCAATGCTGTACCTGCTCCTGCTATGCCTCCACCTCCTATAATAGCTACTGCCGGTGATCCAACTCCTGAAGCTAGTAAAATAGCTGAAATCGTAGCTGGAACCGCGATTTGAGTAGCAGTTGCTATGTTATCTTTTCGTCTTTTTTCTTCATCTGCAAAAATTTGGGTTTGATCATGCTGATAGTAACAAGTTTTAAAATCTGTTCCTTTTTCGTTGCTCCAATAATCATCGCACTCGTTGCGCCTAGATTCTCTTGGACAAGTTGGATCCTTAGTTGCAATTACAACTTTAGCATTTACCGTAAAGCACATTGATAACGATAGAAACATTAATAGTATTTTTCTAAACATATTTTTCACCCCGTTATACCAATTTTAAAATCCACGAGAAGCTCCGCCGCCACCAAATGAACCTCCTCCACCTTGAGAAGTCCCTCCGGCAGAAGACTGCCCTCCACCAGCGTGCACAACGTTGTTACCTAACGTCAGGCACAATGACAGAAAAAGAAAAGTTGTTGCTTTTAATATTTTTCGTAGCATTATTACCACCTACAAATATAATTTCAGGCTAGCCAAGTTTATTATAGCACATAAATTTCCAAAATAAAGCATAATTTTACAAAAATCAAAAATTCTATGTTTTGAATCAATTTTGCATTACGCTATTGGAAAAATATGGTTACAAAAATAAACTTACCGTTACAATTTTCTTTAAAACAAAAATTGACTTAAACTTTCTATTGATAGGTTCAAGTCAATCTTTTATTTTTAACTCAGCTTTTTTTATTAAAAATTTTTTCGTAACTTCAAGTGCAGTAAAAAATGAAACTTCCAAGCATTCCCGACCTTCTCTATTTACATGCCTTCCATCACATAAAAGCTTGTTGTTCTTTTTAATTTTTCTCGTAAAGTCTGACAAAAATTCTTCTATTTCAATCAATTTGGGCTTAAATTTTTTGTCTATTCCCAACACATAATCAGTGCTAGTTTTTAATTCAATGCATAGTTTAAGAAAGGTTGGAAAGTCTGGCTCGCGCCGCTCCTGCTCATACATCCCGATTGTAGACACTGCTACACCTATGGATTTTGCAAGCTCCGCCTGTGATATGCCTTGCTTCAACCTTAATAGTTTTATTCTTGTTGAGAAAAATAATAAGTCTTTATCTGCTAAATTTTTGACCTTTATTTTTGGATGCTCTTCATCGGTGATAGAAATTAGAAAGTCAGATTTGTCGATTAACCAGTCAAATAAACTTAATTGCAAAACTTGCGGTGATATTTTTTCAAAATTCAAATGAATTATTTCGTCAAATAATTGCTCTGATTTGATTTTTTCTGAAAAGGCCGGCAATACTAAACACAACCGTACTCGCGGATACTCATTTTTTATTTCTTTAACGCATTCAGTGCACAGCGCATCAAAATCATTTTCTGCACATACATAAAACTCTGTAACATCGAAACTTGTCACTAATTTCTTGATTTCTTTTTTTAGCTTTTGCTTTAATTTCTCGACATTAATTTTCTTTTTAGACCAAGAAAAACAGCATACATTTTTACCCATTATATCACCTCTCAATTTATGGTTACACTTATAGTATCATAATTGGTTATATTTTGTAAACAATTGTAGTGCTAAAATTTACTACATAAATAGTAACTAAAGAGGTGACATGATGTTTGAAGTAGATAATGAATTTAAAAATGCCAATGTTCCCAGAACTATTCGCTTTACGGAACCTTTATTTGATGAATTAAGTAAAATTGCTTCAGAAAATGGCATCTCTTTTAACCTGCTTGTTCTTCAATGTTGTAAATATGCAATGGAAAATATGAAACCAAATAATAAGAAATAACAATTTTAAAATCTCATAATCAGGCCATCAAAATGCCATCATTAGTTATAGTTATCAAAATTAAAAGCCCAACATTATGTACCTATTAGTATTAAAACACTTTTTTCCATTTTGTTAATTTCTTAATATGTATAATGTTGAGCTCCCCAAATTTAATTTTTTAGCAACTCCTCGTTGCGTATAACCTAGACACTTGTGGATAAACTTCATGTTTTCTGCAAGTTCTTTTTTATATATACCATGAACACTAGTTTTCCACTTTTATTAATTACATTTTGCGAGGATTATATCCCCTTAATAATTATGATTATAACCCCCATAATATTAATTGTCAAGATTAAAGGTGGGGAATATATGGTTGTTTTTGATAAATTGTGGATACTGATGAAGAAAAAAGGAATTAGCACATATAAATTAAGAGAGTACTGTGGCATTGATAGTAAAACTATTCGTAGATTAAAAGCAAACGAAAACGTTGAAACAAAGACATTAGATAAATTGTGCACAGCTTTAAATTGTAAATTAGAAGACATCGCGGAGTTTATTGACGCGGAAAATAATTGATATTTTTTCAAAATAAGACAATTTTATATAATTTACTAGCTAAAAATTAGCACTCAATTGTCCTTCGGTAAGATATACCGGAAACAAAGAGTGCTGAGTTTTTCATTATATTTTTTGAAAATTTTATAGCTACACGTTCGGAGGTTAACTTATCTTTTAAAATATTTTTCAATATCTTCTTCGTAAGCAATTGGGTAAGTTGTTGTGTCGAACTTAATAGAAAAGCTCGGTTTGTCTAGAGAATTGTCCCAAGAAACAATTAATATATCTTTACCAATATATTCTTTCTTTATTATTTTTTGTTTTAAAATTTCAAGAATTCGGGCATAGATTTCTTGGTTAATTTCATTTGCTAAAATATTGTCGTCAGCATTTCCTAATAACAAGTCTGAAGTCTCACTAATTTTTCCTTTTTTATTTTCGGTAGACTCATTAGTTTTTGAAATAAATTTTTCTTTAAGAAAATAAAAAGTTTTAGGAAGCGCTTCAAAAATAAAAGAAGCCAAATTACGCAAAGGTTGTACAACATAAAATCCAAGACCTACTCCACCAATAGCCAATATATTTTTCCACGTCAAAATTAATTTTGCAGCAACAACTCCTAACGCAGTTAATCCACCAGCTTCAAGGTATCGTTTTACGTAAAAAGAGTTCTTCTCAGACTTTGTTATTTTTAACTTTTTTTCAAAAAAATCAATTAGTTCATTAACACTTTCAAATCTTAAAATATGTTTTTGGCAAGTTGGGATACTATTTAAGCAAGCACCCTTATACCATGTGGTGTCGAGTAATTTATCTTCTTCATAAGCGCTATGCGTTACATCGGTCAAGGCATTAGTGTTTACAGAAAAATTACATATAAAAAATATTGATATAACGATAGAGAAAAATCTTTTAATAATTCCCATATGTCTTTTTTTGCTCCTTCTCATACTCATCTATTTTTTCTTTCAAAGATTCTTCCAACAATCTAAATTTTTCATTAAAACTCTGTTTGTCTACATCGGTATATTGAACCCCACTTGAAACAAAACCAACTGATGAAGATGGAGAATTTTCATTTAAACTAGTTGTAATAATTAAAGCATCTTTGTCTTTCCAAAACTTATATTTTATATTTGACAAAATTTGCTTCAATGCATAAAATGTATTATCGTTACTGTTAAATAAACTTTCATAGTTTATATTATTAACTTTAGGAATAGAATCAGGTGTTTCTGAAAGCGCGTTTAAAGGAATCAGGGCAGACGAAATAGCAAAACCTTTGCTTATATAATCTGGAATTTTAGTTCCTACATCAAATGCGCCTATATTTGAACGAGTTACCTTATTATAAAAATTTACAAAAGAATTACCTAAATTATTCAGAGAGGCATGTATAAAATTCGTCATCGTTTCAACGCTAGTCAGCACAAAAACTGTCACACCTAAACAAATTACAGACTTTATTGTATAGCCTACCCAATCAAAAATTTTATTTTGTCGCTCCTCTTTTAAAACTTTATTATCATTATAAAATTTAATAAATTCCTCCGTATATGTATACGGTAGTTCTGTTATAACTTTTTCAATGTTATTGTAATCAAATGCATACACAGTGCTATCTGCGTTCAAGCCGACATCAGTTATTTTAACATAATGCTCACCATTTTTTATTTTGTTCAATGCTAATTCTTTTGCGCAATATTCATTCACAAATTGATTATGTGAGTTTTTTTGAAAACAATCGTTATTATCTGCTGCAAAAGTTAGCAAATTAAAATTGTTAAACAATAATAAAAGGTTTAATGTAAAATTTATGATAATTTTTAAAAACTTTTCCATTATTTTATCTCCTCATATGTATCAATAATATTTTGAAGTTGGTTTGTAAACAAATTAATAGCATTTTTTATTTTACTAGCTTCCATTGTCGTATAATTTATTTCACCATGCTTAAAGCCACAAATATTAATAAAAAAATCAGGTTTATCAAAATCAACCAGTCTCAAACATAACATATTTTTATCAGTAAATTTTGTAAAAGCAATATTTTTTAAAAGTATTTTAACTACACTTAATTTGTTGTTATATTCACAAATTAATCTTTCATAATCAATAGAGGGCTTCGTTAAATACGTATTTAAGAAAACAAACAAAAGAAAATACAAAGGCAAACTAACACAAATACCTTTAAAAAGAGAATATAAAAAACTTTTAAGTTTTGACGCTTTTAAAACACTTTCTTTATTCTGACGAATATCTGCATTACATTGTTCCTGTTTTGTTTTTTCGGCATTAATCTTGAAGAACGAAATCGCATATGTTAATATTCCAGTTATAAGTGCCACAAGTAAAGATATTTTATTTATCTTTATATTTTGTCGTTTTGTCTCACTTTTTTCAGTTTCATATATCTTTTCAAAATCTGAAATCATTATATTCGGAGTTAATAACTCAATTATTTTTTTTAATGACTCATCTTTTAAAACTGAAATAATAATAGTGTACTCTCTTCCACAAATCGTACGTAAATCTTTTATAAAATCAGTTTTACCGCTCTGTACGTCGTCTTCCAGAGATTCAAACGAATTAATTCTTTCTGCAAAACACATTCCCTCGTTATATTTTTCTAGACCAAAGCTAATTTGAGAAATCCTACAATTTATAGAAAAACAGAGTGTAATTGCAATCAATTTTTTTACAAATTTCAAAGAAGATCTCCTCTTTCCTTCATCTTATCATATTCATTTATTATCTTTTGCATATCAATTTTAGCACTTTCAAATTGTCTTTCAATTTCTTGTCTTTCTGTAGAACTATAGTTCAAACCAATGTTTTCAAAACTAACTGTTGCCCTAGCATAACTTGGTGCATTATTGAAAATTACTGACACAGAGTCCGCTGCTTTCCAAAAGCTCCATTTTAAGGCTGCTAATATCTGAGAGAATGCAGACACGGTATTTTCCAGCTTTGTGGTTTGAATCTCTTTTTCTTTCTCCTGTTTATCACGTATCTGTGTGGCTCGAAAATAACCTCCAAGTTCTCCACCACCAAGTCCACCTGTTACCGCACTAATAACAAGCTTTGTTGCTCTTGCAGCTTTAGCTGTAAATGCAACCGCCGCTCCCGCGGGACCACAAAAAAATGCAGCTGCTGTCGTGCCCACAGTCGCACCAACTACCCCTGCAACCGTAGCCCACAGCTTTACACTGCCGGTAAACTTGTTTTGGTCTTTCGTATAGTTTCCTTTCATTGGAATCGGAATAGTTTCACCAGTAAAATGTTTATACAATTCTGAAACAACAGTTTCTGCATCTTTAGTATCAAAACCACAAAGAAATTTTATTCTATTTACTGCAGATTCTAATATTTTATGGTTCAAGGCACGGTGTTTTGCGTCTCCAAACAATCTCGCCATGTCCTCAACAAATAGTGCCATTGCATTTAGTGTAAACATATGAACTTCGTGTTGTGCTTCCGGTCCGACACCCAAGCTTTTCTCCTGCATAGGTACTTCTTTTTTGTTTTCCAGCGCTTTTCTCAGCTCTCTTATTACAAATTTTTTGGCACAGAGCGGTTCTATATAATTTCCTATTTTATTCCTTTTATCAAAAGGACACGGGTCATCCATAAAATTTGGATTTGGCTCATCATAATTAACATTTGGCTTCGAGTTTCCATTCGCAGCGCTTGCTATAAAACCTATTACGTTAGAAAAAAATAAACTACTACACAAAAAAATACTCAATAAACATCTTAATACTTTCATAAAAAATCCACCTTTGCATGTTATCTCAATTATCTTATCAAAAATACTCCTTTCAAATCACACCTCTACTTTTATTTCATATAATGCTTGTAAGTTTTATAAACTCACCATTTTAATATGAATTTTAAAGTTGATAACTACCTAATCAAGTTTATAATATCTAATGTTTTTTCAAATTTCAATACATTTCAGGTAAAATTTCCCTTTGAAACAAAAAATACCATTAATCTAAAAACTTTATGTTTAAAAAACGATTAATAAATTATAAATATATAGAAAACACCTTAAATCGGCATTATTTTATTGTTAAAAGAAAACAAAAAACAGCTCAAAAGCTAGCTTACACTAACAATTGAGCTGTTCAGATTTTATGTTTTTAGTTTTAGTTACATCAAATATTCAATAGTTTTGTTATCAAATCAAAAATATAATTGCTCCCACGCGACAGCAAAATTCCAGTTAACACACAACCAACGTATGGAATCTGCGACGTTAAATTAAAGTGCGCCGGTAAATCTAGCCTATAAGCCACCGCAATAATTATGCCTAAAGTTATACTGAAAAGCATTTGCCAACAGAAATCTTCTTGCACAAAAAACTGATTGAAGTATGTAATGATGGCTTCAATCAGGATTGCAAACGAAGTTATTTCAACGGTTTTGTTTTCCATCTCTTTCACCTCCATGTTGTTTTAAACTCAGATAAAATCGCGAGCAAAGTTTTTTGAAATTCGCAAAAGGCTATGTTCACGAATTGGTCTGCGCGACCACGCGCATGAATGCATCAGCGAAGCCGGC
>FR883863.1:0-22327 GCA_000435275.1 Clostridium sp. CAG:557
GGACTGAAAATCCTCGTGTCGATGGTTCGATTCCGTCCGAAGGCACCATTTGATTTTGCGGATGTAGCTCATCTGGTAGAGTGCCACCTTGCCAAGGTGGAGGTAGCGAGTTCGAGCCTCGTCATCCGCTCCATTTTTAAAAAAGTAGTTTTTGTTGGCGCCATAGCCAAGTGGTAAGGCATGGGTCTGCAAAACCCTGATCCCCAGTTCAAATCTGGGTGGCGCCTCCAGCTTTAAGAGAGTTCTCATGCCGTGTGAGGACTCTTTATTTATAGATGAGTACTGAAATGATTGTATTTCACGTAGCTAAACGAAATGTTTATGAAAACAGTTTAAACTCAGGTTTTTACGGTTAAAGAAAGATGAATTTATTCACTGCTCAACTTTAAAAATTTAGTTGAAGTAGCAAATGATAATTAAAAAATGATAGAAGAGGATTTAATTGTTTTATATAGATGCGAAGAAATTGAAAAGTAAAATTAAGTGAGAAAAAAGACGGACTGAAGGAATAGAATTTCCGCATATATATGGATTAATAAATTTGGCTTCAGTAATAAAAGCGGTTAATTTTTTAAAAGACCAAAGTGGAAAGTTTTATTTGCCTGTGGGGCTTATGGAATATAAAAATTAGATGATTAAAATAGCAATAATTTTTTATATATTTGAAAAATTAAATTAAGGAGTGTCAATATGGCTATTGAAAAAACTTATATTATGCTAAAGCCTGATTGTATTAAAAGAGGTTTGATGGGAGAAGTAATTTCTAGAATAGAAAAAAAAGGGTACAAAATTACTGATGCAAAAATGCTGAATTTAGACGAAAAAATTCTTCGTGAACATTATGCACATATTGCAGACAAACCATTTTTCCAAGAAATAGTTTCTTATATGACATCTGGACCGGTTTTAGCAATGATTGTTGAAGGTGAGAATGCAGTAAAAGGAATGCGTATTTTAATGGGCGCGACTAAATTTGAAGAAGCAACAGCAGGGACAATTCGAGGAGACTACGCATTTTGTACTTCGGAAAATATTATTCATGGGTCAGACTCGATTGAAAATGCGAGAATTGAAATAAAAAGGTTTTTTAACTAAATAAAAATGCGCCGCACTATACCGTGCGGCGCTATTTTTTATTTTAATAAGTCAGACATATTATATAGTCCAGCAGATTTTGACAAAAGAAAAATGGCAGCATTAATGGCACCAACGGCAAAAATTCCTTTTGACTGAGCAGTGTGAGATAAAGTTAAAACTTCATCTTTGCCAGCGAAAATGACATCATGTTCGCCGACAATAGTGCCACCACGAATGGAATGAATTCCAATTTCTTTGTTGCTTCGAGGCTCTCTTTTAGAATGTCTTTCGTAAACGTAGCTTAAGTTTTGATTATTAACAGAATTTATAGCATTTGCAATCATCAAAGCAGTTCCACTAGGCGCATCGATTTTTTTATTGTGATGCTTTTCAATTATTTCAATATCAAAATTTGAACCGAGAACTAAAGCAGCTTTTTTTGCAAGTTCGATTAAAAGATTTATTCCAATAGACGTATTTCCAGAAAAGAAAATAGGAATTAATTTCGATGCGTCTTTGATTTTAGTAATTTGTTCATCAGTAAATCCTGTGGTGCATATTACAATTGGCATTTTTTTGTGAATTGCAAAATTTAAAAGTGAATTAAGTAAAGCTGGATTAGAAAAATCAATGATTACATCTGCGTCTACGTTAATTTCATTTGGAGAATTAAAAGTTGGAAAATTGCTAGTGCTACTGAAATTTTTACTGATTCCAGCAACAATAGTGCAATCATTTCGCTCAGAAATAACTTGGGTTAAAGTACCCCCCATTTGTCCGCTGGAGCCGCTTAATATAATTTTAGTCATTTTTATACTTCCTATCTAAAAATTTATCTGTTAATAAGACCAAAGTTTTTCATGGCCGTAATTAAATTCTCTTTATTTTTGGCAGAGAGAGAAACAAGAGGCAGTCTGCAGTTTCCACAATCAAATCCGAGCAGATTCATGGTTTCTTTTACAGGAATTGGATTAACGTCGCAAAATAGCATATTCATCAGGTCATTTGCTTTAAAAAATAAATCTCTAGCTTCAGACAATTTACCATCGAAGTATTTTTGATTAATTTCATGACATTCGAGAGGGCAAACATTTGCAAAAACAGAAATAACACCGAGACCACCAAGCGATAAAATAGGAATAATTTGGTCGTCATTTCCGGAATAAACAGCGAGATTATCTCCGCAAAGCGAAATAGTTTTAGCAATAGAGGAAATATCTCCGTTGGCCTCTTTTACAGCTACGATATTATGGTGCTTAGAAAGCTCTAAGTAAGTTTCCGGACGGATAGAAACGCCGGTACGCGAAGGAACATTATACAAAATTATCGGTAAATCCACATTATCAGCAATGTAAGTATAATGCTCAATTAGGCCTTTTTGCGAGGTTTTATTATAATAAGGAGTAACAATCAAAAGTGCGTCAACACCGAGATTTTGCGCTGCTTTTGACATCTTAAGAGCATGTTCAGTATTGTTGCTACCAGTGCCGGCGATAACAGGAATTCTTCCAGCGACTTTTTCTACAGTGTATTTAATTACAGCATATCGCTCATCCTCGCTCATTGTGGCAGCTTCACCGGTTGTTCCGCAAGTAATTATCGCGTCGGTTTTATTTTTTATTTGAAATTCGATTATTTGGCCTAAAGCATCAAAATTTATGTTTCCATCATCAAGCATAGGAGTAACGATGGCCACTCCGGAACCTTTAAATATAATTTTTTTCATAAAAGTGTCTCCTATATGTAAAAATTTAATCAAAGAAACCTTTTGCACAAAGCAATTCAGCCATTAGAACAGCACCACCAGCAGCACCGCGAATAGTGTTGTGTGACATACAAACAAATTTTACATCATATTGAGAATCTGCGCGCAAACGTCCAATAGAAATTGCCATACCATTTTCAAGCTCTCTGGCGCTGCGGATTTGAGGTAAAGATGGGTCATCGAAGTAATGCAAAAATTGTTTTGGAGCACTTGGAAGATTTGGTCCATCAGGCAACCCTTTGTATGTTTGCCAACGAGAGATGATCTCATCTAAAGATGGTGGATTTTTAAAAGAAGCGAAAACCGCAGCAGAATGACCGTCACTTACAGGGACTCTAATGCACTGGGTGGTGATATTGGGGGAAACAGCATTTTTTATTTCGCTTTGAGAAATTTTGCCCCAAATTTTCATAGGTTCGCTCTCAGACTTTTCTTCTTCACCGCTGATGTAAGGAATGATATTATCCACCATTTCCGGCCAGCGTTCAAAAGTTTTTCCTGCGCCAGAAATAGCTTGGTAGGTACACGTAAGAACATTTGTAACACCAAAATCAAGCAGAGGATGAATTGCAGGAACATAGCATTGCAAAGAGCAGTTTGATTTAACCGCGATGAATCCTTTTTTTGTGCCGAGACGTTTTCTTTGACTAAAAATAATTTCCATATGTTCAGGGTTAACTTCAGGAATAATCATAGGAACATCGGGTGTAGTTCTATGTGCGCTGTTGTTAGAAATTACCGGACATTCGGCCTTTGCATACATTTCTTCGAGGGCTCTAATTTCATCTTTTTTCATATTGACAGCGCAAAATACAAAATCCACAGAGTCCACAATTTTTTTCATATCGCCCACAGCATCGTAAACGGGCATATTTTTTACTTTTTCTGGAATATTGTTAGACATAGCCCATCGACCGTTTAAAGCCTCAGAATAAGTTTTCCCAGCAGAACTTTTGCTGGCAGCGAGTATTGTTATGTTAAACCAAGGATGCTCAGCGAGTAAAGTGATAAAACGTTGTCCTACCATACCGGTAGCACCTAAAATTCCAACATTATACTTTTTCATAAAAATGTTTCAAAAGCTAAAAAGCTCAGAAATAGCCTGCCTTTCGTAAAATTATAAAATATTGATGGAAATCGGTTGTAAACTATGAGTCAATAAAATATAATTAAGTTTGTTGATGATTTGATTTGCATATAAAATTCTTTAAAAATAATATAGCATTTTTCAAATATAGTGTCAATTTTAAACTTAATAGGTATGAACGGGGAATAGATTTTGAAGACGAAAGACTTTTTTTACGAGTTACCAGAAGAATTAATTGCGCAAGACCCACTTGAAAAAAGAGACCATTCTAGATTGATGATTTTAAACAAAAGCACAGGGCAAATATTACATAAACATTTTTATGACATAATAGATGAACTTATGCCAGGAGATTGCCTAATTTTAAATGATTCTAGAGTATTGCCTGCACGGATTTATGGAAAAAAAGAAGATACTGGTGCGATGGTTGAGTTTTTACTTTTAAATAGAAAATCTAAAAATATTTGGGAAACTTTAGCAGGGCCAGGGAAAAAAGCTAAGCCGGGAGCAAAGTTTATTTTCGGAAATGGAATTATGAAAGGTGAAGTTTTAACAGTAACGTCAGATGGAAATAGAATAGTTCAATTTTTTTGCGAAGAGAATTTTTATTCAGCGCTGGATAAAATTGGACAAATGCCACTTCCACATTATATAACTCACGAGTTAAAGGATAAAGAGCGCTATCAAACAGTCTACTCACGAGAATTAGGTTCAGCAGCAGCTCCAACAGCTGGGCTGCATTTCACAAATGAACTTTTAGAAAGAATAAAAGCAAAAGGCATAAAAATCGGTTTTGTAACACTTCATGTAGGGCTGGGGACATTTCGGCCGGTAAAAGTGAAAAACGTATCAAAACACAAGATGCACAGTGAACATTTCGAAGTTCCAAAAGAAACAGCAGATCTCATAATTGAAACAAAAAGAAATGGTGGAAGGGTTGTTTCTGTGGGCACGACGAGTTGCCGAACACTGGAATCTATGTTTAAAAATGAAGGTAAAGTAGCGCCTTGCGATGGTTGGACGGACATTTTTATTTACCCTGGTTACAAATTTAATGTGATTGACGCATTAATAACCAATTTTCACTTGCCGGAAAGTACATTGATTATGTTGGTGTCGGCTTTTGCCGGAAGAGAAAAGACTTTGAACGCATACAAAGAAGCTGTTACTGAAAGATATAGATTTTTCAGTTTTGGAGATGCAATGTTCATACGATGAAAGGAGAAGTTTTTTAGTGTACAAGTTGATAAAAACTCAAAAAAATGCCCGCAGAGGAGAATTTGTAACGCCACATGGAACGATACAAACGCCAGCATTTATGAACGTAGCAACGTGTGGAGCCATAAAAGGGGCGGTTTCTGCTCTTGATTTAGCGAATATAAAATGCCAAGTGCAACTTTGTAATACATATCATTTACATCTGCGACCGGGTGATGAAGTTGTAAAAAAGCTTGGTGGAATTCACAAATTTACACATTGGGATGGCCCAATATTAACAGACAGTGGAGGTTTTCAAGTTTTTTCTTTGTCAAAACTGAGAAAAATAAAAGAGGAAGGGGTGTATTTTTCATCGCATATAGATGGCAGAAAAATTTTTATGGGCCCGGAAGAAAGTATGCAAATACAATCCAATTTGGGTTCAACAATTGCAATGGCCTTTGATGAGTGCGTAGAAAATCCCGCAGAGTATAGTTATGCAAAAGATTCGTGTGAACGCACTGTAAGGTGGCTTAAACGCTGCAAAGATGAGCTGCAAAAATTAAATTCATTGGATGACACGATAAATAAAAAACAAATGCTTTTTGGAATAAACCAAGGCAGTACGTATGCAGATTTGCGAATTGAGCATATGAAAAAAATCCGAGAATTAGGGCTGGATGGTTATGCAATAGGTGGGCTAGCGGTAGGAGAAACCGCACAAGAAATGTATGCAACAATAGAAGCTGTTGAACCACATATGCCGCAAGAAAAAATTAGGTATTTAATGGGAGTGGGAACGCCTGTAAACATTTTAGAAGGGGTTTATCGAGGTGTAGACTTATTTGACTGCGTAATGCCAGCAAGAAACGCTCGGCATGGAAATTTATTCACATGGACAGGGACAGTTAATATTTTAAATTCGAAGTATGAGCTTGATGATTCACAGTTAGATTTAGAGTGTGACTGCCCAACGTGCAAAAATTTTTCAAAAGCGTATCTAAGGCATCTTTTTAAAAGTGGAGAAATGCTCGGTATGCGACTGGCTGTAATGCATAATCTTTATTTTTATAATTCTTTAATGGAAAAAATAAGAGAATCATTAGATAACGATGGTTTTGATGATTTTTATAATAAATTTAAACAAATTTTATCTCAAAGAATTTGAATACTGCTTGCAACGAAGGATAAAAATTGGTATAATCTAAATGTTAAATTTTTGGAGGTGCTAAAATGAGCGCAGAAGGTTCAGCAGGTATAATGAATATAGTAATAATGATGGTTATTTTGGTGGGAATGTATTTTTTGATGATACGCCCAAGTACGAAAAGAAAAAAGCAAGAAGACGAAATGAGAAATAATATTCAAATTGGCGACGAAATTACTACTATTGGCGGAATAATCGGTCGTGTAGTGGCAATTAAAGACGAAAATGAGTCTTTTATTATCGAAACAGGCGTTGACAGAAGCAAAATAAAAATAAAAAAATGGGCTATTGCAACTTGTAACACGCAAAAAGAAAATAATCAGGCAAAATAAATGTATATTAACGTATCTTTTTGAATATTGATTAGATAAATTTACTTTTAAAATTAAAGACTAAACAATATTTAGGAGGTATGATTTTTTGAAGCATGATAAGACAAGTAACAAAGATACAGATTTTACCATTGCATTAAAAGCGATTTTGTTTGGGGCAGCAGTCGGAGCTGCGATATGTGCAGGATTTTTATTTTTATTCGCATTTTTGTTCGTAGCAGTTAAATCTATTCCACAGTTTATGATACAATCTGTAGCGATATTTTGCTCGGCTATTGGAGCTTTTGTTTCTGGGTACGTTTCAATTAGAATTTATCGATCTAAAGGTCTTGTTTATGGTGCTTTTGCCGGTTTTTTATTATTCGCAATTATTACACTTATTGCGTTTATAATTTCGAGAGATAAATTTACATACATAACGCTTATGAGGCTTTTGATAATGGTATTTTCGGGCGCCGTTGGTGGAGTTTTGAGTGTAAATAAAAAAAGACGTAAATAAAGTAAATAAATTTGAATTTTTATATTGACTATGGTATAATCTGTGTTAGTTTATTGAAAAAAGAGGTGTGTTTTGATGAAACATGTAAAAACATTAAATAAAGCAAATTTAAAAGAGAGCGCAGCAAAAGGCGGTTGTGGAGAGTGTCAAGCTTCTTGTCAGTCAGCATGCAAAACTTCCTGCACGGTTGCTAACCAAAAATGCGAAAAGTAAATTTTGTTGTTGAATTTATTTAACTTTAGGGGTGGAAGTTAATTCTTTCCGCCTCTATATTTTATTGCGATTTACAGAAGTTAAAATTAGATTTAGGTAGGAGCAAGTAAATTTATGATACACAAATATAAATTAAATGGATATAACATTGTTTTAGATGTAAACAGTGGTGCAGTGCATGTTGTGGATGATTTGGCGTATGAAATTTTAGATTTTATCGATGAAAATATGGCAGAAACTCTGAGTGATGATATAGTTGAGAAGTTGAGCGAAAAATATGACAGAAATGAAATTCTGGATACATATTCGGAGCTATACGAGCTGTATAATAATGGACAGTTATACACTAAGGATGAGTACGAAAAATTTGCTTCAATGATGGTAAATTCACCGGTTAAATCGATGTGCCTAAATATTTCTCACGATTGCAATTTGCGCTGTGAATACTGTTTTGCGGCGAAAGGAGATTTTGGCACAGGCAGAGAATTAATGCCTTTTGAGACAGCAAAAAAAGCGATAGATTTTCTTATAGAAAAGTCTGGCAACAGGCATAATTTAGAGGCAGATTTTTTTGGTGGAGAGCCTTTAATGAATTTTGACGTTGTAAAAAAGACTGTTGAATACGCCAGAAGTATCGAAAAAGAGCATGATAAAAATTTTAGATTTACAATTACGACAAATGGACTTTTGTTGACAGACGACAAAATTGATTTTATTAACCGAGAAATGTCGAATGTGGTGCTCTCTCTTGACGGCCGTAAGGAAGTAAATGATAAGCTTAGAGTGTCGCCAAACGGAAGCGGTTCTTATGACATAATCGTGCCGAAGTATCAGAAATTGGTGGCAGAACGTGGTGATAAGGACTATTATGTGAGAGGAACTTTTACAAAAAATAATCTAGACTTTACAAAAGACGTGATAAAAATGTCAGAATTAGGATTTGACCAGCTTTCCATCGAGCCAGTAGTTTCGGACGCAAAACTAGAGTACTCTATAAAAGAAGAGGATTTACCGCGAGTTTTTGAAGAATATGAAACGTTAGCAAGAGAAATGATAAAACGGAAAAAATCGGGCAAATGCTTTAACTTTTTCCACTTTATGATAGATTTAGACCAAGGCCCGTGCGCAATAAAAAGATTGCGAGGCTGCAGTTGCGGCAATGAGTATATTGCAGTAACGCCAAATGGCGACGTTTACCCATGTCACCAGTTTGTGGGAAATGAGCAATGGAGAATGGGCAACGTAGTTGAAAATTCGTTTGACAATGAGATAAAAACCAAATTTGCGAAAACTAATATTTATACAAAAGAAAAATGCAAAGATTGTTGGGCGAAGTTCTTTTGCAGCGGAGGCTGTAATGCAAACAGTTGGCAATATGAAGGAGATATAGCACGGTCTCATGATATTTCCTGTGAGTTGGAGAAAAAGCGTTTAGAATGTGCATTAATGATAAAAGCCGCAACGGTATAAAATTTTGTTTAATAGCAAATTAAGGCTAAAAAAGTTGTGTGAAAAATTTTTTAATTTTTTTGTAAAAAGTGTTGACATCGTGTTTTACATTTGTTACAGTAATTAAAAGTAAAATTTGGGAGGGTCTTATGAAAAAGTTATTATCGTGTTTTTTTAGCTTTGTTTTGATGTTTGGATTAGTAGGCTCGTTTTGTCGAGCAGAAGAAGCAGTCCCTCAAGAAGTTGTTATTGAAGATGCAAGTTCAAAGTTGGAAAGCGAAGAAGTTAAGGGCGCTAGTATTTGGGAAATAACATTAAATTATATTAAAGATGTGTTATTTAATGTAAGGGATTTTGGACTAAAAAGTTATCCTGTTTTCAAATCTTGGTTAAACAGCACTTATTGTGGTACCAAAGATTGGACTTCGGAAAAATATGATGAGCTTAAAGTTTGGAGTGCAGAAAATTATCCTGTTTTCAAATCTTGGATAAATAGCACTTATTACGATGCCAAAGATTGGACTTCGGAGAAATTTGGTGCACTCAAAGCTTTATTCTATAATTCTACTAAAGAAGAATTATAGTCTAAACTCTAAACAAGATTTAAGAAGAATATAACGAAAAGTTATATTCTTCTTTTTTTATTCATACTATTTTATAGGTTTTGATTTCAAGTATTATATGGAGCGAAGTTTATGAAAACATTAAGTTTAAAAAGAAATTTTGGCGAGATAAAAAAAGCGAGTGCAAGAGATTTCATTAAAAAAAATAAGATGTTGGTATTTTTGGCAATGTTTTTGTTATGTGGAATATGTTTTGGTGCGGTGCTTATTAAATTGGCAGATGAAAATGCAATAAAATTTATGAATGTGCTATTTTTAAGTGATTTTAAAGAGCGGCTGAATAAGCCTTTGTTAGAAGCATTTATAACTTCGATTTCGTCGACATTTGTATTTGTTTTGATATCTTTTTTTATGGGGCTGTCCATGTGGGGATTTATTTTAGCACCAATAGTTCCGTTTGTGAGAGGTGTTTGTATAGGTTTGTGTGAAGGTTATTTATACTCTGCATATGGGCTAAAGGGAGTATGTTTCCACGCGCTGATATTTTTACCTGGAATATTTATATCATCCATAGCGATTTTATTAATGACAAGAGAAGCAATGAAAATTTCTAATTGCTTTTCATCTGCAATGCTTACAAATAGCAATGCAAGTGCAACAAGTACAAGCATAAAGTTGTATGTTATTCGAAGTAGTTGCATAACGATAATAATACTTATATCGTCAGTAATTGATTTAATTTCTAGTTTGATGTTTTCTAAATTTTTTTCATTTTAAAATTTTACAATATGGGCGCCGCACTATACCGCGCGGCGCCACTTTATATTATTTAACTTTTGTAGCGAAGAAAAAATCTATACCTTGATTGTAGTTGTGAAAAATTAAATTTGATATTTTGTTTGAGTGTGCGAAAAATCTGTTTTGGACTAACATAGGATAAAGAATGGCGTTATCGTTGAGATATTTTTTTGCATCGATAAGATATTTTAAAGAGTCTTGAGGTGTAGAGGAAAGTGCATTGTTTAAAAGTTTGTCGTAGTCAGGGCTGCTTAAATTTACAAAATTTTTGCTGTTATCAGATTTAAAAATACTTAAAAAATCAAGTGCGAATTGACTTTCAACAGAGAACGGCAAAAATGCAACTTGGTAATTTGCAGAAGCAATCCGAGACTTTAAGATAGCTGATGAAAGTGGCTCCATATTGAAATAATACCCTAAATTTGCATTTAAAGATTCAATCATATTGCTGACAATAGTTTTTACTGCAGGAGTATCAAGGCATAAAATTGTTACTTTAGGCAGTGTTTTTAACTTTAATTGATTTATTCCAGTTTCCAGATAATTTTTCGCATTAGAGTCTGCTTTTAGATACAAACTTTTCTCTGAAGAATCTCTAAAGTTTTGTCCATTTACAGTAAGTCCGTTTAGCACAATATTGTCTATAATCTCGCAGTTTTCCGGAATAGAAGATAAAATATGTTCGCGACTTAATGCTGCTAAGAAACCACGTCTAATATCAAAATTAGAAAAAAGAGCATCTTGAGTGTTAAAAGCCAAAAACCATAAAGTGTCCTTAAAAGAAATTAACGGCAGTTTTTTACTTTTAGCAGCGACTATCTGTTCTTCAGATGGCAATAAGGCAGCATCAATTGTGGCATTGTTAATTAAATTTACCGTGTCGGAAGTGTCTTTTCCTATAGTAAAAGCAACTCCAGCGGGAACTGGAAGATTTTGTCCACAGTAGTTTTCATTTATAACTAAATTTAAAGTATTATAATGATCCCAGCCGTATCTCGACTTTACTTTGAAGGCACCATTGCAAATAATTGTAGAAGATTCCAGACCATATTGCCCATTAGTTTTTTCAAAAAAAGCTCGATTACATGGC
Source organism: Clostridium sp. CAG:557 (assembly GCA_000435275.1). Classification (GTDB taxonomy): domain Bacteria; phylum Bacillota; class Clostridia; order Oscillospirales; family Acutalibacteraceae; genus CAG-557. The sequence goes on from FR883863.1 coordinate 11,278, forward strand.
ATGGTAGGAGGGGTGGCGAGTAAAGAAAGAAAATTTTCCATTGGATATTCTAATTCGATAACTAAAGTGTGGGAATCTGCAGCGTTGACACCCAATAAGTCTGTATTTACATCGTCGATATTTATTTTTCGAGCATTTTTTATGCAATAAAGAGTGCAAGCTTTAGGTGATTTTGTATAACTGTCAAGTGCACGTTGAAAACCAAAAACAAAATCATCGGCAGTAACAGGAGTTTTTTCTTTATCAGACCAGGTAGCGTTTTCTCTTAAATGAAAGATGTAAGTCAATTTATCTTCAGAAATTTCCCATGAATACGCGACTCCCGGAACTACTTTTTCGTTTGCATCAATACGAACTAACCCTTCAAAAATATTTATTATAACGATATTAGAGGAAGCATCATTGCAGACTTGAGGGTCAAGTGTACGTGGCTCGTTATCGAGATTATACTTTATAGTTTGGTTTTCAGGTGCATCTTTGCTTTTTCGGCAACCCGAAAGGTTAATGAATGTAATCATAACACAGAAAAGTACAGAAAAAAGCTTTTTCACTATGGCATCACCTTTGTAAGTTATGTAAAATTTTTATAATTGAATTGACTAGACTATAAGTTTAACATATTTTGCAGTTTAAAGGTATAATAAAATTAAAATTTTTGCAAAAAAGTGTTTGCATACTGAGCCTCCAGTAACTCAGTATGCACCAGTTAAAAAATTTATCTAAAAATATAGTGAACATTATCAAGGAGATCTTCTACAGCATTAGTGCATTTCATGGCTTTGCGCTTCATTTTTTTAGGATTTTGCACACAGCAAAATAAGAGCCAGCCTGCGGCCATACCAAGGAAAATACCGCAGAAAAAATTTTTAAAAGAACAACTTTTTTTACATTCGTTCATAAATATTACCTCCAAAGTTTAAATATTTTCAATTTTATTTTGTCCTAAAAGGAAATGTTTAATAAAAAATTTATTGTAAGGATAAATTCCTGTTTTTGTAAGAGGTGGTTGTTAAATGCCTAAAAACATAATATAATACTTATGGAGGCGAAGACTTTGAAAGAAATAAATATAGTAATGGTGGAGCCGCAGATACCGCAAAACACCGGTAACATAGCAAGGACATGCGCGGCAACTGGAGCTAAATTACATTTGATAGAGCCTATGGGATTTGAGATAGATGATAAAAAATTAAAACGTGCAGGGCTTGATTATTGGCATCTTTTGGATATACACATTTATAAGAGCATAGATGAATTTTTTTTGAAGAATAAAGGGCAATTTTTTTATTTTTCTACAAAAGCAAAGAGAAAATACAGCGATATTACATATCCAGATAAATGTTACCTTATTTTTGGAAAAGAAACTGCAGGACTCGACGAAAAACTTTTGCATGAAAATATGGAAAAAACCGTTAGAATTCCAATGATAGACCAAGCAAGAAGTCTAAATTTATCAAATTCGGTTGCGATAGGTGTATATGAAGTTTTAAGGCAATGGAATTATCCTGAACTTTTATGCCAAGGTAAACTTAGAAATTACAGTGACTAGACAAAAACTTCAGCAAAAATTAAAAAATACGCTTTAAATTATTAAAAATTTAAGGAGATGATATACAATGGATTATTCTAAAAAGAAAAGCGTGGAAGATATAGATGTTTCTGAGAAAAAAGTTCTTTTAAGGTGCGATTTTAATGTTCCTTTTGATAAAAATGGAAATATCTCAAATACAAAGCGCATTGATGAGTCTTTGAAAACTATAAGGTATTTATTGCAAAAAAATGCAAAAATAATTATTGTTTCTCATTTAGGCCGTCCAAAAGGTATGAAAAAATCAGAATATTCATTGAAACCAGTTGTAAAATATCTTTCCCAAGTTTTAAATAGGAAAATAATTTTCGTAACAGATGATATTCGAGAAAATGTACCTCAAATTTTAAATAATTTGAGAGATGGAGACATAGCTGTTTTAGAAAATATTCGTTTTTATAAAGAAGAAGAGTTGAATGACGAAATATTTTCTAAAAAATTGGCATCATTGGCAGACGTTTATGTAAATGATGCTTTTGGTACAGTTCACAGAGCACATGCATCGACGCAGGGAGTTACTAAATATTTGCCTTCGGTGTGTGGCTTTTTGATAAAAAGAGAAATAGACGTATTAGGCCAGCTTTTAAGTGTGCCAAAACACCCTTTTGTTGCAATTTTGGGCGGTGCAAAGGTTTCTGATAAAATTGGTGTAATATGTAATTTATTAGACAAAGTCGACACTTTGATTATTGCTGGAGGAATGGCATATACTTTTTTGAACGCTCTAGGATATTCTATAGGAAGCTCCATTCTTGAACCAGATAAGGTTGTTTTAGCCAAAAATATTATTGCAAAAGCTAAAGATTTGGGCGTTAGACTTGTTTTGCCTGTGGATAACGTTGTAGGAAAAGAATTTAAATCCGACACAGAATTTATGATAGTAAATTCTGATAGTATTCCGGATGGGTATGTGGGCTTGGATATTGGCGCAAAAACAAAAGAAATCTTTGTAGAAATAATTAAGAATGCAAAAACAATTTTTTGGAATGGTCCGGTTGGGGTCTTTGAGTGGGCGAATTTTCGGCGTGGTACTCTGGAAATTACAAAAGCCATTGCAAATAGTGATGCAGTGACTGTCATTGGAGGTGGAGATTCTATTGCAGCAGTTGATTTGCTGGGTTTTACAGACAAAATAACACATATTTCTACAGGCGGCGGTGCTTCGCTCGAATTTTTAGAAGGGAAGGATTTACCTGGAATTTTGTCTTTAGATGAAAAAATTTAAAACAGCAACCTACTGCGGACGCACCGTGCCAGGAAACAGATTTTTTATCTGTTTCCTGTAATAACATACAAATGTATGTTATTAGCTCAACTTTGTTGAGCGCACGGTGTGCACTGGCAGTAAAAGGAAAGAAAAAAGGAGAATTTTTTTGAGAAAAAGTAAAAAAAGCCTAATAATAGCAGGCAACTGGAAAATGAATAAAACGGTAGCAGAAGTGAAGGACTTTATCAGTGCATTAAAAACGAATTTAAAAAAGCACGAAAATGAAATTATAATTTGCACACCGTTTACAACTATACCTACGGTAACGTCTTTAGCTGCAAATACTCAGATTAATGTTGGCGCACAGAACTGTCATTTCGAAAATTTGGGAGCGTATACGGGAGAAATATCTCCAAGTATGTTAAAAGAACTCGATGTAAAATATGTAATTTTAGGACATAGTGAGCGCAGAGATTATTTTTTTGAGACGGATGAGTTGATAAATAAAAAAATAAAATCAGCATTAAATGTAGGCTTAAAAGTGATTTTATGCATCGGAGAAACAGCACAGGAGCGAAAAATCGGAATTACCGAAGAGAAGATTTCAATACAAATAAAAAAAGCTTTGTATGGAATTGAGAAAAAAAATCTTTTTGATATAATAATAGCTTATGAACCGATTTGGGCAATAGGTTCGAAGAAAAATGCAACTAAAGAAGATGCAAACAGAATTTGTGGAATAATTAGAAAAATTCTTGCAGGTATGTACGATTCAAATGTAGCAGAAGATTTTTCAATATTATATGGTGGTTCAGTAAATGCTAGTAATGCAAGAGAATTATTAAGTATGGAAAATATTGATGGAGGTCTTATTGGAGGCGCATCATTGGATGTTGAAGAATTTTTAAAAATTATAGAAAGTGTTTCAGATTAATTTTATAAGAGGGTGTTTTTTATGAAAAATCCTTTAATACTTATTATAATGGATGGGTTTGGAATTTCGAAGCATAACAGAAAAAGTGCTATAACGGCAGAAACAACCCCTTATTTAAGCGAATTTTTTAAAAATTATCCAACAACTTTGCTAAAAGCTTCTGGAGAGGCAGTTGGCTTGCCAGCCGGACAAATGGGCAACAGCGAAGTTGGACATATGAATATTGGCGCGGGTAGAATAGTTTATCAAGAGTTGACTAGAATTAATAAAAATATAAAAGATGAAAGTTTTTATGAAAACACAGCGTTAAAAAATGCAATTTTGTCGGCCAAAAAAAGTAATTCTGCGCTTCATATAATGGGTTTGCTGTCGGACGGTGGAGTTCATAGCCACATAAAGCATCTTTACGCGCTGTTAAAAATGGCAAAAAAATTTGATATGTCAAAAGTTTATATTCATGCTTTTTTGGACGGAAGAGATACTTCGCCGACCTCAGGTAAAAGTTTTATAGAGAGTTGTGAAAAAGAGACAAAAAAGCTTAAAATTGGAAAAATAGCAACGATTATGGGACGATATTACTCAATGGACAGGGATAATCGTTGGGAACGCGTGAAAAAAGCCTACAATGCGATGGTGCGTGGTGATGGTGTGTATGAAAAAAATCCAATTAAAGCGCTCGAAAACTTCTATAAATCCGGAGTTACCGATGAATTTGTTGAGCCTACGGTTTGCGACAAAAGTGCAGTGATAAATTCCGGAGATTCTGTTATATTCTTTAATTTTCGCCCAGACAGAGCTCGCCAGATTACGCATGCGATGGTCGATGAAGATTTTGATGGATTTATTCGAGCAAAAAAGCTTGATAATTTAAATTTTGTATGCATGACACGATATGATGAGAGTATTTTGAATGTAAAAGTAGCTTTTGAAGCTGAAAAAATTGAAAATACTTTAGCAGAAGTTCTTTCAAAAAACAATTTAACTCAACTTAGAATTGCCGAGACAGAAAAATATGCTCATGTGACCTTCTTTTTTAATGGCGGAATAGAGAAAAAATACGTAGGGGAGGATAGAATTTTAATTTCGTCTCCCAAAGTTGCAACTTATGACTTGAAGCCAGAAATGAGTGCTTTTGAAGTAACAAAAGTCGTAAAAGAAAAAGTTTTATCGTGTGAATATGATGTGATTATTTTAAATTTTGCAAACTGTGATATGGTAGGACACACCGGCAACTTTGAAGCGACTAAGACTGCAGTAAAAACAGTTGATAATTGTGTGCACGAAATAATTCAGGCAATTTTAAAAGTACATGGTTGTGCTCTTATAACCGCAGATCACGGAAATGTAGAGAAAATGCTTGATGAGGATGGAAAAATTTTTACTGCACATACAACCAGTCCGGTACCGCTTTGTATTATAGGAAATAAATGTAAATTAAAGCCAACAGGAAAACTCGCAGACATTGCACCAACGATACTAAGTTTATTAAATTTGGAAAAGCTGTCTGATATGACTGGAGAAAGCTTAATATTTGAATGAGTTTTTGCAAAAAATATGCTCCTGAAATTACTTTTCAGGAGCTAAAATTCTCTATTATCGAGTAACTGGGTGATGAACAGTTTCTTCGGAGTCTCTGAACAACAAAGAAATGCACCAAATTGCAGCCAGCGCAACTAATGTATAAACTATTCGACTTGCAATATTTAGTTGCCCACCAAATATCCAACTAACTATATCAAACTGAAAGATTCCTATTGATCCCCAGTTAAGACCGCCGATAATAACTAATATTAAGGCAAGTTTGTCTAACATAGTTTTCACCCCTTATTTTTCTAATACGGAATATCCGCATAAATAGTATTAGTTTTTATTTTTATTTTATGTGTGGATATTTAAAATTTTAATTGTTTATTTGATTATTGAAGCAATGCATTAAGCGAAAATTTATTAAAATGGGGAATAATTGTAAATAATTATTTTGTGATAATAAAAAATTTTAGAAAAAATAAATGAGTCTAGTTAAAGTACCAGACTCATTTGTTAAAATTAACTATTTAATTTTTTATAAATTTGAAGTAATTGCTTTGCTTTTTTGATTGAGTTAATTTTGTTTTATAAATTTATAACGCTTTTTTACGTCTTTTTCTAGTTCTACCGAGTAAAGTGTCTGTTGGAATGTTTAGTGCGTCGGCTATAGCAACAAGTTCCTTGTCTGTCACAAGCCTTACTTGTCCTTCGAGTTTAGACAACCCAGAGGCACTTAAATCTATACCCGTAACTTGAAGTTTGGCTAAAAATTCTTTTTGTTTTAAGCCTTTCTTTTTACGTTCTTCTTCAACTTTTTTTCCGATAATATTTTTATCACCTAAATCTTGTTTTCTAAGCCTCAATTTTTACACCTCCCCTAAAAATAAAGCTATTAAACTTTATGTATTGTGTATATTATATAATATTTTTTAAACGATTACAAGTTTTTTTCTAAAAAAGCATTAAAAATTTTTATAAATAAAATTTGTGCTTTTTTTTATAAATTGATATAATAGAGTTGTTTAGTTTTGACTTAAATTAAAAATATTTTTAAATAATTTATCGGAGTGAATTAAATATTATGGGTTTAAAAAAGGTTATTTTAAGCGCAGATAGTTCTTGTGATTTAGGCCCCGAATTAAAAAACAGATATAATGTGCAGTATTTTAGATTTCATATTTTACTTGATGGGCGCTCGTATCTTGATGGCTTGGACTTGACGTCAAACGATATTTTTTCAATTTATAGGCAAAAAAAATGCGCCCCCAAGACGGCGGCAATTGGAGTAGGGGAATACTATGAGGCTTTCAAAAAATGGACGGAACAAGGTTTTGAGGTTATACATATAAATTTAAGCTCTGCTATTTCTAGTGCATATCAAAATTGTTGTATAGCGGCAAGCGAACTTGAAGGAGTCTATCCAATCGATTCCAGAAATCTTTCAACTGGAATGGGTCAACTTGTAATTGAAGCGGCGAAAAGAATAGAGTTGGGATTATCAGCAAAGCAAATTCAAGATGAAATTATTGCTATGACAAGAAAAGTTCAAACTAATTTTATATTGGACACCTTAGAATTTTTATGTGCAGGAGGAAGGTGTTCTATGCTTTCTGCGATGGGGGCAAACATTTTAAAGTTGAAGCCGTGCATTGAGGTGAACAATGTAGACGGAACAATGTCTGTGGGGAAAAAATATCGTGGAGTTTTGGAAAAGGCTGCTATTCAATATTCTGATGAACGTTTTTCTAATGTTGATTTGATAAATAGAGAAAGGCTTTTTATAACTCATTCAATTCAATCTCCGGAACTTTTAGAGAAGGTTTATAATCATATAAGAGACTTGAATATTTTTAAGGAAATTTACATGACTGATACAGGCTGTACGATTTCTTCTCACTGTGGCCCAAACACATTGGGGTTAGTTTTTCTTTCCCAATAATTAATAAATTGGCAAGTTATTTATTTTAAATTCAGCTTAGCTATCTGTCAATTGCGACAAAAAAAGAATTAAATTTAGTTAATAATGCTGCAGTTTTCTAATTGTTTTTTGCTTTTTGTTGTGATATAATTATATTGAACTTTTATTTAAGGAGGATATATTTTGGACAATAAAAATCAAATGGTAAAAAAAGTTTTGGCTACCTCTTTAGCAGCTAATGTGTTTTTAGGTGGAGCAAACGTTTTGAAAACAGAAAATGTTGCTTCAGCTTGGTGGTGGAGCCAAAAACATACTCAAGAAGAGATTAATTCTATTTATGATGATGTGAAAAGAGACTTGCAGGTTTGTTTAGAGGATTCAAAAAATTTGGATGACTCTGAGAAGGCGCAATCTTTTATTCAAGCTATATTAAATTTAGATAATGAGTATACAAATAAGGAAAGATCTTATAATGATGTAATTAAATTTCAAAAAGAGTTGAAGTCTATACAGAGCAAAGTCGATTTAGAGCTTAATTTACAAGAAGTTAGTCGTAGAAAGAAAGCAGAAGAAGCTGAGCAAGAAGCGAGCCGTATTGAAAACGAGCATAGAAGAAAATTAGAAGAACAAAAGCTCCAAATGGAAAAAGAAGAAAGAGAACGCTTAGAGCAAATAAACAATGCGAAGGCTTCTTTAAGTGAAAAAGTTTATTCTATAATGAGAAGCGCTCACAAAGAGGTTGAGTTCCCAGAAAATATAGAGCATATTGATTCAATTGCAGATGAAATTGAAGAAAAAATTCAATCTATTGACAATTTAAATAGAGTTGATGGGGTAGAAACTTTAATTTCAGAACTTCAGGCAGAAATAGAAAAAGTATTAAATGAAGAAGTTAAATTGAGACAAGAAGCATTTGAAAAAAATTTAAAGGAATCAAAAATATCATTGTTTAATAAGGCTGAAGAATTACAAAGCTTGCTTTCTAACTTAAACGACAATGATGAAAGCTTTGAAAATATTAATAATACAATTATTACATTCAGAGAAGCGATAAGTTCACTAGAAAATTTAGATGAAATTGATGTATTACAAAAGACTTTTGAAGAACTTAAATCACAAGTTGATTCTTTATTAGAATTACAGTCTCAAAAAGAAGCTGAAAGAAAAGCTTTAGAAGAATTAGAACGTGAAATTGAAAACATGAGAGACCCTCAAAAGCAACTTGAAATGTTATCAGAGGGAAAAATTACTCTTGATGATGTTATTGGTGGAAATCAAAAAGCAAAATCTAAGGCTTTGGCTTTAGTGAAGGCTTTTGAAAAATATAATAAAGGTGGAAAATTTGCGCCATCTAAAGGCCTGCTGCTTTATGGACCTCCAGGGACAGGTAAAACTAGTTTTGTAACAGCTTTTGCTGCAGAGAAGGGAATAGAAGTATTTACTATAACTCCTTCGCTGGTTATGGGAGACAATGGTGAACGCAAAGTTTTAGAGATTATCGAACAGGCTAAAAAAGCTGCGCAAATTAGTGGCAAGTTAGTTATTTTATTGATAGATGAAATTGATGCTGTTGCACAAAAACGTTCTAGCAGTAGCAGCGACAAGGTTCTTGTTATGCTTATGAATGAAATCGACAAATTAAAAGCTAGTGATAATGTTGTAGTATTTGCGACTACAAATCGTAGAGAAGCTTTGGACCAAGCTATTATCAGGTCTGGCAGACTTGACCAGAGCGTTGAGGTTGGCCTTCCAAATGCAGAAGCTAAAGAAAAAATCATGAATATTTATTTGAAAAATTTGAAGGTTGCTGAAGGCTTAAATACAAAGGCCTTTATAGACAAAATGAGAGGTTTCTGCGGCGCGGACATTAAAAGAGCTATTGATGTGGCTATTAATACTGCTATGGAACGTCAAGGTGTAGAAAATTTGTGTGATGTTGTGGTTACAAATGCGGATATTCAAGAAGGAATTGCAACTATTATGGACGAAAAAACTACAGTTTATTAATGTTTATTTTAGCTTACAATTGTTAAATAAAACCCCACGTTGAGTTATATACTCTTCGTGGGGTTATTGTTTTTATTTACTTGTTTGCACCGCAACATTTTTTGTATTTTTTTCCGCTACCACATGGACATGGGTCATTTCTGCCAATTTTTTCTGTATTTCTGACAGTTTTTATTTCGGGTGCATAGCCGTCAGAAGAAGGAGCAACTTGTGGAGCATCATTATCGTGACGTTCAGGAGCTTTGTTATTGCTTGGAAGTGTGAAAGTTAACAGAATTTTTACTGTATCGTCGCGAATATTATCAATCATCTCATCGAACATGTCAAAGCCTTCAATACGATATTCAACAACAGGGTCGCGCTGAGCATAAGCTCTTAAACGAATGCCGCGTTTTAATTCTTCCATGGCATCTATATGATTCATCCAGTAGGTGTCAACATTTTTCAAAAGTACAACACGCTCAATTTCTCGAGTCATATCTTCTCCGAAAGTTTTTTCGCGTTCTTCGTACATTGAAAGCGCTTTTTCAGTTAAAGTTTTGATGATATCTTCAGCTTTTAAATTTTTAATTTCTTCATCAGAATAATTCAGGTCATCTTCGGTAATTAACCAGCCCAGATAAAAATCTTTTAGGCCAACAAAGTTCCAGGTTTCATCGTGCTTACTGGTGGGCAAGTAGCGAGAGACATTTTTTTCTATAGACTGTTCTATCATTTTAATAATCTGAGCGCGAATATCATCTCCATCGAGGACTTTATTTCTCTGATCATAAATGATTTGACGTTGCCTATCCATAACGTCGTCAAACTGAAGCACATTTTTACGGATTCCGAAGTCACGGCCTTCAACTTTTCTTTGAGCACTTTCAATAGCATTGGTAACCATTCTACTGTCAATTGGTTCATCCTCGGCAACATTTAATTTGTCCATCCAAACTTTTAAGCGATCTCCTCCGAATAGACGCATCAAATCGTCCTCTAAAGAAAGATAAAATCTTGTTTCACCAGGGTCACCCTGACGGCCAGAACGACCTCTTAACTGATTATCTATTCGTCGAGTTTCGTGACGCTCAGTTCCAATTATCACAAGTCCACCGAGCTCAAGAACTTCCTCTTTTGGGTGTTTAATTTCTGCTTTGTACTTTGCTAAAAGATTATTAAAAAGTTCTCTTGCTTCTAAAATATGCGCATCGTCAGTGTCAGCAAATCCGCTGGCTTCGCTAATGACTTCTTCACTTATTTGCATACGACGCATTTCTGCTTTTGCTAAATATTCAGCATTTCCGCCAAGACTTATGTCAGTACCACGTCCGGCCATATTTGTAGCTATTGTGACGGCACCTTTTTTTCCTGCTTGTGCAATTATTTCAGCTTCTTTTTCGTGATATTTTGCATTCAGTACCGTATGTTTTATACCAGATTTTTTTAGTAAATCACTTAGCCTTTCAGATTTATCGATAGAAACGGTTCCAACCAAAACGGGCTGTCCTTTTTTATGGTACTCTAAAATATCCTTAATTATAGCTTGATATTTGCCGTTTTCCGTTTTGTAGACAACATCGGGCAAATCTTTTCTTATAACTGGCTTATTTGTTGGGATTTCAACTACATCGAGTTTATAAATTTCTCTGAATTCTTCTTCTTCGGTCATAGCAGTGCCGGTCATTCCAGATAATTTTTTGTATAATCTAAAGTAATTTTGAAATGTGACGGCAGCCAGAGTTTTAGATTCTCTCTCAACTTTTACTTGTTCTTTTGCTTCGATAGCTTGATGTAAGCCTTCATTATATCTACGGCCATACATTATACGGCCGGTAAATTCGTCGACGATTAGAACCTCACCATTTTTAACAACGTAATCTATATCTT
>FR883863.1:22360-58086 GCA_000435275.1 Clostridium sp. CAG:557
CGTGTGCTCTGATTGCCTGGTTTATATGATGTTGTAAAGTGATATTATCAGCATCAGTTAAGTTTTCTATATGAAAATATTCTTCCGCTTTCTTTACGCCGTTTTGAGTGAGGGTAGCGGTTTTTGCTTTTTCGTCCACGATATAATCGGCTTCTTCGTATAATTCATCTTGATTTTCTTTTGAGTCGGTTTCGGCAATTTTTACCATTTTTAATGTTTTTGCAAAGTTATCCACAATATTATATAACTCTGTGGATTTGTCGCCAGGTCCAGAAATAATAAGTGGAGTTCTGGCTTCGTCTATTAATATAGAGTCAACTTCGTCGACGATTGCAAAGTTATGTCCGCGCTGAACGCGATTTTCTTTGTAAGTTACCATGTTGTCGCGAAGATAGTCAAAGCCTAATTCGTTGTTCGTACAATAAGTTATATCTGCAGCGTATGCTTTTTGACGTTCTTCGTTTTCCATATTTTGACTTAAAAGACCTACAGTCAAGCCTAAGAATCTAAAAATTTTGCCCATTTGTTCAGAGTCACGTCTTGCAAGATAATCGTTTACCGTAACGATGTGAACGCCTTTGCCTTCTAGTGCATTTAAGTATGCAGGCAAAGTTTCAACTAAAGTTTTTCCTTCACCGGTTTTCATTTCGCTGATTCTGCCTTGATGAAGGATAATTCCGCCGATGATTTGCACTGGAAAATGAGTCATTCCGAGGACACGAGTAGAAGCCTCCCGGCAAGTAGCAAATGCTTCAGGAAGAATATCGTCCAATGTGGCACCGTTTTTTAACTTATCCCTTAAAATTTGTGTTTGACTTTTAAGTTCTTTATCACTCATTTTTCGATAAGTTTCTTCGAGTGCTAATACAGCATCACATAGTGGTTGAATGCGTTTAACTTCCCGTTTACTATAATTTCCAAAAAGTGTTTTTAAAATATTCATTTTATCACCTTCTAATTTTATTTTGGACGTTGAAAAAATTATAACACAAAAAATAAGAAAAGTCACTTTTTTTTTATAGTTTTTTTACAAGTTGTTATTTTAGCAGTTATAAAGAGTTTTTTTGTGTTTGTCGGTATGTTTTTTATTTTAATACTGTACATATACTTGTTAATTATATATTTTTACCTTTATAGGAGTGTAAAAACAAGAATTAAAAATTTTATTATTAAGACACTTGATTTTTCCTTTTTGACAAAAATAAATGCTATATGAGTGTGATAAAATAGCCGAATTTGAATATACTTGTATATTTGATACAATAAAAAATAAACTTAAAAAAAACTATTGACAAATATGACGACACGCGTTATAATGCAAATATGCAACAGTAACATATTTGGATCAAAATACATTTTTAATATGTTCAATTTCTACACGCATCTTTGCTTCCATTTAAAAGAGGCCGTCAGCTGCCGGTGATGGCATTCTTAAAAAAAATATTTTTTCCGGTAGAGAAATGGAGACAGAAATGAAAAAGTTATTTGGTTTAATGTTAGGCTTAGTTTTTTCAATGGCAATTTTTTCTGGGTGTAGTTCATCTAATCAAAGTGCTACATCAACATATGGAGAGTCTGCTGAAGTTAAAGCAGCAGTTTTGGGCTCAGCAGAACAATTTGAAACAAGAGAAGACTTTTTTATTGGAATGGATTTAGCAATTAGTGAACTAAAAGAAAATGGTATTAATTTTTCTTATGAAAAACTTGATGATGGGAAAAGCAGAGATAGTGGTGTTGCAATGGCAAAAGATGTAGCAAATAGCGACAAATACACTTTAGCATTTACTTTACAAAATGATGAAACTGTTGAGAGTGTTGCAGACATATTTGATAACGCTAAAAAACCTTTGATTATTGTTAATGAAGTTTTTGATAGTACAATGAATAAGGGATATGAATATGTTTTAGCGGGGGTTGTTTCGGCAGAGACTGCTGGCAAGGCATTGGCTAATTTCTGTGAAACGAATGGTATTAAGTGGGTTGCAGCTTCTCACTCTTCAACTCAGTATGAAAATATGTTGGCTAGAGGCTTTAATGACATGGCGATGACAAATAAATCAATATATTTAGCAGATTCTACTTCTGGACCTTACAGAATAAGTGAATTTAGTGGTGTTTGGGACAGATGGAATACTTTAGGAGTTCAAGCAGTTTTAGTTTCTTTTGATGATGTTGAATGGGCCTGTGAGTTAATTAACGCAATTAAAAGTCAAAATAAAGATATGGTAATTTTGGGAGATGCGAAGTTTAATGACCTTGAAATGATGAATAAATATAAAGATTCTTTAGAAGGCATGATTGTTGCAGGTTCTTATGGAGTGGCTTCTGATGAAAAATTACAAGCATTTTATGATAAGTATGAGAAACAAGTTATGGATGAACGTGGCTTTGACATAACCAGTGTTACGGCACAAGCTTACGATTTTGTACATATGATTGCCCAAAACGTTAGAAAATCTGCGGATGCACAAGAGTTTATGAAAAATATGAAGTCTTCAGAAGGATATCCTGGAGTAACAGATGTTAAGTTTAACGCAAAAGGACAGCTTGATGAGGAACCAAACTTTTGGACTGTAAAAAATGGTCAGATGTATAGACTTGCTTAAAAAGGAGGATTAAAAAATGGCAGAGAATAAATTATTTAGAAAGACAGCTTTAGAAACAGTCTCTAACCCAGAACAGCTTGATCAACATATTAGAGTTACAAGACCTTTTTCTTGGGTAATTTTAGTTGCGATTATAAGTTTTGCTATTGGTGTTGGGATATGGGCTTTTACTGGAAATATATCTAGTGGTACAGATATTAACGGAATTATTTTTGCATCAGATGGCGTATCAGTTGCAAATGCTGTTAGCTCTGGTATCGTTAGTGATGTTTTAGTGTCTGAAAATGAGCAGGTTGATAAAGGTGACGTTATGGTTGTTATTCCAGATGAAGAAATTTTGGCTCAAATAAAGACAGTTAAAGCTCAATATGATGCAGCTGGAGATGCGAATAGTTCGCTTGGTGCAACGTTGGATGCATTAAAATACCAATATATTATTAATTCTTTTGTAAGCTCTAGCAAAAATGGAACTGTAAATAGTGTCCCCGCAGTTGGAGATGCAATTGCTGAAGGGCAGCAAGTTACCGTTAATTATTCTGAAGAAAGCATGTCAGGATCAAAAGAGTTAATTGCCTATGTACCTTATTCAGTTGCGCAAAGTTTTAAAATTGGTGGGGACGTGCAAATTTCTCCATCTAATTACCCTAGAGAAGAATATGGATATATGTTGGGGAAAATAACGAGTATCGGAACTAATCTTGTAACGGAGGAAAGCATAAAAAGAACTATGGGTACAACCAAATACATAAGTTCCTTAGGTGTTTCTGGAGATTGTGTTGAAGTTAGAATAAGACCTAATGTTGATTCTTCTACAAAAAGCGGTTTTGAATGGTCCAACTCTAAAGGTGGCCAAAGTGTTTCAGTTGATATAGGTACAATATGCAAAATAAAAGTTGTTTCTGAAGCAGTGCACCCTATAAATTTGTTTGTAAAATAATTCGTAAAACTCAATAAAAAAAGAAAGGATGGAGGATATGTCTAATAAAGTAAAAAAGGTACCAGTTGTACTTCAAATGGAAGCCTTAGAATGTGGTGCTGCTTCTTTAGCAATGATTTTGGCATACTACAAAAAATTTGTTCCACTTGAAAAGCTGCGTATGGAATGCAGTGTTTCAAGAGATGGATGTAATGCTAAAAATGTTTTGGCGGCAGCTAGACATAATGGTTTAACAGCTAAAGGCTTTTCTTATAGTGATATTGACGCATTAAAGAAGAATGTTGAATTTCCAGCTATTATTCATTGGAACTTTAATCACTTTGTAGTTTTATGCGGATTTTCTAAAAATGAAGCTATTTTAGCTGATCCAGCGTCGGGACGTAGACGAGTGCCAATGGATGAATTTGAAAAGTCATTTACTGGTATAGTTTTAACGTTTGAGAAGTCTGACGAATTTGTAGCTGATGGACAGAAAAAGAGTATAGTAGGCTTTTTATTAAAACGTTTGCAAGGTGCAGTATTGCCGTTAATTTTTATATTAATAACTAGTTTACTTTTAACAGCAATAGGGTCTGTAACGTCATTATTTTCGCAAATATTCACAGATAAAGTATTGGTGTCTACGGATAAAAGTATAATGATGCCGTTGCTACAAGCGATGGGAATTACTCTTGTAATTTCATTTGTATTGCAGACATTACAATCAATATATCTTTTAAAAATAAGAGGAAAAATGAGTATTACCTCTGGCCGACAATTCATGTGGCATGTTTTAAGAATGCCAGTTGAGTTTTTCTCTCAGAGATTTGCCGGTGACATAAGTTCTCGCCAAAACAGCAATGATACTATCGCAGATACGATTTGTAATCAGGTGGCACCAGTTATACTAAATGTAATTATGATTATAGTTTATTTTGCTATACTCCTTTATTATGATGTAACGATGACACTTATTTGCTTAGCAGTAGCACTGTTAAATATTTTTATCATAAAATTTGTCTCAGAAAAAAATGAAAATGATAATAAGGCAATGTCAAGAGATGCAGGTAAATTACAGGGAGCTACAGTAGCCGGAGTAAGCATGATAGAGACAATTAAATCCAGTGGCTGTGAGGCTAGTTTCTTTCAAAAATGGATAGGTTACCAAACTAAATACAGCAATGCAGTACAAAGATTGACTGAAAGAAACACCTGTGTTGGAGCTATCCCAACATTATTACAAAGTTTTGCAAATACAGCTGTTTTGTTACTAGGAGTATATAACATTTTGACTGGTAAGTTTACAATTGGTTCGTTGATGGCATTCCAAGGCTTTATGGGTTCGTTTTTAGGACCAGTAAATTCTCTTGTAGGAATTGGTCAAACAATTCAAGCGGTAAGCGGAGATATGGAACGTGTTGAAGATGTTATGAATTATGAACCAGATGTATACATAGATTTAGCTGACGATTCTGCAGGTGAGAAAGAGTATAAAAAACTTGATGGTTGCGTCGATATTCAAAATTTAACTTTTGCATACAGCCCTTTAGCAAAGCCGCTTATTGAGGATTTTAATCTGCATGTAAAAAAAGGTCAAATGGTCGCTTTAGTTGGAGGAAGCGGTAGCGGTAAGTCAACTATAGCAAAAGTTATTGCAGGACTTTATGAACCGCGTGCAGGTAAGATTTTGTTTGACGGAAAGGAAAGAAAAGATATAGACAGGAACGTTTTCAGAGGCTCTCTTGCAATGGTTGATCAGGAAGTTACGATGTTCCAGGATACCATCAGAAATAATATCACAATGTGGGACGATAGCATTGATGATGCAACTTTGATTAAGGCAGCGCAAGATGCACAGATTCACGATGATATTTTGGCTAGACCGAATGGATATGATCATGAACTCGTTGAAAATGGCAAAGATTTTTCTGGTGGCCAAAGACAAAGATTTGAAATAGCACGTTCGTTTGTAATTGACCCTACGATTATGATTTTGGACGAGGCTACGTCTGCACTTGACCCGATGACGGAAAAGAAAGTTATGGATGCAGTGAAACGCCGTGGAATTACTTGCTTTGTGGTTGCACACAGACTTTCTACAATTAGGGATGCCGATGAAATTATTATGCTTGAGTACGGTCATGTTGTAGAACGTGGTACACATGAAGAGCTCATTAAGCTGAACGGCAAGTATGCAGAATTAGTAAGAACAGAATAGAAAGGAGGCTAAATTAAATGAACTTTTCTGAAAAAGTTAAAAAACAAAAGCAGAAAGAAAAAGAAGTTTTTAGACTTTCTTGTGAACTTATAGAAGAAACCGCATTGGGGTCTGGAGGAAAAAATAACAGAAAAAAAGCTATGTCAGACAGGCAGTCAGACCAGCTGATTAATGCAATAAATCAAGTTACAGATTACTACGATATTGCGCATATAGAAATTCCTAAAAATGCAATTGAAGACGATGGTTTGCTAGATACAGTTTTAGGAAGAACAGGGTTAACCAGAAGAAAAGTTGCACTTAGCCGTAAATGGTGGATAAGGGGAGAAGGCCCTGTTATAGCGTATAATCCGGACGGAGACATCATTTGTTTAGTTCCACTAAAATTTGGAGGTTACAGTTATGTAGATCCGAAAACAGGAGAAGTAGTGAGAATAAATAGAAGAACCGCGTTAAAGATATCTGGAGAAGGCTATTGTTTTTATAAACCATTTCCAACGACATCGATGAGCATAAAGGATTTTATAAAATATATATTAAAAACCTTTACGAAATTTGATATAGCCTTTTTGATGGTTTTAGCCTTAGCAGCAGCACTTTTAGGTTTGGTATCGCCTCTCATAAATCAATTAATTTTTAACACAATTATACCGTCAGGAACCATACAGGACATTTATCCGTTAATGGCACTTATGATAGGTGTAATGGTAGCGACGACAGCGTTCAATTTATTCCAAACATTATGGATTTTAAGAATAGGAGATAAAATTCAATTTGGAACACAAGGCGCATTGTGGATACGACTTTTAAATTTACCAATTAAATTTTTCAAAAAATTCAGTTCAGGCGATTTGGCAGTGAGGACGTTTACATTAAGTTCAATATGTCAAACCTTGAGCAGTAGCTTAATTCCGACAGTTTTATCAGCAGTATTTTCCTTTGTATACTTAGGACAAATTGCGTCATTATCACCGACTTTGCTTATGCCAACAATCCTAATTATCGCATTGATGTTGGCAAATTCATTAATCAATGGTTGGCTAAATACAAGGCTAAACAAAAAAGCTTGTGAGTATTCACCAAAGCTTTCAGGATTGGTTTACCAACTTTTCACAGGAGTTTCAAAAATAAAACTTGCCGGTGCAGAAGTAAGAGCTTTTTCGAAATGGGCAGATATTTATTCTAAATTGGCTCAGATAAAGTTTAACCCAAATTTGTTTATAAAAATTTCCGGAGCGATAAGTTCTGTAATAAGTTTTGGTGGCACAATGTTAATTTACTTTATTGTATATCAAAATAATTTGGCCCCAGCGGATTACATCGCGTTTAATACAGCATTTGGTGCATTTTCATCAGCTATAATGCAGATTTCAAGTATAGTTTTGCTCATAGCAAATCTAAAGCCATCAATTGAGTTATTGGAACCAATTTTAAAAGAAACACCAGAGTCAAATGAAAGTAAAGAAAGAATAGACAATGTAAGTGGAAAAATTGACATAAACAATTTGAAATTCAGATATACTCCAGATGGTCCTCTCATTATAAACGGGCTTAATTTGTCAATAAAGCCAGGAGAGTATTTAGGAATAGTTGGTTCAACAGGTTGTGGAAAATCAACATTGTTCAGATTACTTTTAGGTTTTGAAGAGCCAGAATCCGGAGCAATATTTTACGATGACCAAAACCTTAAAAATTTAGATTTACACAGCGTAAGGAGAAATATTGGAATAGTTTTGCAAAATGGTTCGATGTTCTCAGATAGCATTTTTTCAAATATAACGATAACAAATCCGACAGCGACTTTGGACGATGCATGGGCAGCGGCAGAAAAAGCAGGTTGTGCCGAAGACATAAAAGCAATGCCGATGGGAATGCATACGATGGTAGCAGAAGAAGGCGGTGGCTTGTCTGGCGGACAAAAACAAAGAATAATGATAGCAAGGGCACTTATTTCATCTCCAAACTTATTGATGTTTGACGAAGCAACTAGCGCACTTGATAATATTACACAGGCAACAGTTGTAGAAACACTGTCGAAAATGGACATAACCAGAATAGTAATTGCACATAGATTGTCAACTATAAAACAGTGCGACAGAATTGTATATTTGCATAAAGGACAAGTTGTTGAAGAAGGAACATATGATGAATTGATGGAAAAAGATGGATACTTTGCAGAGCTTGCTAAACGTCAGATTGTATAGAGGTGAAAATGATGAATGAAAAGTTGAAAGATTTTTTTAAAAAGCTAATAAAAGATGAGGCTTTTAGAGAAGAGTTTGCATCAGCGAAAACAGCCTACGACGGATATACAATGGCAAAACCGTATATAGAAGGTGTAAGTTTTGATGAATTTAAAGATGGACTTACATACATTCATAATAAAATAGAATATAGAAAAGAACTTTTAAATGGAGACATGTCAAAAATATCTGGTGGCACTAATGAATTTTCGAAAGTACTGTTTCTATTGTCGCAATATAAAGATAGCTATTTTTAAACAAATGTGAAATTTATAAAAAAGAGGCGTAAAACATGGAAAACTTTTTAAAGGTACTAACAGAAAATGCAACTGTGAGAGAAGATTTTTTACGACAAACAACACCCGAAGGGGCGTATCTTGTAGCAAAGCCTTACCTTGATGGAATGCCAATGAAAGAATTTGTAGAAAGCTTGCTAGGAATAGCACAAGTAATGGACAAAGCTCAGTCGGAAGGTTTACCTGATACAGAATTAACTAGCGTTTCGGGTGGGGCTCAAGAAAGTGAAGGAATTTTAAATTTCACAAAAGCAATGGAAACTTTTAATGAACATTTTTAAAATTTTAGATTAAGTCAAGGAGGTGATTAATAAATATTGTTTGTTGAAATAAGGAAGTAGGTAAAAAATTAAAAGGAGTGCATAAAAATGAAAGATTTAAAAGCATTTGCAAAGGAAGTATCGAGTGATAAAAATTTAGCCAAGAAGGTAAGTAAAGCTAAAAATGCAGGGGAAGTTGTTTCAATTGCAGCGGATAACGGTTATAGTTTTGATGAAAACGACTTAAAGCAAGTGTCTGGTGGAGCTGGAACCCTTGGTGGTTATGTAGGAGATATAAGCACTGGAGATATTGATGCGAAGTTTAACCTTTTGGACTTTGATTTTTCTAAGGTGGATGCAAAGATTACACAAAATGTTAATGGGCGAGGAAATACAGCCCAAAATACAGGTGGAATAAATATAAATAAGAATAAATAACTTTTTATAAGAAATCCAATGATAAAGTGAAGTTTTTATTTAATGCGTTGTAAATAGCAAAAATATTATTTGATTGTTGCTAGTCGAATATAAATTTTAATAGTATTAAAAAGTCGCTGAAAGATATTATTAAATATGCCGATAGTGTATTTGGGAAATTTTATTAATTCTGGTGTTTCTATAAACAGAATGGGCAATTTATGGATGATATTTTTTATCTAGAAGTAGGCAATAAGAGCCTAAGTAATCTCGTTTTAATTTAATGAAAAACCTCAAATATATGAGACTCATTTTATAATAAAATGACTAAGTTGTGTATAAATGTTAAACAAATGTATGGATCTTAACACTAGTAAAAGCGATGAAGAGAAAAACCTTAAGAGCAAATTTAATGGCATTGTGTCCATCTAGTTTCAAATGGTGTACAATAAGTATTGAAGTGGAGATACAATTATATTTGTCATATATAAATTCATCAATTTTAGAAATCATAAAATTGATTAGTAAATCAACAAACCATTTTATTTGCAAAGAATGTCATTACTTTTTAGAAAAAATTAGTTTTCTTTGTTTTCATTTATGAAGATACAAATTTTCTTTCATTGTATTTAACTCAATTTTAGTTTAACGTTTTTTGTTAAATTCAGTTCATTTTTTAATATAAAATTTCGATATTCTTGTAAATATATTTGTAAGAGGAGGGCTGAAAATGAAAACGATAAAAGACTTTTTAAATGACATTGACACTAATGAACAGCTGAAAATTTCTTTGGAAAATATTAAGTCTGTAGAAGAAATGTGCAAAGAAGCTAGGAAGTTTGGATATGATTTTTCAGAAAATGAACTGGTAGAATATTACTTAGATGCTGTTTCGGGTGGTTTTGGAGATGTTGATAAAAGCAGCTATACTGGAACCTTAACTCAGAAAATTAAAGGTGAGCAAAATATTCAAGTTAATTATGGTAATGTAATAGCATCTGGAGGAGACGTATCCCAAAATTCTAGTGCACAATTAACTGCGGACCAAAAGTTTCAGTTAGTGATGGGATTATTAAACCGAAGAATTTGAGTTTAAATGGTGGTTTCTGTGTGTACAAAAGAATTAATTTGTCTAAAGAAACCACCGCAACTTTTTTATAAGGGAGTTTTTTAATGGCTGAAAATTTAAAAAAAATATTGTTAAGAGCAAAGAATCCAAAAGATGCTGTGCGTGTAGCAACGAAATATGGTTATGATACAGAAATAAAAGGAAATGGGGAATTGGATGAAGAAGAATTAAATAATGTTTCGGGTGGAAGAACAGAAGAATTTGTAACATATGCGAGTTACAGTGTTGTAGTGCGAGATAGAAATACTGGGGAGATACTGGCAGTAGTACCATATTAATTGAGGAGGGAAGAACAATGAAAAGCAAAGAAGAGTTCAAAAAAAAATTTGAAAATGGTGAGTTCAATGAAGATCTAGAAAATATAACTTCTGCAGAAGATGTAGTAAAGTTTGCGAGGCAATTAGGTTATGAGTTAACAATTGAAGATGTTTTAACAACGGAGTTAGGTGAAGAACAGCTAGCTTTGGTGGCTGGAGGCAAAAAAGACACACATAACACAACAAATCACAACAATAATATAAGTGGAAATGGAAATATGCAAGTTACTTTGTAGCAAAAACTAAAGGGAGGAATTTGTTTGAAAAGAAATATCATAGAATTTAAGGAGAGATTAGAAGACGATGAAGGATTTAGAAATATATTCGTTAATGCGGCTAATCTTGACGAAGTAGTGGATTTGGCGAGAGAAAATGGATATGACTTAGATGTAGAAGAAATAATAGATGAAGCGGAACTGTCAGATTATTTGTTAGAAGCAGTAGCGGGAGGAGAAGATGATACTTTCACGCACAGATTAAAAGGAGATAACAATGTGGTGTTTACAGCTAGCAACAAAGAAGAGGCACAAAAAGTTGCTCAGATGATGGTTAATGAGATTCATAAAAGAGGTATATATGGTAAAAATTAGAAACAGTTTATGGGGTGTTGCTTGTGAAGAAAGACGATAAAGGAAAAGATTTTTTAAAAGATAAGAATTTGGATAAAATTAACGGAGGGAAAAATACAACTTATAATAAAGAGGTCCAAGGGAATGGCAATATTGTAGGAGTAAATGCAAATTTTGAGCAGATGTTAGGAGCAATTGATAAGATGAACAAATCTGGGAAACTGGATTATTTAAAGAAAAAATAGGAAGGTGAATTATGTAATGGCTAAAGTGGAAGATTATAAGGCTATTTTAAAAAAATTAGGAGCAAATGAGAAAGTATGTGAAGAAATTTTAGATTATTGTGATAATAAATTTAATGTAGCGGATTATAAGCCAAAAGAAATAGAGGACGAGCCATTTGTAGAAATTTGGCAAAGTATAGTAGATGAAATTAATAGTGAAAATATAAATGAAGTTATGAATGAAAGAATTCCTCATGGTGAGCAGGCTATAGAACTGAAAGAGCCGAAAAAAGTAAGCATAGAGATATATAATTCAATAGCAGGAAATATTCCGGTGATTTATGCAAAAGACGAAGAGGATTTTTATGAAATAGTGACAAAGTTAATATATAAAGGTAGACCGGTACCGAATATAGAGAAAACGGGAGCAAGTTTTGCATATGGAGTATCGAATAAATTTATAGTGCTTTCGAATAAACCATACAGCAATATACCGGCGCAAAAATTAGGCTTAGAGGATGAGCAGTGGAGAGATTATTCGATAATAATAAGACGAGAACATGAATGTACACATTATTTTACAAAAAGATTTTTAGGTTCATCGCAAAATAATTTGCATGATGAGCTAATAGCAGATTTTACTGGAATAATGTGTGCGATTGGAGAATTTAAAGCAAAATGGTTTTTGGCAGGAATGGGAATAGATTTATATCCGGAGCCGCAAGAAGTAGGCAGATTCCCGGTGTATACATCGAAATTATCTAGTGAAGCGGCAGAAATCATGAAAAAAATAATAATAAAAGTGGCCAATAACGTAGAAAAATGGTCAAAACAAGATTCCGTAAAGCAAATGAGTAGAAATGAAAGAGTACTTTTCTTATGCTCAAAGTCATTGTTAGACTTGTATATGATGAAGGACTAGGTTGTTTTTATGTATTTAGATGGATTTAAAAAATATATAAGAATATAAAAAATAGTGTACCTCAAAGAGATACGCTATTTTATTTTTATATTTTTACTTTTTATAATATTATTTCTCCGTAAACATTTGAGTTAATGCCAGCCGCATTTGCCTCGTCCGTGTCGATGTGCATAGCAGGAGAAAAATTTTCATTTACACGAACAACAACATCGTCAAAAATTAAAGAACGGTGCTCAGAATAAATTTTAACTTTAACATATTGTTCATCTTTTAAATTAAAATTTTCAGCAAATTTTGGGTCAATATGAATGTGCCTTTTTGCAGCTATTACTCCCTCATAGATGTTTAGTTCTCCCATTGGGCCAACTAAAGTACATCCAGAAGTACCGGTAAGGTTGCCAGAGTCTCTAATTGGTGCGTTTAAGCCTAATTTTCTGGCGTCTGTAAGAGATATTTCAACCTGGGTTTGATTTCTTAATGGCCCTAATATGGGAACACTTTGAATTTTGTTTTTAGGACTGATAATACTAACTCGTTCATTGCAGGCAAATTGACCTGGTTGAGATAAGCTTTTTCTAATAGTGAGCTTTGCGTTTTTTCCAAATAATATTTCAAAGTCGTGCCGTGATAAATGAATATGTCTGGCCGAAGTTTCCACTAAAATTTTCAAAATAAATCACCTCCATACTTTTTATAAGGATAAAAACATATTTTAATTGTATTGATTTTCTAAAAATTTTCAATATGATGTAACCTACAAATTTACCTTTTATTTATATTATGATATAATAAAAATGAAATATTTAAGTTAGTTTGTAAAAAAGAGGTATGTTTATGTATAAATCCTTTGAAGAACTTGAAAAAGTCTGTAAAACTTGCGAAAAATGTGACCTTTGTAAGACCAGACACAACGTAGTTTTTGGAGTTGGAAATAAAAATGCGGAAGTGCTGTTTATAGGAGAAGGCCCAGGAGAAAATGAAGATTTGCAGGGAGAACCTTTTGTGGGCAGGGGCGGGCAATTACTTGACAAAATGTTAAAAGCAGTAGACCTTGACAGAAATAAAAATATTTATATTGCCAATATAGTAAAGTGTAGGCCACCACAAAATAGAGATCCGTTTCAAGAAGAACAAGATTCATGTATAGACTGGCTCAGGAATCAAGTTGCACTGATAAGGCCTAAAATAATTGTGTGTTTGGGAAGAATAGCCGCGATGAAAATCATTAAACCAGATATGAAAATAACAAAAGAACATGGAATATTTTTTGAAAAAAACGGAGTTATAATGATGGCAACATTACATCCAGCAGCGTTACTCAGAAATCCAGCCAATAAACCAGAAGCTTTTAATGACTTTTTGAAACTAAGAGAGAAAATTAAAGAAGTGTGCGAATATACATATTAAAAAACAAAGGGAACAGCGAGCAAAGACTGTTCCTTTTTATAAATTAAAATCCGTTTAGATGCATATTCTTTATTATTGATGGATAATCCACATAGCAGTAATTCATATCCACGCGACCGTTTATTCCGGGAACACTGCCTTCACTTGTATATTGCCAAATTCCATAAGGCCAATTGCAACCACAGTTTTTATTCCAATGTGCAATCCATAATTGATATCCACCAAGTCGGTTCATATCCAGGCAATTTTTTTGCCAATTTAAAAATGTATAATATCCAGTATAATAACCAGCTTCTTGAAGTTTTTGTAAAAATGTTAAGATAACGTCAGTTTTTTGAAGATTGTTTAGCTTTGCCTGACATTTATCTTCAAAATCGAAAAAAACAGGATATTCCCATTGAGTCCATTTCAATCTATTGATAAAAAACTCAGCTTCTTTTATGGCTTCTTGAAGTGTTGTTGCATAGCTGTAGTGGTAAGCACCAATAGGCATACCAACGGATTTTGCACCGTCAATGTTTGCTTTTAATTTTCTATCTGTCTGCTTGTCCCATTTTTCCCAACCGTAACCTGTTCGGATAATTGCAAATTCAATACCAGAATCCTTTACGGCTTGCCAATTTATGTCGCCGTTGTGATGAGAAACATCGATACCTTTTTTGCAAAAAGCTTTGTTTGTATGTAGATTAACCGAAGGACTTACATGTATAGTATTTGCGTTTTTTTTAGGGCTTGATTTAGATGAGTCGATGTAAGCATTTGCATAAAAGTGTGGACAGGAAAGCGCGATGACTGTTAAACATATAGTAAAAATTTTTTTTATTACATATTTAATC
The DNA here is from genome assembly GCA_000435275.1 of Clostridium sp. CAG:557. GTDB lineage: Bacteria > Bacillota > Clostridia > Oscillospirales > Acutalibacteraceae > CAG-557. The sequence continues at coordinate 36,721 of FR883863.1, forward strand.
AATTTTACTTCACTCCAATATTAAATTTACTTAAATTTGACAATTTATTTATAATTATACTGTTTTTTAGCATATAATTCAATAATTTCAACTGAATGATTTTGTAGATTTTTCTGGCAATTTTTTGTTTAACTTTTTTTTGTGAGTATTGATTTTCACAAAAAGTTGTAGTATAATGAAAACGTAAAGCCAAAGTAAATAAAATATACAGAGCAAAGTTGACACTATATATTTGAATATGTAAGCGGATAGGCGCTGTGCGGTCTGGCGCCGTGAATCATGTCAGGCGGGGAACCGAGCAGCATTAAGCGGAATGCTGGGGGCGATGCAGTTAGTTTGTTCGCTTGCATATTCAAGTATATTGTGGGTCTTTTTTAGACGGTCTACTTTGCTTTTTAATTTATCTTAATTTGTGAAAGGTTAAATTGCTTATGTATCAAGCTCTTTACAGAAAATATAGGCCTAAAGTTTTTAAAGACGTTATTGGTCAGCCACATGTTACAGTAACGCTTCAAAATGAACTTTTATCGGGCAGAATAGGACATGCGTACCTTTTTATCGGCTCAAGGGGCACTGGAAAAACTACTTGTGCAAAAATTTTCGCAAAAGCAGTTAACTGCATGAACCTTGATGAAGGCAATCCGTGCGGTGAGTGCGATTTGTGCCGAGAAATTGACGCTGGTGAAGTTATGGACATTGTCGAGTTGGATGCGGCGAGCAATAACGGCGTTAACGATATAAGAGATATTTGTGAATCAGCGATATTTACACCAGCAAAAGCCAAATACCGCGTTTACATAATAGATGAAGTGCATATGCTATCTCCTGGAGCTTTCAACGCTCTGCTGAAAACTTTGGAAGAACCACCAGCTCACGTTATATTTATTTTAGCAACTACCGAAGTACACAAAATTCCTGCGACAATTTTGTCAAGATGTCAGCGGTTTGAATTTCATAAAATTTCTGCAAATGACATAGCAAAGCGACTCGAGTATGTTGCTGAGCAAGAAAATGCTGATATAGAAAAAAATGCGGCACTTTTAATAGCTAAAATTTCTGATGGAGCGATGAGAGACGCACTGGCAATTTTGGATAAATGTATTGGAGTGAGCAAAAAAATAACAGTTGAGATTGTCTCAAAAACAGTAGGAATAGCATCACAGGAACAGGTTTATGAAATAATTGAGGCAATTTTAAAAGAATCGCCAGAGATTGCGTTGGCTGCAGTTGACAATTTTGATAAACATTCTAAAGATATGTCGAGATTGACTTTTGAACTAATAAGTAACTTTAGAAATATAATGTTAATCAAAACTTTAAAAAGCGCACAGAATTTGCTAATTATTTCAGATGAAGATTATAAAAAATTAAAAGACTTAGCAGAAAAGGTAACTCTTGAAACAATAATTTTTATAATGGACACACTGCAGCAATCATTTGAAAAAATGAGCAAGGGCTGCGATGCGAAAACAGAGCTTGAAATGTGTCTGGTGAAACTTTGTTCGCCCAAATTAAACTATAGCAACGAAGCTATTGCTAACCGAATTGATAAATTGGAGCGTGAAATCAATTTATTGAAAGCTGAGTTGAAAACAGAGTTTAAGGAAAATCAGTTAAACGTTAAAGAAAAAGAGAGTTTATCTGAAAAATCGACTTCAAAAGAAATGTTAGCTGAAAAAACAGATGAAATTTTAAAAAGAAAACCATCTTCAGCAGACATTGATGTGATGGAATTACAGAAAAATGCTCAAAAAATGACGAATTGGAATGAAGTTTTGGAAGTTTTAAAAGATTATTCACATACGATAGCGACTGCCTTTAAGGGGTCAACTGCATACATTAGTGGGGATTTTGTCTTAATTGACTCTCAAAATGAAATGGCGTTTGAACTCTTAAGAAAATCAAATCAAAGAGATAAAATGAGAATGGCGGTTAAAAATGTTACAGGAAAGGCATATAAATTAGGCCCTTACACCGGAACAAAAGCCGAGGATGAACCTGAGGACCCTTTAAATGAACTAGCAGATACGGCAAAAAAAATGGGGATAAATGTTACAGAAAAATAAGTTTTAGGAGGACTATTTATGAAGGCAAGATTACCAAAAGGTTATAATAATGGAGGCACTGCAAATTTGCAACAGCTAGCAGTGAAGGCACAAAAAATGCAAAAGGAAATGGATTTATTGACTGAGGAACTTGGAGAAAAAGAATATACAGCAACGGCATCTGGCGGAGCGGTTAAAGTGACTATTAATGGTAAGCTCGAAGTGAAAAATATTGAGCTTGCTCCGGAAATTGTAAATGAAGATGACGTTGAAATGCTGTCTGATTTGCTTATTGTTGCGGTTAATGAAGCCATTCGTAACGCTGTGAATGAAAAAAATGAAAAAATGGATAAATTGTCGGCTGGACTTAGTATGCCTGGAATATTTTAGCTTATGATGGAATATAATGTATTGCCGCTTGCAAGGTTAATTGAGCAATTTGAACGTTTACCTGGAATTGGCAAAAAAACTGCTCAAAGATTAGCGTATTTTGTATTACAAATGTCTGATGAAGATGCCAAAGAATTTTCTGAAGCGATAGTTGATGCGCATAAAAAAATTAAATATTGTAAAATATGTAAAAACTTAACAGATCAAGATTTGTGCCATGTATGCCGTAATAACTCTCGGGACAAAAGTATAATTTGTGTTGTTGAAGATCCACGGGATGTTGTTGCTCTTGAAAAAACCGGCGAATTTTTTGCATCGTATCATGTTTTGCACGGTGCAATTTCCCCATTAAATGGCATCGGGCCTGAACAGCTGTATATTAAAGAACTTTTGTCGCGAATTTCAAATGAACCAATAAAAGAGGTAATCATGGCGACAAACCCTACAGTTGAAGGCGAAGCAACCGCTATGTATATTTCAAAATTATTAAAGCCTCTGAGTGTAAAAGTGACTAGATTAGCTTACGGGATTCCGGTTGGAGGAGATCTTGAATATGCAGATGAAGTTACACTTTCACGAGCGTTGATTGGCAGAAGTGAAATATGATTGGTTTTTGTTTTATTTTGTGACAGTTCCTAATTTTTTTGACTTCATTCCTTATTGACATGGGAGGCTGCCTGTGGTATAATTTGAATTAGAAAGTTGTGGCAGACGCAAGCTTTCTGTGCTTGAAAAGAGGGTGAATATGAAAAAGGAGACTTTTAAAACAATTGCGCAAAATAAAAAAGCATTTCATGATTATTTTGTGGAAGAAAAGTTTGAGGCAGGAATAGAGCTCTTTGGAACAGAAGTTAAATCAATACGTCAAGGGAAGGCATCTTTGAAGGAATCCTGGTGTTCGATTGTAGACGGACAGCTTTTGATTAATGGTATGCATATTTCACCTTACGAGCAGGGAAATGTTTTTAATAAAGACCCTATGCGCATTAAAAAGTTATTAATGCACAAACGTGAAATTATGCGACTTTTGGGGCTTGTTAAACAAGATGGCTATGCGTTGATTCCTTTGTCAGTTTATTTAAAAGGTTCACTTGTAAAAGTTTGTGTAGGACTTTGCAAAGGTAAAAAGTTATACGATAAACGTAGTGTTATGGCTCAAAGAGATGCACAAAGAAAAATTGAACGCACAGTTAAAGAATATAATCATTAAAATTTACCTGGGGATGTAACGGTTTCGACGGGGATTGTGAGTCTTAGCAAGCGAGTAGCGGTGCGAATACGCTTTAAACTTCGCAATTTTAAAAAATTAAACGACAATAATAACGTTGAATTAGCAGCTGCTTAGTCAGTTGCCGTCTTTTTAGAGAATACTGCGGCTCTTTATAAGGCGTCGAATAGCAGTGAACGTGAACTGAATTTTGGCTCAAATTTAGTCATGACTTAGAGTCTACCAAGGTTTAAAGCCTGTTATTGGGCGTTTTTCTGAGGGAATTTTAATTCAATAACTACACTCGTAGAAAGTTTTGATAAGCGGTTTTCGGACAGGGGTTCAATTCCCCTCATCTCCACCAAATATTGTTTTATATTTTTGTATGGAGGTTTGTATTAGGTTATGGGAGTTAATAGCATTGTTAAGGAAAAAGTTGTTAAAGATGAAAAGAAAAAGAAGGCTTCAAACGTAGGGGTTGGATTAAAAAAGCATATAGAAAAAATGAAAACAAACCCGGAATATCGGCAGCTTATGGTCGAAAAATATAAAAAAAATAGACCAAATGCAATTGAAATTGATATGCTTGATAAAGATACGATGAAGATTATTAAAACATTTTCTAAAATCATGGATGGAGCTGCATGGATTCGTGAAAACACCAAATATGTTAAAGCTGATTATGCAACGATAAATAAAATTTGTAAAAAGCAGGGCAAAACCGCTTACGGGTACAAGTGGCAGTATACAAGAGATAGATGAAAAATAAGAAAAAGGAGAAACATATTATTTGTTTCTCTTTTTTTATGTGAGTATGTTAAAAATTTTAAATTTATTCAGAACAATTTTTTTGAATTTATAAAATGATTTATAAATAGATATATTTTTGTTGTGAAACAGATGTTAGCCGTACTTTTTTAAAATTTTTGAACGTTGATTTAATCATTTTTTAGTTGTATAATTGGAATTAATTTAACAGTTTTTTTGTTGGAGGAAATTTTAATGAATTTAAATATTAAATGCAATGAAATTCGGAGATTGATTTTAAAAACAATAGGCACATTGGGCGTGGGGCATATCGGAGGGTCATTGTCTATTGTGGAACTTTTGGTGGTGCTTTATGAAAAACACATGAAAATTGACCCCAAAAATCCTAAAATGCTAGGAAGAGATCGTTTAGTTGTGTCAAAAGGGCACAGTGGACCAGCGGTTTATTCTATTTTGTGTAGTAAGGGATATTTTTCAAAAGACTGGCTTTTAACATTAAATCAGCCAGGAACAAATTTGCCGAGTCACTGCGATATGAACAAAACTCCTGGAATTGACATGACAACAGGCTCGTTGGGGCAAGGTTTTTCGTGTGCGATGGGAATTGCAAAGGCTTCGAAAATAAAAAATGATGGCGCAACAATTTATACAATAATTGGCGATGGAGAGACTCAAGAAGGGCAGATTTGGGAAGCCGCAATGTTTGCTGCACAGCACAAGCTGAGCAATGTAATCGCTTTTACAGATTACAACAAATTGCAGCTTGATGGGCCAATTAGTGAAATTTGTGATATTGCGCCGCTTGATGAAAAATGGCGAGCTTTTGGTTGGAATGCTATAAATGTGAAAAATGGTCACAATTGTGACGAGATTGATGCAGCAATAAAATTGGCGAAGTTTTCTGATAAACCTTCAATGATAATTCTAAATACAAAAAAAGGCAAAGGAATTTCTTTTGCAGAAAATGCAGGAATAGGCAATCATAGTATGCAAATTACACCAGAAATGATGGAGCAAGGTTTGAGAGAATTGAGAGGTGAAGAGTAATGGAAATGCGTCAAGTTTTGGCAGCAGAGTTAGAAAGATTAATGTCAGAAAATGAAAACATAGTAGTGATTGATTCGGATCTATCGAAGCCGAATGGTTTGTCGAGGCTGAAGAATAAATTTCCTGATAGGTCGATAGATATTGGAATCGCAGAACAAAACATGGCCTGCGTGGCAGCGGGAATGAGTAGCTATGGTATGATTCCTTTTATTTCGACGTTTACGCCATTTGCGACCAGACGAATTTGTGACCAAATTGCAGTTTCATGCGCATATGCTAAGCAAAATGTAAAAATTATTGGAACAGACCCGGGAATTAGTGCGGAATTTAACGGCGGAACTCATATGAGTATGGAGGATATCGGCGTACTGAGAAGTATCCCAGAAATAGTAATTTTTGAACCGACAGATAACATCCAACTGAAAAAGGCATTGCCACAAATTGTAAATTATTATGGTGTGGTGTATATAAGAACTTTTAGGAAAAATACTCCAGATATTTTTGATGAAAACTGTGATTTTGACCTGTTTAAAGCAGCAAAAATTACTGAAGGAAAAGATTTAAGTATTTTCTGTTCTGGAATAATGGTTAATGAAACTTTAATTGCAAATGAAAAACTTAAGTCCATGGGAATCGACGCAGAGATTATAAATATTCACACGATAAAACCAATTGATAAAGCGGCAGTGGTAGCCTCTGCCAGGAAGACAGGAGCAGTTTTAACTGTAGAAAATCATAGTGTGATTGGCGGGTTAAAATCAGCTGTATGTGAAGTTTTAATGGAAGAGTTTCCAGTACCACTTAGAGCCGTTGGAGTTCAGGACAAATTTGGTCAGGTTGGAAAAATGCCATATTTAAAAGAACAGTACAATATGCAAGCAGAAGATATTGTGAAAAAAGCTATCGAAGTTTTGGCAGCAAAAAATAATTAAAAAATGTATTATATCGCCACTTTTGCAAATAATATTTGCGGAGGTGCGGTATTTTGAAAAGAAATAAGGATTTAACATCGAATAATTCTGATGAAACCGTTGATAAGAACATAAGTGAAGCCAATCCGGCCAGTAAAATTCAGATAGAGCAGATTAATGAAACAGGTGCAGTTGTTGTGACGAACGGAAAATACACAATCTATTGTTTGACGATTGTGGGAGAAATTGAAGGTCACAATTATGCAGAAGACTTTGTTAAAACAACTAAGTATGAAAAAGTAATTCCGCAGCTTGTCGCAATAGAAGAAAGTCCATCAATAGATGGATTGTTAATTTTGCTGAATACTGTGGGTGGAGATATTGAGGCAGGATTGTCACTTGCAGAGTTGGTTTCTGGCATGAGAAAGCCGACAGTTTCTATGGTTATAGGCGGGGGACATTCTATTGGAGTACCGCTTGCGGTGGCAGCGAAAAAGACTTTTATAGCCAAAACTGCTTCAATGATGGTACATCCTGTGCGGACGACAGGAACGGTTTTGGGAACGTCTCAAGCATTTGAATACCTTAAAAGGATGCAAAAAAGAATTACGAGGTTTGTAGAAGATAATTCAGAAATTTCAGCGGAACGTTTTCAAAAACTTGTTATGAATACATGCGAGCTTGATATGGATATTGGAACGGTTTTAGAGGGCAAAGACGCGGTTGAAGAAGGTATTATTGATAAGATGGGAAATTTGTCTGATGCTTTAACGTGTCTTTATGATATGATAGATAGTGAAAAGTGCAAAAAAAATCGTAAAAGTAAAAAATCTAATAAAAATAATGATTGAGTTTGTCAGAAAAACAGGTGTAGGGGCGAAAAGTCCCTACTTTTTGCCGTAAAAATTGCGAGGAGATATTTTGATAGAGAGAAAAAAAAATTTAAAATCAAGAAAAAATGTAATTTCTAAAGAAAATGCAAAAAATAAACCAAGTATGGCAGAAAAATCAAAATTAAATAATCAAGTATTGGCAATAATAATTTTCGCAGTGGCAGTGCTTTTTGCTTGTTTGGTTTTTATAAAAGGTGAGAATGTATGGCTTTTTTTGCATAATTTTGTATGGGGGCTTTTTGGAGTAATAGCATTTTTTTGGCCGGTATTGTTACTTTACATAGCGATAAATACGGCGATGGCGCAGCCAAAAGAGAAAACTAGCGTGAAGATAATGTTGTCTGTAATTGTAATTTTTTTAACGTGTACATCTTTGTATATTTTTGGCAGCAATCCGGATTTTGAGAGGGTTAATTATTTTCAAAATTTGGCTGAACTTTACAAAGAAGGAACTCAAAATACCGGCGCAGGGCTATTTAGTGGAATTTTAGGCATTCCTTTTGTGTATCTTTTTGGAGGAGTGGGTGCAAAAATAATCATTATTTTGTCACTTTTTGTGTCAGTAATGCTTCTTACTGGAACCAGCCTTACTACACTTTATGGTTTTATGAAAAAAATATTTATTTTTGTTTTGAATAGTATAAAAAAATGTTTTTGCAAAGATGAATTTGATGAGGCCTTAGACAAAAATTGCCCTAAAAATCACACGGAACTCCCAGAACACCCGGTTAAATCGAATTTAATTTTAAACAATATTGAAGAAAATACTGAAAAAAAAGCAAGTAACTCTAAAAAAGAAAATTTATTTGAAAATTCTGCGGAACAGGCAGCGGAAGCGTTTATTCAAAAAAATAAAAAGAAGAAAAAAGAGTCGTTGGAGTTTGAGGCTAGCGAAGTCAAATTAACACTTGACAAAATGGAGGAAGGTACATATAATTATCCGCCAGCAACGCTTTTGGAGCCAACAAAAGAGCAAAATCAAGCGGATATTCGTCATGAGCTGCAAACGAATGGACAAATGCTCGTTGACACTCTGAACAGTTTTTCAGTTCAAACAAAGATTATCGACATAAGCCGAGGCCCAGCGGTTACGCGATATGAACTTCAACCGGCTGCGGGGGTAAAAATAAGCAAAATAACAAATTTAGCAGACGATATCGCGCTGAATTTGGCGGCTTTGGGTGTTAGAATTGAAGCGCCAATTCCTGGGAAAGCTGCAGTTGGAATAGAAATTCCGAATAAAATAGTAAATATTGTAAAAATGCGAGAATTAATAAATTCAGATGAATTTGTTAATTCTCAGAGCAAATTGACCGTAATCTTAGGCAAAGACATTGCCGGAAATGTTACAGTTGCAGATTTAGCCAAAATGCCTCATTTGTTAATTGCGGGTTCAACAGGTTCAGGAAAATCGGTATGCATAAATTCTTTCATAATAAGTCTTCTTTATAAAGCCAGCCCAGAAGAAGTGCGCTTGTTAATGGTTGACCCGAAAGTGGTCGAACTGGGCATTTATAATGGTATTCCGCATCTTTTGGTGCCGGTTGTTACAGATCCAAGAAAGGCCGCTGGAGCGCTAAATTGGGCGGTAACAGAGATGTTAAAAAGGTATAATATTTTTGCAGAAAATAATGTGCGTGATTTAACGGCGTACAATAAAATGGTTCAAAGCAAAATTAAATCAGGGAAACTAGATGAAAATGATGAAGAAAAACTGGAAATGATGCCACAAATTGTGATAATCATAGATGAGTTGGCGGATTTAATGATGGCTGCGCCGAACGAAGTTGAAGACGCGATTTGCAGGTTGGCACAAATGGCCCGAGCGGCTGGAATGCACCTTGTAATTGCAACTCAACGGCCTTCTGTTGATGTTATTACCGGTACGATTAAAGCGAATATTCCAAGCCGAATTGCGCTTTCGGTTTCATCACAAATTGACTCAAGGACGATACTTGACTCAAGTGGAGCGGAAAAACTTCTTGGTCGAGGCGATATGCTGTTTTCTCCGATTGGAGCGTCAAAACCTATGCGAGTTCAAGGATGCTTTTTGACGGATAAAGAAATAGAAAATGTACTTAGTTTTATCAAAAATAACGGCGAAAATGAGTATGATCAAAAAGTCATTGAGGAAATTGAAAAAAATGCAGTACTCGAGCCAACAAAAGATGAAAAATCTGATGATAAGGAGCAAGATCCAATGCTAGAAGAGGCAATAAGGTGCATCATGGAAGTTGGACAAGCCTCGACTTCACTGTTGCAAAGGCGGTTGCGCTTAGGATATGCACGTGCAGGCAGACTCATAGACGAAATGGAACGAATGGGAATAGTGGGTCCGCATGAAGGCTCAAAACCACGCCAAATTTTAATAAGAAATTATCAATTCGGTGAAAAAAGTAATTTGGATAAATAATAATTATAAGGAGAATTTTATGCAAAATAAGTTTAAAATTATGCAAAAAAGAAAAAATTTTTTGATTCTTTTAATTTCTCTTATAATATTTATTGGAGCAGCAACGATCTCGATTATTGAATCTGTTGGTGTTCCAGTTTGGAAGAATATTTTTAATGTTTGCGCGGTTAAAGAGTTTTCAAGTTGCGCCGATGATTATCCGATGTCAGTGCACGTTCTGGATGTGGGAAAAGCAGATTGCATTTTTATTACCTGTGAAGGGAAAAATATTTTAATCGACGCTGGTGAAACTAGCATTTATAAATTTGTAAATGAGTATTTGCGAAAAATGAACATAAAAGCCATTGATCAGCTGATATTGACACATCAGCACAGTGACCACGTGGGCGCAATGAGTTATATTGTGGACGAATTTAATATAAAATCGTTTATGATGCCGCAATTGAAAGATGATATGATTCCGACATTTAGGTCTTATGAAAGGCTTTTAATTTCGCTTGACAATAAAGGCATGAAAGCCGAACGACCGGAGCCAGGCAAAAGTTATGATATTGGTCCGATGAAGATTGACATTTTTGCACCGCTTTCACAATATGACGACATGAATAATAATTCTATTGTGATGAAAGTTACATATAAAAATAAAAGTTTTTTATTTACTGGCGATGCTGGAAAAGAATCAGAAAGAGATATAATATCGGCTGGGTTTGATGTGAAAGCGGATGTTTTAAAAGTTGGACATCATGGCAGCAAGACAGCAACGTCTCAGGCTTTTTTGAATAAAATTCAGCCTTTGTATGCGGTGATTTCCGTTGGTGAGGACAGAAATAAATTGCCAAAGAAGGAGACTTTGGAGCGTTTGAAAAAGAATAATATAAAAATTTATCGAACAGATTTGGATGGCACAGTGATTTTTGCAACGGATGGAGAAAATTTGAAAGTTTTTTGTGAAAAGGAGAAAAATAATTGAAATTTTTGTCAATAGACCGCTTAGATGGAGCTTATGCGATTTGTCAGGATGATGTTGAAAAATTGTATGCGATAAAAATTCGGGAGTTACCTGAAAATGCAAGGCCTGGCGATGTTTTGAGTTTGTCGCCGGATGGAATATTAGTGTTGGATAAAAAAGAGACTATGAATAGGAAAAATCGAATAAAAAAATTGCAAAATAAGTTGTTTGATGTAGACTAAATTGTTTTATTGCGCTATAATAAAATAAAGGAGGAAAATTATGAATTTTAAAGAAGATTTTGTCGAAATATACAAAAATTTTATTAAAAGACAGGGGACAGAAGAGCTTTTAAATTGGCTTTTAACTACAGATTTTTTTGTAGCACCAGCTAGTACAAAATATCATTGTGCGTGCGAGGGCGGGCTAGTTCAACACAGTGTGAGCGTTTATAAAACGCTAAGAGAAAAATACTTTGAAGAGCAGTCGGACTCAGAAGAAAGTTTTGCTATATGCGGATTGTTGCACGATTTATGCAAAGCTGAGTTTTATAAGGTTTCGACGCGAAACGTGAAAAATGAAGTTACCGGAGCATGGGAAAAACAGCCGTTTTATGCAATTGAGGATAGTTTTCCATATGGCCACGGGGAAAAATCGGTGTTTTTAATTGAACGTTTTATGCGGCTGAAACCGGCGGAAGCAATGGCTATCAGATGGCACATGGGAGGATTTGACAACGCGGCCAAAGGTGGAGATTTTTCAATCGGTTTGGCATACGAAAAGTATCCTCTGGCGGTAAAATTACATATTGCAGACATAGAATCATCGTATTTGCGCGAAAAACATACCTCTGCGGTGCAAAAAAGATAATTATTAGGTTGAAATTTTATTTTAGGAGAAAATATTATGTGTAAATTAAAAAAGTTTTTATCGGTAGTTTTAAGTTTAAGTATGGTTTTTAGTGCAGGAATGTCAAAAAAGGCTTTTGCAGATGAATCAGATAGTTATTGGGACAAATACTGTTCTGAGCGAAATTCTAAAGGTGGATATTTGCATGAATATTGTGCGAGGAGGGAAGCAAAAAAGATCCTTTTGAGTGGAGAAAAAGATTATGTAATTATGGAAAATTTGGGGGTAGATGGAAATAGTAAATATTTCTGTTTTAAGTTTAACGCGCTTGATAAAGTGCTATCTGAGTTTGGTTTTGATAAAACAGAATTTGAATTGCATAAAGAAATGGATGAAGTAAAGAAGAAAGAAAATTCTGAAATTACTGTAAAGAAAGATTTATTGAAATTAGGTTCTGCAGCATTAGACTCATTGTACAAAATTTGTTTATAAGGAAAACAGAAAATAAAAGAATATGAGCAAAAATAAAAAGAGCAGGACTCAAAAAAGAAAAAACAGCCCTTGTCTTAAACTTTTTTTTAGTTTTGCTAGTTTGGCTGGTTTGCATTTTGTATTTGATCGCTGAAGAGGAACAAACTTTATAAAAAGTAGTAAGAGATTTTTGATAGAAATTGTAATAAAGAGCTTCTACTGGATTCTATATTAAAATTTTTAAAAGGAAAATTTATTAAAAAAAACCTTACATAACGGCCGACTATTTAGAGTTTACTTTTGATGAAATTAGAGACATTTTTTGTTTGAATTATTTCGCTAATTTAGGAATAAACTATACAGAAGAAGAAAAGCTGGTTTTGAACAAAATTTAAAGAAATTAACTGAAGACATAAATGCAAGCAAAGAAGAAAGGGAAAATATTTATATCAAGAAAAACAGCTAATGTATTTTTGGGTTTTCTTAATTTGTGCTTGACAAAGGTATGAGAAATTTATATAATTATTAATTGTAACGTCAATGACGATTTTTCTTTTCGTTTTTCGTTTTTCATTTTTAACTTAATTTTGTACATTATTTTTAAGGAGGTCATAAATTATGGCAGTGCCTAAGAGAAAACATTCTAAGGCTAGGCGCGATAAAAGGCGTTCGAATGTCTGGAAAATTCAAGCTCCTGCACTTATGAAATGCCCACAATGCGGTGAGTTTAAATTACCTCATAGAGTTTGCAAAACTTGTGGTTATTATAAGGGTAGAGAAGTTATTAAAATAGAGGGCTAATTTTCTTATTTTAGCATAGAGAGGGCATCTGAAACCTTCTCTATTTTCTTTTATAGAAATTTATTTAAGAGAATTTTATTTATAAAAACTAGAAATAGTATAAAGACAATTCTTTTAAACGAAAAAAATGAGTTGCTTTTGGTGTATACTGATGATAAAAATATTAGAAACGAAACCGAGAAATATAATGGTGGCTTTTGGCAAATGGTTGGTGGCAAAATTGAAGATGGCGAAGATTATATTTCTGCGATAAAAAGAGAAATATTTGAGGAGACTTCTATTGTTGAGGACAAACTGGATATAGGACCAATTGTTTTTAAAGGTAGAATGACTCTTAATATTAATGGAGAAGCAAATGACATTAGACAGTCATTTGTGGTTGTGCATCATAAAGTGGCATCTGAAGTTAATCTGAAAAATTTAACTGAGGAGGAGAAACCTGTATTAAAAAAATTAAAATGGTTCTCTTATGATGAAATAAAAAATTGTGACGAGATAATTTATCCAGTGGTTTTGTCGGATTATTTAAAGGACATAATAGATAAAAAGTATCCAATTGAAGTCTTGGAGATAGACATTGCAAAACAACCAGAAAAATAGCTTTTTTTACATATTAAAGAATGGAGGTACCAAAATGGCAAAACCGATTGTTGCGATCGTAGGAAGGCCAAATGTTGGAAAGTCTACACTGTTTAATAAGCTAGTGGGGCAAAGAATTTCTATTGTCGATGATACTCCTGGAGTGACGAGAGACAGGATTTATGGTGAATGCGAGTGGCAAAATAGAACATTTTCGTTGATAGATACGGGGGGAATAGAACCATATTCTGATGATATTATTTTGTCGCAAATGCGCCGTCAAGCCCAGCTTGCAATTGACTCTGCGGATGTTATAATTTTGGTTACAGATATAAAAACTGGCTTGGTCGCTACAGACCGAGAAGTGGCTATTATGCTGCAAAAAAGTGGAAAACCGGTTATCGTTTGCGTGAATAAATGTGATAAAATAGGAAATGTTGAGCCTGATTTTTATGAATTTTATAATTTGGGGTTAGGTGACCCTATAATGGTTTCTTCAGTACACGGCCACGGAACCGGCGATTTACTCGATGAGGTTTTAAAAAATTTGCCTGATGAAATTCCTGATGAAGGGCAAAACGCGGTAATAAACGTAGCTGTTATTGGCAAGCCAAATGTCGGCAAATCATCGCTTATAAATAAGATAACCGGTGAAAATAGGTGTATAGTTTCTAATGTCGCAGGTACTACGAGAGATTCTATCGATACTTTTGCAGAAAATGAGTTTGGGTGCTTTAACTTTATCGACACAGCAGGACTTCGTCGAAAAAATAAGGTTTATGATGCTGTTGAAAAATATAGCGTAATTCGCGCAAAAATGTCTGTTGAACGTAGTGATGTTTGCGTTATAATGATAGATGCTGTTGAGGGTTTTACTGAGCAGGATTCGAAAGTGGCAGGGCTTGCTATTGAGGCTGGCAAGGCATGCGTGATAGCCGTAAATAAGTGGGACGCGATTGAAAAAACTGATAAAACTATGTCTAATTATAGAAAAAAGTTGGAAAATGATTTTTCATTCATGTCTTACGTTCCAATAATTTTTATTTCGGCAAAAACTGGTCAGCGAATAGAAAATTTGTTCGAGATGATAACTGCTGTTTCAAATGCGAACGCTATGCGAATTTCTACCGGAGTGCTGAATGATGTTTTGGCAGAGGCGATTATTAGAGTTCAGCCGCCAACAGACAAAGGAAAACGATTGAAAATTTTTTATATTACTCAAGTTTCTGTCAAACCGCCGACATTTGTTTTTTTTGTAAATTCGGCGCAGCTTTTTCATTTTTCATATCAAAGGTACCTCGAGAATAGAATTAGAGAGACATTTTCTTTGCAGGGTACGCCTATAAGATTTATAATAAGAGAAAAAACAGAAAAATAGAGTTTAAACTATTAGGAGTGATTTTTTGGACTTTCAGACAATTAATTTTTTTAAATTTTATTGGCTACACATGATTATTGTGGCAACAGTTGGATATTTAATTGGAAGCATTAGCTTTTCTATTTTGCTTACTCGATATTATAAAAACAAATCAGATATTCGCAATATGGGCAGTGGAAATGCCGGCTTTACAAATGTATTGCGCTCAGTTGGATTTTGGCCAGCATTTTTGACGATGTTAGGCGATTTTGGCAAAGGCATAGTTGCTTGTTTATTTGGAAGATTTGTTTTTTCTCAGGTTAGCTTGCCCGGAGTGCCGGAGTTTTGCATAGTTCAGTATGGAATTTATATCGCTGGCGTAGCGTGTTTGATTGGTCATGTGTATCCTTGCTTTTTTGAATTTCGCGGAGGAAAAGCAGTTTTAACAGCACTTTCACTATTAATTATGACGGATTGGAGAGTAGCTTTTCTTGCATTGGCGGTATTCTTGATAGTTGTTTTTTCAACGAGATTGGTTTCTTTAGGTTCGATTTTGGCCGCAGTTTCATATCCGATTATAACTTTTTGCGTTACATACTTTTACGATTATCTTGGAGCAAGACGCCCTGCTACATTTGGATACACTATTATAGTTACGACGATTTCTGTTTTAGTAGGTGTTTTTGTTATTTATAAGCATAAGAAAAATTTAATAAGGCTCTTGAATGGAGAAGAGAAAAAATTGACAATAGCATCAAAATAAGCAAAGAATTAGCACCCGCGCGGTATAGTGCGGGTGCTTTTTACTTTAGTTAATGATTTTTTGTTTAGTCTGTTCATCCATTCCATAAGTGTTTCCACCAGCTGCAGATTCCAGCTCGTCAAAACTTAATTCAATTCCATCAGTTATTTTTTGAAATAATTTATTTAATTCGTCTTTTTTTAAGTCTATTCCATTAGATTTTGCCAAAGAAGCCAGTTCAGGTTTAGTTTTGCAGTCTTTGGCAAAGTTTAAAAACTCTTTTATGGTCATAAAAATCCTCCTTAAGAATTAATTTAATAAAATTATATATAGATGGAGGTCAATTATTTGAGTATAAATAAATTCGGTAATAAAAGCTACCGAATTTAAAAAAGAGTATTAAAAAGAGCAATAAAATTAAACAGCTCTAGCAACCTTACCAGACCTTAAGCAACGAGTACAAGCATGAATTCTTTGAGGAGTTCCGTTAACTAAAGCTCTAACGCGTTTAACATTAGGTTTAAAAGTTCTATTAGAACGTCGATGAGAATGAGAAACTTTTATACCAAAAGCAATATTTTTTCCACAGACATCACATTTAGCCATGTATAAGCACCTCCTTAAATGCGAATATATATCCATATTATAATACCAAAGTTTAAACAAAAAATCAAGTTTTTTTCAATTTTTATCTAAACGTGCAGTTTGAATTGACTTGAAATTTTGTTAGTCAAGAGGTATAATATAATAGGAAGTGATTATAGATGTGGTTTTTACAAGATGGAATGACTTTACAGAAGGCTATTATGAATATATTAGCCATTTTAATAACAATTTTCGTCGTAATGCCGATTCATGAATGGGCACATGGTTTTGTTGCATATAAATTTGGAGACAATACTGCAAAATACAGTGGTAGACTGACTTTAAATCCATTAGCACACATAGACCCACTTGGTGCAGCTGCAATGATTTTATTCAGATTTGGTTGGGCAAAGCCTGTTCCAGTTGATGCCAGAAATTTTAAAAATCCCAAGGTTGGAATGGCTCTTACGGCTTTGGCAGGACCAATGTCTAATATAATTGCTGCGCTTATTGCAGCAATAGGACTTAATTCATTAATTTATTTTGGAAGAAGCACTATTCCATACGATGCTTTGAGTTATATTATTAGTTTTATGTATTCTTTTATAAAAATTAACATTGGATTAGCTGTATTTAATTTGTTGCCGCTGCCTCCACTTGATGGTTCAAAAATTTTAGCTGCTTTTTTACCAAATAAATTTTTATTTAAGTATTATCAATATGAAAGATATATAATATTTGCTGTTTTCTTTTTGCTATTTACAAATATTTTATTAATTCCACTAATACTTCTTCAGAACTTAGTTTTAAGTGGCATTATATGGCTTGCAGCTTTGCCTTTTGGAATATAATTAAAGGAGATTTATGGAAAAAATATCGTATAAATTGGAAAATTTTGAAGGTCCACTTGACTTATTATTGCATTTAATAAAAAAAAATAAACTTAATATTTACGATATACAAATTTCTGAACTTCTGACGCAGTATATGGCACATATAGATAAAATGAAAGAGCAAAGTCTGGATATCTCCAGCGAATTTTTGGAAATGGCTGCAAGATTAGTATATATAAAAACCACATTTTTGCTGCCTAAACACGAAGAAGCAGAAGCTTTAAAGCAAGAATTAACGGGACAACTTGTTGAGTATAAACAATATCAGGAAATTGCGAAGTTAATGCTATCAAAGATGAACTACGATTATATTTCAAGAGATCCTCAAAAAATAAATTTTGATATGACTTATTCTTTGAAGCACAACTCTTTGGACCTTTTTAAGGCTTATGTTGATTCGGTAGGGAAGAAAAATCAAGAATTACCACCGTCCAGAGAATCTTTTTCTGGAATAGTTTCGCGAAAAATTGTTTCTGTCTTTTCAAAAGTTATTTTTATTTTGCGTCAATTAAAAAAATTAAATAATGTAAATTATAACTTGTTGTTTTCTAAAAGTAAGTCAAAATCTGATATGGTTGCAACTTTTTTAGCGATTTTGGAGTTGGTAAAAGGAAAGAGGATTACTATAGATGGTGAAAATGAAGAAATAAGATTATTGGATGGTGATGTGAAATTTGGAAATAAAAAAAGCTAAGGCTGCCATACAAGCAATTTTATTTGCCAGTGGGGAACCGATTTCTGCAGAAAGAATAGCTACAACGATTAAGTTGGACAAGTCGACTGTATCTAAATTGTTAAAAAATTTGATGGATGATTTTGATAAAGATGAGAGTGGCATTTGTATAATAAAATTAGATGACAAATATCAAATGTGTACAAAATCAATTTATTCGGATTTTGTTAAAAGCGCATTGGACTTGCGGAGACATATTCCATTATCTCAGGCGGCGATGGAAGTTTTGGCAATTATTGCATATAATCAACCGGTCACAAAATCTTTTGTTGAAAACATAAGAGGCGTTGACTGCACAAGCATTGTATCTAACTTAAATACTCGTAATTTGATTGAGGAAAGAGGAAGGCTCGATTTGCCAGGAAGACCACTTTTATATGGCACAACTCTTAATTTTTTAAAATGCTTTGAAATTATGTCTGTTGATGAATTGCCCGAATTAAAAAGTGATGTGAAAGTTGATGGCAAAAGGGATTTTTGGGAGGACAAATGATTTTCTTGTATATTTTTTGGGGAATTATTTTGATTTTATTTATTTTATTATGTTGTCCAGTCAAAGTTTATGTTTCTTTTGAAAGTTATTTGGTTGTTAAAATGAAATTTTTGTTTTTTTCGGTTGATTTAATTCCATCAAAGAAAAATGAATCTGATGGAAAGAAGTCTGAAAAAAATCAATTTAAAAGCCATGATAATAAAATTTGGAGTATAATAAAAGAAAAAGGTTTTTTTGGCTTTTTGAAAATTTTAAAATCGATTGTAGATATCTTTTTAGCTTCTTCAAAGAGGGTTTTAAAAAAAATACACATAAATTATTTTGATCTTCATTTGCTAATTGCTGAGGATGATGCCGCTGAGACAGCTGTTGGATATACGAAAGTTTATGCACTTATAAGTTATGTAAAATCGGTTTTGTTGCGAAATGTGGACGAAAGCAAGTGTTACATTGAGGTGATTCCAGGATTTAATGATAATGAATGCAAGGTTAATTTTTCTTCAAAATTTTATTTTTTCCCAATATCTATGGTAGGTATCGTTTTGCAAACATTATTCAAATTTGTTAAAAATATGTATGTAAGTACAATTTCTGAAAGGGTGTAGAATTATGAGTGATTGCTCAATAAACAACATGGTTGACACGACTATTGAAAAAATTAAAGGCTTAGTTGACGTAAATACGATTATAGGCGAGACGATTAAACTTGATGATGGGACTGTGATTATTCCTGTTTCAAAGGTTTCTTATGGCTTTGCTTCTGGCGGGTCAGAGTTTTCAGGCAAAAAAGTTAATAACGAAAATTTATTCGGAGGTGGCAGTGGTGCAGGGGTCACAATTTCTCCAATTGCGTTTTTGACTGTTAACAGAGATGGCAATATTAGAATTTTATATGCCGAACCATCGTCTTCTGCGACAGAAAAAGTTATAGATTTGGTGCCTGATATGGTTGACAAAATTGGCTCGATAATTAAAAAGTCTGATAAAAATTCAAAAAACCACGAAGATTAATCGCTGTTTAGCTTTAATAATTTTAACTTGCTTGCATATAATTAGCTAAGAACATTAAATTTATAGGGATGTGGCTGATTTGTGTAAGAGGTTATTGACTTTGATGATTTTATTTTGCTTTTTTGTGTCGGGAGTATCTTTGAAAACTTATGCAGAAGAACCTTCTTTATCAGCGCAATCTGCAGTTGTAATTTGCGCTGACACAGGAAAAATTATTTTCGGAAAAAGCGAGCGTGAACCAAGACCTATGGCAAGCACGACGAAAATTATGACTGCACTTTTGACTCTAGAGGCTGCTCAAAATGAAGATTTTAACGTCACAATTACAGATAAAATGGTACCCGTTGAGGGTTCTTCTATGTATTTACAAGTAGGGCAAGTTTTGCCATTATCGAGTTTGGCTAAAGGCATGCTTACAGTTTCTGGAAATGATGCAGCAAATTCTGCTGCAATTACCTTAGGAGGTTCTGTGGATGGTTTTGTTGACTTGATGAACAAAAAAGCTAAACAAATTGGAATGTTGGATACATATTTTGAAACTCCTTCAGGCCTTGATAAGGGAAATCATCATTCAACTGCTTACGACATGGCATTATTGGGAGCTTATGCACTTGAAAACAGGGCTTTTTTTGACATTTCTTCTAAGAAGAGGGTAGAGGTTCCTTTTAGAGAACCAAATGAAATTAGGACACTTTACAATGAAAATAGAATGCTGAAGCGGTACGAAGGATGTATCGGAGTCAAAACAGGATTTACTAAATTAGCTGGTAGATGTTTAGTTTCTGCTGCAGAAAAAAATAATACTCGTCTAGTTGCGGTTACTCTTAATGCTGGAGACGACTGGAATGACCATGAAAAATTGCTCGATTATGGGTTTTCTCAAGTCGAAACAGTCGTTTTTGATAACAAAGATTATGTTGTTTTACCGATAGTTGGTGGACGTGTGAATGAAGTGACTGCTTTCGTTAAAGATAAAATTTCTCTTACTTTGGCTAAAGGCGATAAAAATAAAATCGAGAAAGTTGTGGAAGTTCCTACTTTTTTATATGCTCCACTTAAACAGGGCCAAGTTATAGGAAAAGTTAAGTATAAACTTAATGACCAGATTTTGGCTTATAATGATTTGATTGTATCAAAAGATGAAGACGTTGTTAAGCAGGATGGAAATTTATGGCAAAAGCTTTGCAGATTTTTTTGTGGAATTTTTAATTAATTTTGGAGGTTATTTATCGTGGAAAAAATAAGAATTCAAAAGGCTCTTTCTGAGTGTGGCATAACTTCTAGGCGAAAAGCGGAGGAGTTGATAAAACAAAACTTGGTTTCTGTGAATGGAAAGACTGCGAAAATTGGAGATAAGGTTGATTTGAGCAGAGATAAAATTTTGGTCAATGGAAAATTAGTTGCTTGTGGAGCGAAAAAATACTACATAATGCTGCACAAGCCACGTGGATTTGTTTCTACGATGAATGATGAATTTGGTAGAAAATGTGTTGCAGATTTGGTTCGAGATGTGCCAGCAAAAATTTATCCGGTTGGGCGCCTTGATAAAGATTCAGAGGGATTGTTGCTTATGACGAACGATGGTGATTTTTCGAACGCTATTTTACATCCATCTAGACATGTAGAAAAAAAATATCGAGTTACAGTTAAACCTAAGGCTAATGAGAAACAATTGGTGAAATTAAGCTCTGGGATGGAAATCGATGGGTACAAAACAGAGCCAGCTCGAATTACTGTTTTGAAGGATGTAGAAGACAGGACTGTTTTAGAAGTGATTATTAAAGAGGGCAGAAATCGGCAAATTCGTAAAATGTGCGAGCAGGTAGGGCTAAATGTAGCAAGACTTAAAAGAATTTCAATCGGTCAGCTGAAATTGGGTATGCTTCAACCGAGGCAATGGCGAGATCTTTCTATTCAAGAAGTGAAGATGTTCATTAAATGAACTGTGAGTTAGCTTTTTTAATGACTCAATTTTATTTTTATTAAAATGAAGTTAAAAGTTGTTGACATTGTGAGAAAAATATTGTATCATAATTGGGTCAATTAAATGCGAGTGTGCTGGAACTGGCAGACAGGCACGTTTGAGGGGCGTGTGTTTACAACGTACGGGTTCAAGTCCCGTCACTCGCACCACTGTGGGTAGCTATAAGGGACTTGAGAGTTTCTTATAACTATTTTTAATATTTAGATCTTGAAGAGCTAGATTGTTTTTAACAGGCAATCTGCTCT
>FR883864.1:0-396 GCA_000435275.1 Clostridium sp. CAG:557
TCTTGCTGTTTTGAGTAATATTTTGCAATTAACCAAATTTCATCTTTGGGCTTGTACTCGTTTAAAATGCGCGTTGCAATCCCTCCAAATGCAGTACAATCAGCGAATGTTGGCTTGTTCCATTCGTCTGTTCTTGGGTCTTTTCCGTTACTTAATTGCAGCGAAAACCTTATCCCATCCTGACCAACTTTTTTGAATTCATCGTAAATTCTACCTCTGAAAATCACTGTGTTGACGTAGCAATTGCCGCTGTAAATATTTGTTTCGTTTTTAAATATTTTAATTTTTTTATTCATAAACTGCTCCTTTTAAATCTTGTTTTCGGTCAAAAACATTGTCGCCTTGCGCGCTTCCGCTTGCAATTCTCTGTGTTTTTTCCTATTCGTCAGCACCGCT
>FR883864.1:418-532 GCA_000435275.1 Clostridium sp. CAG:557
CAGCACCGCTGTATCTGCCACCGGCAGCGCGGCACTGCGAATCAAAGTAAAACCTGCAAATCTGCACATCATCTCGATAAGCGACACCGTTTAATGCGTCCAAAATAACCTTGA
>FR883865.1 GCA_000435275.1 Clostridium sp. CAG:557
TTTTTAAGAGATTTATTAAAAGATAAACCATATATAGAACTTGCTTACATGACTGGTGTCCTCCCTATTGCAAAATACTCATCAGGTTCTGCACTTAATATGTTTTTAAAATTCAGTGTAATGAATGACCATATGTATGATAAATATTTCGGATTTACAAATGAAGAAGTAGAAAGTCTGTGCCAAAAGCAAGATAAAGTTTCTATGGCAAACCTAAAAGAATGATACAACGGCTACTATACCTGTAATAATTTGCAAATATTACAGTGACAACTACGCTAAAGCAAGGTGTTTGCCAAAGCTACTGGACAAATACCGGACCGATGGATGAAATTTTATACTATATAAATAATGACATAGATTCTGTAAAAGATGACATTATAAAAATGGTGTCTGACATTCCTTTATTAGAAATAAAGCTAAAAGGATACAATGCAGAAAAAAAGAATTGAATACTCGGAATAAAATTCTTTCAGCGATGACAATTTATGGCTTTTTGAGTTATCATTACGAAATCCTTACTATTCCAAATAAAGAACTTAGAATAAAATTTGATGAAGCCCTGAAAGATAAGTCAATGGGAGCGGTTTCTGAAATTGTCTTGAAATCGAATGAAATGCTTAAAGCCACTCTTAGAAAAGACACGGAAACCATGGAAAGAATAATTCAAGAAGCTCACGATATCAACATTCCAATTGTAAAATACAATGACGAAAATTCATTAGCTTGTATAATCACGCTGGTCTATTTGAACACTCGAAGCAAGTATAAAATTGTTCGAGAAATGCCTACAGGCGTGGTTTTTGCGGATTTTATATTTTATCCAAATGACAAGAATAAACCTGCATTTATACTTGAGTTAAAAAAGCATGCCTTGCCAGACGACACTTTAAAACAAATTAGAGAAAAAAGATGCGCCACTGGCGCTCAGAGATTATACGGGCAAAAAATTGGCTGTTGGAATTTCTTATGATGAAAAACTTAAAAAACATAGCGTGAAAATAGAAGAGATAAAATAAAGAAGGTGTTTAAAAATGACAGAAACAATAAATGAATTACAGA
>FR883866.1:0-1034 GCA_000435275.1 Clostridium sp. CAG:557
ATAATATCCACCGCCAAAAAGTGCATAACTTCCGACTGTTGTTGCGACCAAGTACCACCTTGCGACATTCAAAGCTGTTGGCGTGCTTCGGGTTAAACTGCTGTTATATGCGTCTACTGTAGAACAACAATTAGAACCATAATATCCACCGCCAAAAAGTGCATAATTTTCAACCGTTGTTGCATTGAGAAAACACCTTGCTTCACTCAAAGATGTTGTGGTGCTTCTTGTTAAACTGCTGTTATAGACATCTACTATAGAATAATGATACTGAGTGCTGTTGCTGTAACTGAATCCTCCGCCAAACAACGCATAACTACTAACTGTTGTTGCGGCTGGGCTTTCCCTCGCTTCACTCAAAGATGTTGCAGTGCTTCTTGTTAAACTGCTGTTATAGGTGTCTACTGTAGAATAATAACTACCACTACTGCTTCCTCCACCAAAAAGTGCATAATTTCCAACCGTGGTTGCGGTTAAACGATATTTGGGTTCACTCAAAGATGTTAGTACACTTCTTGTCAAACTTCTGCTATAGGCATTCACGGTAGAAGAATAAGTACTACTACTGCTTCCCCCACCAAAAAATGCATAATTTCCAACCGTGCTTGTGGCCGCACCACGCATTACACACTGATAAAGATGTTGCAGTACCTTTTGATAAAGTCGGCCCAGTTCCATAATTTTCAAATTTAATAGTTGTATACCTACTACTACGCTGTGAAATAAGAGCCGTTCCCATTATCTCACCACCTTGATTTGAACTAGGATAGCTACCGTTGGCTTATCTTCTAAGCAAGTAACCGTAATTTGGTCTGCGCCAGTTTCTATTTTTGAAACGCAATTCCAGGCTTCCAGTTGACTTAATGCCATGCTTGTTGTTGAACTTAATACCACATCTACGATTGGAGTATCCATGTTAGTAAGTCCAGTTACGGTAATCGTTTGAGTATATGGTGCGCTGCTTCCTGTCCAATTTGTTGATATTGTTACAAAGTAGTCAGCTACTAATCCAACTTTTTCCCAATTACTCCACG
>FR883866.1:1046-5115 GCA_000435275.1 Clostridium sp. CAG:557
TCCACGCTCCATCTGATAACTCACGAAGATACATATCTGTTGTACCTTCTTTGATTGCTATTTGTTGCACATAATTTCCATTATCAGATTTATTCACTATCAAACTGTGATAAGTTCCAGAAGTTGGGGCGTTCGTAGAACTACTTCGCATGGTATAAAGGCCTGGCGTCGTCATTGAATTAAAATCAGTGCTGCTTTTTGTTTCATAATTAGCTTTCTCATTTAATTGTGTTTGAATATTACTAGTTACTCCGTCTACATAGTTAAGTTCTGTTGCTGTAATTCCTAAATTAGTTAACGCTCCACTTGCAGTAGTGGCTCCAGTTCCGCCTTTTGCTATAGGTGTCACTCGATTTTCTAAATTTTCTAATGTTTTAAACAACCTCGTTACTGATGTTATGCTTAGCCCGCTTATTGATACTCGGTACAACGCCATTTCATGAATAAGGCAGCCTTCATAAATGCTGCCAGTTGTAAGTCCTGAGTCAACTGCTAGTGCTGCTGGGACACCCTTAACAACCGCAAATTCGGCATTTTCAATATTGTTATCACTCTTTTTTGTGTACCTCATAACTATCAAATCATTGCGATTTTGCCCTTGTGTTCCGTTGTCAATTACCAAATCTGTGTAAGTTCCCCGTGTTTGACGTATATGACGGCCTTGCATCAATATTTCTCCGGATTTTATACGCACACAGTTATTGGTAATTATCTGATATGCAAACTTTTCTCCGACATCTAAAACTCGGTCTTCGCTCGAAATCGTACCATAAATTCTTGCTCCATCGTCTTCTGACTGAATGTCCTGTGCTTCTTTCAGGCCTGTTATCAATTTTACTGCCATACTAAATCCTCCTTCCTTTTCGCTACATAACAGTTCTGTTGCCCACTTCGTAAACAAATTTCGGCGCTTCATTATTCTGAATCTTTACGATTTTTTTCGTAATTTCGCCCGATATTTTAAGGCCAGTCACGACCTCCTCTCCTCCAACAATGTCGCCGACATCTTTTTCGGAATTTTCAATCGTAATATCGATATTATCAAAGTTTTGATACTCCAAAAGCTTGTCTGTTCCTGATTTTAATAATTCATCATTACTTTCTACATTCGAATAATCATAAACTTCCGAAATTTCATTAAGCCCCACATAATGCGGATTTTGTGAAATTTTTCCGTTTTCATCTATATAAAGATCTATCACCGTACGCTCGGACAAGTTGCCTTGCCCCAGACAAATCAAATGGTTTACTGGTGCATCATTTTTCTCAATTATAAAATTTATTAAATCGCTCGAAAATTCTTCATTCGAGTAATCAATAATTGGCTCTACAGTCAGCATTACGCTTTTGTCTTTGAACATTGCTTTTAATTTTACATTTTTCGTTTTCAGCATTTTAACAAGCCCAAAATAGCAATCTATGTATCTATCAAATTTATAATTCAGAAAATTAAGTCCTGATTTTTCACTCGATGCAATAAACAATTCTTTCAGCCCCAATCTATCGATAAGCTCCGAGATAATCGCATTTGCATCGCCGCTCACTATGTAATAATCTTCGCCGGAATCTGGGCAAATTACTTTATCGCAGAGCATTCCATAGAACGTTCTGCCCCCATAATACAACCGGTTTTGCGTGGTATCAATCTTCAAAGTTGTAATTTTTCCACCATATTCCGTATTTTCAAAATAGAAATATCCTCCCATCGGAATCACGTTGTTTTCTGTACTTGTTGTAATTTGAAAGTTATTTTCCGAGCCAATCTCGAAATCAAGCTCGTAATCTTTCAAAATCCCAATATCAATCCGATTTTCGTCTGTATAAATTAAGTCCATCAAAGTTTCACCCTTTCAGTTCAGTCTTCATTAATTTATTCCAGCGCTGCCGCTGGACCGCACTGGGGAATAAATTCCCCAGACCTCAACGCGCACTCGCACAGGCGTGCTCATGCTGTGTTTTTTTGCTCCGCGCTGTACAACAATCTAAGCAGTTTTCACCGCAAAAATGCGATTAACTGGCGCTCCACTTTGGTTCACTGCGCTCGTCAAAAAGCGTTAAATCAAACCCAAAATCATTATTCCACGTTACCGCAACTACCCCTGATGGAATCTTTTGAAAAATATAATTTTCACGGTTTCTATAATTTATCACACTTGTTCGTTTGCCGTCGGATTGCACAGTTTCTATGATTTTCTCTCGGCAATTAATTTCCAAATATTCGTCGACTTCGACCGGAACATTCACTGCGTACATATGGCCACCGATGTACAACGCTGGATTTATTACTGGGCCATAAATTATTAATTTGAAATTGTACCCAATCAACGCGTCATTTAAAAAGCTTTTGAGTGCTCCTGAAGAGTACTGGTATGGATATCCATAAATATATCCGTGCCCGGAAACTGGCTGATTTTTCACAAAACTATATGTTTTCTCACAAACCCAATTATTCGTATCTGAAATTATTGTCAGTTCTAATGTCAGCAAATTTTGTGCGGCAAGAAAATCTTCCTTCACACTTGAAATCACGTAACAAGTATAATAATAGTCGCCAAGATAAAATTTCCCTGGCCTTTTTGCTAAAACATCCTTTTCAAATATTTCGAAAAAAGAATTAAAAAGCTCAAAACCTTTACTTTGACTTCTGGTATGAATCGAAACTGATAATGTTTTTGTTGACACATTTGACAAATTAAAGCTTTTAATTTTATTAAAATCGCTCTCATAATTCCAAGTGTAATCGCGCATTTTATATGAGTTTGAAAAATAATTTTTCCCATCAAACTTTATCGTCTCACCAAGATGATTCATATATTTTAAAACCAAAAAATTTTTCACCCCCGTCACGCATAACGCCTTACCAGCCTTGCTATTTCGTGGTCATTAAATCTCAAACTTACTCCATCTACGAGCGCTTTTACGATTTTTTCGCACAAGCTGCCATTAAGCTCATGTGTTTCATCCAGCAAACGTTCAAGCACTTCAGTTTCTTTCTGATAGATTACAGAAAACTCCGTGCTTAAGCCATTTAAAGGCTTATTTTTTAAACTATTGCTCTCAAAATTTGCACCCGAATTAACATAATTTATCGCCGCGTTCATATCAATTTCAAAGTCGGTTGGAATCGAATTTTGCATCTGCTTTGAGACGTTTTTCATTGAGTTTTCAAATCCTTTTCCAACGCCAAGCGCCAAGTTTTTGCCGATTTGCTCTTCAAACAATTTTGATGGCGATGCAATTCCGAAAAAGCTTTTGATGCCGTTTAAAATGGAGTTTCCAAAACCTTTAATTTTATCTAAAACCCAGCCCGTAACATTTGAAATTCCATTCCAAAGACCGCGAACCAAGTCGCCGCCGATATTCAACATTTTACCCGGCAACTCGCAAACCGTGTTCCAAATGCCTGACACTAAATTTTGCGCAGCGTTTATTCCGGCTGAAAGCAGTTGACCTCCCCAATTAACAACAGCTGAGACTGCCCCAACAATTCCATTCCAAATTTTATTTGGGAGTTCTTTTATAAAATTAATAACTGAACTCACAAACTCGCTGGCCTTAGAAATGCCAGTACTGATGAGGTTTGCAAAAAATATTCCAACTTTATTTGCCGCATCACAAAGCCAAGTCCAAATTTTGCCTGGCAGCTCTGAAAAAAAGGTTATCACTTGGCTGACAAATTTGGGCACTTCAGTTGAGGCAAAGTTCCACAAATCGGCGCCCCACTGAATAATTTGTTCAAGCGCGAGCTTTAGAACAGCATTAAGAAGTTTCGGCAATTTTCCAAACCAGTCGCCTATATTTGCAACAAAATTTGGAATTGTTTCGGTGAAAAATGCGACAAAAGAATTCCACGCTTCCGGAATCGTCGCAGTGAAGAAATTTAAAATTGCCTCCCAAGCCGCAGAAAATGCCGCCTGAACGTTTTCCCACAAGCCAAGCCAAAAGTTGCGAAAATCTTCAGAATTATTCCATAAAAGAATAAACGCGCCCACAAGCGCTCCTATCGCAGCGATAATCAGACCAATCGGATTTGCACTCATTGCAGCATTCATCAGCCATTGTGCCGCCG
>FR883866.1:5139-9398 GCA_000435275.1 Clostridium sp. CAG:557
TAACTGCTCCCTGTGCGACCGACAAAGCCACTTCTTTAATTCGCATGAAATCAAGGTTTGATGCAACTTCTAGAATTTTACCTCCGAAATTTTTCATATGTGAGATTGCATCCCCGATTTCGCTTACAAAATTTACAGCTTTAATCGCAAGCATTGCAGCTACAATGCCACCTAGTGCAACTGATAACAGTCCCGAATTGTCAATCATCCAAGAAATCAGATCCATTAAAGGCGGCAATAGATTCACGACCATTTCACTGATTCCTTCAATTAGCGTCCCTGCGCTCCCTGATAACTTATCAAGAGCATCCTTTAAAGCACCGGATTCACTGGCCTTCTGAAAAAATTCAGTTAGCTTTGAAGCCGCATTTTGGAGCGGTTCCTGGACTTTATCGTAAAGTGTGAGACCCATTTCTGAAAATGTATTTTTAAGGATTTGCACTTTGCTCTCGGTGGTTGCATATCGCTGCTGAGCTTCGTTCGTGAGGGCTGTATTTTCACTCCAAGCCTCATTTGAAGTTTTTATTGCATTTGTGAATAAATCGTTTGCGTTTGAAGCTCTCAAAAGCGCGTCACGAAGCCGTGTTTCGCTGATTCCCATTTCATCAAGAAATTGTAGAGCGCTTTCATCCTGAAGGTTGCCAAGACCGGAAATAAAGGCAGTTAAAGCGCCTGTTGCATCTTCAGCAAAATATTTCTGAAACTCCGCCGTTGACATTCCCGCAGCTTTTGCAAAATATTCAAGCTCAGAGCTACCTGTTTCACAGGCGTTAGCCATCATTATTATCGCCCGAGAAATCGCCGTGCCGCCGCCCTGGGCCTCTAGTCCAAGTGAAGACAAAGCTGCTGCAACTCCCAAAATGTCAGCCTCAGTCATTCCAACTTGTGACCCTGCGGCTGAGATATTTAGAGCCATCTGCGTAACCTCAGACTCCGTAGTTGCAAAGTTGTTTCCAAGTGCAACTATTGAGGACCCCAGTCTATCAAAATTTTCCTGGTTCATTCCAGTGATATTTGCAAGCCGAGCAAGAGCAGTTGCGGCCTCATCTGAGCTCATGTTTGTGGCAACACCGAGATTCGCCATAGTTTCTGTAAAAGAGAGAAGATTTTCGTTTTTGATACCAAGTTGCCCTGCGGCTTCAGTAATTGCTGAAAGTTCCGATGCTGTTATTGGCATCTGTGTTGACATAGAGCGCAATCCTGATTCAAATTGCTCAAATTCCTCATCCGTTGCGTTGACGGTCTTACGAACACCTGCAAATGCGCTTTCAAATTCAATTCCACCTGAGACAACAGATTTTACTGCACTAGCTAAATTTCGTCCAAGCATCCGAACAGCATCGCTTGCCAAATTTGCAATTACGCCCTTCATGACAGTAAACCCTTCACTCAGCTTGGATGTTTGATTTTTGGTGTTATTCATCTCGTCGCCAAGCTGTTCTGTGGCCTTTTCGGCCGCGTTTAACTTGTCTTTATTGTCCCGAATGTCGTTGTTTAAAGACTTTATTTGTGAGGCTAAATTTTTTGCTTCAGTGCTATTTTTGCCTTGACTGAGTACAACGTTTTTATACTCAATCTGCAACGATTTTAGCTTTTCACCCTGATTTGACAGCTCAGCATTTAGCTTATCAAGCGGAGTTTTTGATTTTTCCATTTGAGCGTTTACGTCTTTTAAACTGCTTTCCATTCTTGAAAGTTCAGTTTCTGCTTTGTTTAATGAAACTTTCCAGCTGTTAGTTTTCTTGTCATTCTCACCGTATTTTTCACTGGACTGTGCAAGTGCATTTTTCAAAACAGAAATTTTCTCTTTTTGCTTTTCAATTTGCTCATTTAGAATTTTATTTCGAGAGGTGAGGGCTGTTGTAGACTTATCATTTTTAGTAAACTCTGCCGTCACTTTTCCCATTTCCGAAGCTAAAACCCGAAGATTTGAATTTATTTGCTTAACTGCTTCTCTATACGCTTTTTCTCCCTCAAGTTTTATCGTCCCTCCGAATGTGTTTGAACCTGCCATACTTCCACCTCCGATGAAATAAAAATAAGCATTCCATTCCTGAAATGCTTAGCAGTTGCTAATAAGCCAACTGTAATCTTGTCTGCAATCAATAACAAGATCTAAATAAACTGTATCATCTTTTATTTGATATAACAATAAATATCTTTTTTGGCACAACATTCTGTGATACTTATTAGCTGAAATAAACTCATTAATTAAAAAACTATTTCTTTGAGGCATAAACTCTAGCGATTTTATATCTTTTATAATATTTGATTTTAATGATTTCGCAGCTTCAATATTAACACGAGCCAAAAAATTTATATGGTTTTCTATTTCTGATTTTGCTCGCTGTGAGATGACTATCTTATATCGCTTTACTGTCAATTTTGGACACCTCGTTCAAAATATTATCAAGACTATTTTCGAGTTCTTCAATAGAAAAGTCAACTCCGCCCGCCAACCGTTCTTCTTCTACGGATATAAGTTCTTCTCTTAATTTTAGCATTTTCTCTCTACGAGAAAATGCATTTATATCCATGACGACTAAATCACCTTCACCATTTTTAGTTAAATAGACGGGTTCACCTGTTTTTTTACACAGCTCTGCGATTTCGTTATAGTTTTGGCGAATATTAGCAGAAGGTTTTATATTCATAGCATCAATCTCCTTATAGTAATATTATATTTATATTATATCTTTTTATTACTATTAAGTCAAACCGTTTTTAATCCGGTAGCCACTCATCGTTATCTTTTAAGTGACTATTTTCGTCCTTAAATAGCTGCTGCTGAGTACAAAAGTTGTGATATGCTCTAAAATGCTTATACAAACGGCTCCACTTTTTCAGTGTCATATGACCAACTTCTTTTTCCATAAATCCAAGCATTTTTGTACCTACAAATAAAAGCCAAGAAAACTCTACCGGAACAACATTTGATGCACTTTCGCCCGCATTTAAACTTTCTGCGGGCTGTTCACGTTTTTTACTTTTTCATCCACTTCCACACTTTCAGATATAGCCTGCATAATCTTGCCCGCTGTGCCCGAAAGGCCAATTTTAGTTAAGATTCGGCCAGCTTTTTTTGCTGTTATTGGTGTCATTTTCTTTCCTGTTTTCTCAGCTTCAATTTCTAAACCTTCATTGATAGCTTCCGTAATAAAGAATTTCAAAGCTTTAATATCTGGCTCTCCGTCACGCTGAATTAAGTTTGACCATGCCTCAATTGTTCCGTATTTTTCTTGTATCGATTCCATTACATTTAATGTAAAAACAAATGGGAACTTTTCAGTTTTAGTCTCTAAATAATTGATTTTATCTATCAAAAACTATCACTCCCCTGTTCGTCGTCACAAGTTTCATTTTTTTCGTTTTGCCTTAAAAGGCAAAAGCTCACAAATTTCACTGTTCCTCCTCTCCCCCAAAAAGTCACGCTCGAGTTGGCTAACGGCTTGTAAACGCGCCGTTTTTACGCCTCCTTGCGAGCTACCAACTTTTTGTGGCCCCCTATTCTTGCGACTGCACAAAGAAGCCATCTAGCGCAGTGTTTGCTTCACTTTCAGTGTCATAAACCTTATGCTTTTCCCAATCTCCATCTTCGTTCTCAAAAATCGTCGCTTCCACCGACGGCGTCGTAAATTCAAGATTATCACCTTTTGTTTTCGCATCTACTATAAATGGCTTAAATTTCATTTTCGGAAAAAATTCTACTTTATACTTTTTCGCACCGTTAACCATTTTCGGGACAATATGCCCGAACCCAACGTAAATCGGTTCATCGCTTACATTGGAAGTCACAACACCAGTTTCCTCATCAACTGTTTTGCCCAGCAACTCTGCAAAAATTGCGTCATCGTCTTCATCGATTCCTGCGGTTAGTGTGCCGCTTTTAAACATTGAAACTTGCTCTTTTAAGGCGTCGTCGCAATACAAAGTCGCCTCCGCTAAATCGAGTGTTACCTTGCACTCAATCGCACCTGAAAGTGTTTTTACCTGTCCATACGTTTTTCCATCGTCATTTAATTTTGCGTATTTGAAACGCTTTAATCCAATTCCTGCCATATAATTTTCGTCTCCTTCATATATCATAGTATTTATCATCGCGAGCAATTTGTTTTCTGAGTTATCTGCAAATTTTGAACGCGAATTGTTCAGCGCGAACACGCGCAAAAATTCACCGGGACGTGGTAATAGCCAATCTCACGGTCAAACGTTTCTGGGCCATTGTTCGTCCAAGTGAAGTTATTTTTCTTTAAAACTTT
>FR883867.1 GCA_000435275.1 Clostridium sp. CAG:557
TTTTACAAGCAATCTGCTTTTTTTGTGCATCCAAAAGATCTTTTGTAACTGTCTTTTTCTGGACGGCTCAATTTTGGAATCTGTACTTATCCCATCATCTTGTAATAAATTTCAACTCGTTGTATTATTTCTTCAAAAACTTTCTCTTTATGGTGCACAATAATTTTATCGATAAACTCATGTAAAAATTCTGTTGTCAGCTCTCTGATATTTGAATATTTTCTCACGATTTGCAAGAAACCATCAGCATTTAGTTCATGAGATTTCTCTTCAGCAACTACTTTTTTCATGTGTTTTATTTGTGCCTTGAGTTCAAACTGCTCATCCTCATATTTTTGCGACAGCTTCAAAAATCGGTCTTCAGGTAAATTACCTAAGATTTTCTCTTCGAAGACTTTT
The DNA here is from genome assembly GCA_000435275.1 of Clostridium sp. CAG:557. Taxonomy (GTDB): domain Bacteria; phylum Bacillota; class Clostridia; order Oscillospirales; family Acutalibacteraceae; genus CAG-557. The sequence goes on from FR883867.1 coordinate 400, forward strand.
TCGCATAAGGTATCAAGTTCTTTGCCTCGACTAAGCATTTTGTTTAACGCTTCGAGATTTTTCTTTTGTGTTGCTTGGATTCGTTTATAATCTTCATCAACAACTATTTTTACAAATTCATCCTCAAACTCTGTCGCGAACTGCACAATATTGGAAATATCATTTTTGACCAAATGGGTTAAAACGTCACCCCTAAATATGATGAGTTTTTTTGCATAACCCATTCCTTGCTCTATTGTTTTTACATGAAAAGTAATGATTATCAGGATTATCATGAGTGAATTTGTAATTTAAATTTGCTCCACAATCTGAACACCTCAAAAATCCTGCAAACATATTTTAGGGAATGCATTTTGGTTTTCGACATTTGGTGTCTCCAAACGATTTTTGAATTTCCTCAAAAAGTTCTCGACTGATTATAGGTTTGTGAACATTTTCATGAACCTGCCAGTTTTCACGGTCATTGTCTATTCTACTTTTTAGTTTGAAGGATTTGCTGTAAGTTTTGAAGTTGACAACATCACCTACATAGGACTGATTCATTAAAATTTTTCTGACCATTTCAATGGTCCAAAGATATTCATTTTGCGGATTTTTAATCGATGGTTTTCGATAACCTTTTTTCGCTGCGTACATCGATGGAATCAAGATTTTCTCATATTTTAGAAGCTTCGCTATTTTTACAGTGTTCTCGCCTTGTTTGCGCAGATTATAGATTTTTTCTATAATTTGCGCACCTTCCTCATCAATAACCCAAAGTTTAGGATTTTCAGGGTTTTTCTAGCTTAAGTTGCGAGCATTGCGCCCGAGGTAGCAATCCTTCATCTAACATCGATAAATACTGGCAGAAGATATTGGATTTAAAAAGCCCTCCAGCTTCATGCGTCCAGCAATTTGCT
>FR883868.1 GCA_000435275.1 Clostridium sp. CAG:557
TTTTTCATAGATTACTTGACACTACCTTTGTAAAAAAAACTACTACACAAGCTTAAACAAAAATCATTTCTTTGTAATACTGTTCAAATAATTTCTTATCATATAAACACATTCTTTTTCATTCAAAGCAGTGTCATACAACTTGATTCCATTAAATTTTAATTTCTGTACAAGTTCAATATCCTGTGGAATAGATAACTGACAACTTTCTAAAAATTTAACATCAGAAAAAATATCTTTTGGAGTTCCTACTTTTGCAACTTGCCCTTCATTCACAACTACAATTCTATCAGAATCAACCGCTTCGTCCATGTAGTGTGTTATCAAAACAACTGTAATGCCATTTTCTTTATTTAATTTTTTTACCGTGCTGATTACTTCTTGCCGGCCAATTGGATCTAGCATAGCTGTTGGTTCATCCAAAATTATACATTCTGGTTGCATGGCTAAAACACCTGCTATTGCCACTCTTTGTTTTTGCCCTCCAGACAAATTATAAGTTGCATATTGCCTATAATCGTACATATCAACAGATTTTAATGCTTCATCAACCAAAGTTCTTATTTTTTGAGGGCATATTCCCAAATTTTCCGGACCAAAAGCCACATCTTCTTCCACAATGCTCGCAACAAGTTGATTATCTGGATTTTGTAACACAAGTCCAACTATACTTCTCACATCATAAGTTTTTGACTCATTTTTTGTATCAATTCCCTTAACAAAAACCTTCCCAAAACTCGGCAATAGCAGTGCATTCAAATGCTTTGCTAAAGTAGATTTTCCGCTACCATTGTGCCCTAAAATTGTTAAAAATTCGCCTTTTTTTATTTTTAAATTTATTCCATTTAAAATATTGCTTGCATCATCATTTGGAGCATAATTAAACTTCAAATCAATAATGTCAATAAATTTTTCCATAGCACAAAATCCTTAATTTGTATTTTGCCAAATTGCGGTAGAGCCACACGGTAAAACAATTTTTTGTTCTGTCACCGGCAAGCCAATCTCATCTGCCGATACCGTACCCTTAAATCGTTTTTTTAGCGTAACACTCAAAAGACACTCCATAACCGACGGTGACAACCCTGTAGTGTAAGAATTTAAAATAAAGAAACTAGGTTTATCTGTCAAAACATCCATACACAAATTTAAAAGAGAAAAAAGCTGTTCCTCTAATTTCCAAATTTCTCCTCCAGGGCCTCTTCCATAAGAGGGTGGATCCATAATAATTCCATCGTATTTATTACCTCTGCGTATTTCCCGTTGCACAAACTTGACACAATCATCAACAATCCACCTTATTGGTTTATTGCCTAAATTAGACAAAGTGGCATTTTCTTTTGCCCAGTTAACCATCCCTTTTGATGCGTCTACATGACAAACATTCGCACCAGCGCTTGCCGCAGACAATGTTGCTGCACCAGTATACCCAAACAAATTTAGTATTTTCATTGGTTTTTTTGCAGGTTTTATTTTTCTTTCAATAAAATCCCAATTTGTAGCTTGTTCTGGAAAAATTCCAGTATGCTTAAAATTCATCATTTTTAAATTAAATCTTAAATTTTTATAACTTACAGCCCAAATTTCAGGCACTTTCTTCAATTCTTGCCAAGCTCCTCCACCAGTATTTGCACGGTGGTAAATTGCATAAGCATTTCTCCAAAGAGGACTTTTTTTTGAAGTATTCCAAATAATCTGAGGGTCTGGTCTAATCAAAATAACATTTCCCCAACGTTCCAAGCGTTCCCCAGCAGAAGTATCTATTAATTCGTAATCATTCCAATTAGAAACTCTCAATTTAAACCTCCGTAAGTCTTTTTTTTACTAAATTCGCAATTTCATTTGCTAAAGCAGTGATTCTTGTTAAATCTTCGCCCTCGAGCATAACTCTGATTAAAGGCTCTGTTCCAGAAGCTCTTACTAATATCCTTCCATTATTTTTAAGTTCAAACTCTTTGCTTACTTTTTCTATGGCATTTTTTACTTCTTCATCAACAGCAAAATTTAATTTTTTTAAATTGTCAACCTTTACATTGAGCATAACTTGCGGAAATTTTTTCATTACACCGGCAAGCTCCGAAAACTTTTTATCGCTGTTTTTCAATATATTTAAAAGTTGAACTGCAGTCAGCTGACCGTCACCTGTTGTAGAATAATCGCGAAAAATGATGTGTCCAGATTGCTCGCCGCCAAAATTATAATCATTTTTCAGCATTTCTTCCAGAACATACCTATCTCCAACTTTCGTCGCAACAAAATCCAAATTATTTTCGCCACAAAAACGATTAAATCCTATATTTGTCATAACCGTTCCTACAACTGCATTCTTTTTTAGCACACCTCGTTCACACAAGTCCTTGGCACAAATCGCCATAATAAAATCGCCATCAATTATGTTTCCCTGTTCATCTACCGCCAAACACCTATCCGCATCGCCGTCAAATGCAATTCCAGCGTCTAACCCGTGATCTTTAACATAAGAACCCAAATTTTCTATATGCACCGAACCACAATTTTCGTTAATATTAACACCATCTGGTTTATTATTTTTTATAATACAATCGATGCCAAGTTTCGAAAACAACTTCTTTGCAGTATATGAAGCTGCGCCATTTGAGCAGTCAAAAGCAACTTTTAAGCCACTTAAATCTCCTTCAACCGTTTCTAAAATGTGCTCTACATAGTCATCAACCGCATTTTCGCAAACCGTTTTCGTTCCCAAATCGCTATATTCAACATCGGAAATATTGGTTTGAACATCATTTAACACAATTTTCTCTATTTTTTCTTCTATTTCATCAGGCAATTTATAACCATTTCCACTGAATATTTTTATTCCGTTAAACTCAAAAGAATTATGTGAGGCCGAAATCATGATACCGGCATCTGCATTATATTTTTTTACTAGATATGCAACAGCAGGAGTTGGAATAACATCCAAACAAACAACATCTACACCCATCGAGCAAATTCCTGCAATAAGCGCACCTTCTAACATATCACACGAAATTCTGGTATCTTTTCCTATTAAAATTTTAGCTTTTTTTGATTTACCTTCTACTAAAATGTTTGCAACAGCTCTACCTATTTTCAGCGCAACTTCTGCCGTCAACTCAACATTTGCAATTCCTCTAACACCATCAGTTCCAAAAAATTTCCCCATAATAAATTCTAACTCTCCCTAAAATAATCATCATTCGGCAAGCTCCATGCCCAAGTGCAAATACGCTGCTCGATTTGCAACTCTTCCACGTGGAGTTCTGCTAACAAATCCAATTTGCATCAAATATGGTTCATAAACGTCTTCGATTGTAACAGCCTCTTCGCCTATCGCCGACGCTAAAGTTTCTATTCCAACCGGTCCACCTTTATAAAATTCAATCATAGTTTTCAACATTCTTCTGTCATTTGCGTCAAGTCCCAATTCATCAATATCCAGTTTATTCAGTGCCATTTTTGCTGTGTCAAAGTCAATTTTGCCTTGACTTTCAACTAAAGCGAAATCGCGAACTCTTTTTAAAAGTCGATTTGCAATTCTTGGCGTACCTCTAGAGCGAGAAGCTATCTCGAGTGCACCATCTTTATCAATATATATGCCTAAAATTGCCGCACTGCGCACAATAATCTTAGAAAGTTCTTGTGGAGTATACATTTCGAGCCGCAAAACCACTCCAAATCTGTCTCTTAACGGTGCTGAAAGTTGTCCAGCACGAGTTGTCGCACCAACCAAAGTAAATTTAGGCAAAGGCAAATGATAAGATGTCGCCATTTGACCTTTACCGGTTATAATATCTATAGAAAAATCTTCCATAGCTGGATACAAAATTTCTTCAACTGTACGTGGCAATCTATGTATTTCATCAATAAACAGTACATCGCCCTCATTTAAATTCGTAAGAAGTGCTGCTAAATCTCCAGGCTTTTCTATTGCAGGCCCAGAGGTAATTCTAAAATTTACTCCCATTTCGTTTGCAATAATTCCAGATAAAGTTGTCTTTCCAAGTCCTGGAGGGCCATATAGCAATACATGGTCCAAAGGTTCTTTTCGAATTTGCGCTGCCTTTATAAAAATAGATAAATTTTCTTTAACTTTGTCCTGCCCAATGTACTCATTTAAAGTTTTAGGGCGCAATGGATTTTCAGCATCAAAGTCCTCTGGAATCTCTTCCGGATCCAAAATTCTGTTTTCAAAGTCAAATTCCAATGATTATGCCCTCCTAGCCATAGATTTTAAGGCATTTTTAATTAAATCTTCAACTGCCATATTATCATCAAATTTAGACACTGCTGCCGCGGCTTCAGACTGAGAATATCCCAACACAGAAAGCGCATTAATTGCGGCTGTAGCATTGCCTTTCGGCATTTTCGTAAATGAATTTTGTCCTATTTGCAAAGTTGCTTGAGAGCTTTCAACTTTGTCTTTAAGCTCCAAAATAATTCTTTGCGCCAACTTATTTCCAACTCCAGGCGCCATTGTTAAAACTTTGCTGTCACTTGAAGCTATTGCCAATGCAACTTGCTCTGGCGATAGCGTTGACAAAATTGCAACTCCAACCTTTGCCCCAACTCCAGAAACTGACGTAAGTAATTTAAAACAATTTAACTCATTTAATTTAGAAAAACCAAAAAGCTCCATTGCATCTTCTCTAACATTTAAATGAGTATAAACAAAAACATCATCTCCAATTGCTGGCAATTCACTCAAAGTATTTTGTGTAACATTGCATTTATACCCTACTCCGCCACATTCAACCGCAATGAACAAATTATTGACATCGATCAATTTTCCTCTAAGACTATAAAACATTGTAAGCGCAGCTCCTTTTTAACATACTCAGTCTTAAATTTGAGCCACAAGCTTGTGCATGGCAAATCGCTATAGCCAGCGCATCGGAAGTGTCATCAAGTTTTGGCATTTTTTCAAGAGAAAGCAGTCTTTTTGTCATATCCATGACCTGAATTTTTTTGGCTTTGCCATAACCAGTAACAACTGTTTTTACTTGCAATGGAGTATATTCAAATATCGGAACATCAAAATTCTGCGCACTAAGCAAAATTACTCCTCTTGCCTGCGCCACATCTATTGCTGTTTTGTGGTTGTTTTGAAAATAAAGCTTCTCAACTGCCATCGCATCGGGTTTAACCTTTTCCAAAAGCTCATTCATGTCGTTGTATATTTTTGATAAACGGTTGTAAAAAGATAAATTTGCCTCCGTCTGAAATGCACCGTAACACAACGGCTGAAATTTATTTGCAACAGAAACAATCGCTCCGTAACCTACAATAGCATATCCCGGGTCAATTCCGAGTATTTTCACGTTAAGTAACTCCTTTTCTAAAAAAGTAAAAATTAGAGATAAAAATCAAAACAAATTATACCACAAAAAAGAAACAACAGCAATAAATCTAAAACGGAATAAAAAGGTTAATTAGTAAACTGCAAACAGAGCCTAAAACTGCACCTGCTAAAACATCTGTAAGGTAGTGAACTCTAAGATAAACGCGCGAAAAACCCATTAAAAAGGCAAAAATAAATGCAGGAATTGAAATTGCACCAAAACACGAGGCCATCATACATGCCGCTGCAAAAGACGAGGAGGTATGGCCAGACGGAAAAGAATATGTTATTGGTTCTTTGATCAGCATTTCTTCTTGAAGCAAAAATTTTGATGGTCTAACTCTTGCAACTATATGTTTAATTAAAATTTCGCCAAAAAATCCGCTCAACAATAAAGCTAAAATTATTTTAACTCCGATGTTTCTATACCCACGATTAAATAAAAATGGAATTGCAACCGCAAACCAAATCATGCCATTATTGCCCAATTTAGTTATAATAATCATTAATTTACTTAACTTATCTCTATGTAACTTTTTAACATTTAAAATAACTTTATTATCCATACTTTTCAATTTACTTAACATTAAATTTATCACCAAAACCTTTTTTTCTTAATTTATTTAATTATATCACAAAAGCAAAACAAATACTATTTAAAAAAGCACAAAAAATAATTAAAAAAGTGTACACTGTTAAACATACATGTACACTTTAAGACAATATTATTCTTTTTCAGAAATTTTTTTACCCTCATTATTAAGATATTCCCTACATGAATCGATTAATTTTTCTTTTTCCTTTTCAACAACAGGATATTTGGGATCTATATCATTTAAAGTATCCACTAACACTTCTGACAAAAAAAATCTTGCAAACCATTTTTTATCTGCAGGAATGACATACCACGGTGCATAAGGTGTACTTGTTTTATTTATTGCAGTTTCATAAGCTTTCATGTAGTCATTCCAATATTTTCTTTCTTTTATATCAGCTTCTGATAGTTTCCAATTCTTATTTTTTTCATTAATCCTCTTCATAAAACGCTTTTTTTGTTCTTCTTTAGAAATATTGAAGAAAAATTTTAATACTCTAATTCCGTTTTGCCACAAATATTTCTCAAAATTAGCAATTTGTTCATAACGCTCATCGAATATTTTTGAGCTTTTGCACCTATCTGGAAAGCTCTGATTTTTATAAAGTTCATGAACTTTTCCAACTAAAACATCTTCATAATATGATCTGTTGAAAATGCCAATTTTACCTCGTTCAGGCAACTTTTTCACACATCTCCACAAATAATCATGTGCCAGCTCTTCACTAGACGGCACTTTAAAATTTGTAACCTGTACCCCCTGTGGATTAACTCCAGACATAACATGTTTAATCGCCCCGTCTTTTCCACCTGCATCCATTGCCTGAAGAATTACCAAAATAGCTTCTGTGCCTTGTGCATAAAATCTATCTTGCATCGTTCCAAGTTTTCTCAAGTTTAACTCACTATTTTCTAAAACCATTTCTTTATCTGTAGTTAAATGCTTAGCTTTTGTGTCAAAGCCATTAGTTTTAAATTTTTTTGATCCATCAAACCTGTACTCGTCTAATTTCATATTTTTCTCTCCCTTCTATTATCGTTTAATATATTATCACAATAAAATCTTTATGTCAATAACATTTTAAGATATTTTTAACAAACCGCAAGCTTCATTATAAATTTTTCTAACAAAATTTTTGAGTCTAGTCTCGAACTTTTTAGTTGTTTATCCATCTTTGTTAGTAAATTTATGCATTCTCGCAAAGATTCCATTGAAATGTTTTTAGAATATCTTTTCGCGTTTTCAAGCCTAAACATTTTTCTCTTATAATCAAAAATTTCAGCTACATCATAAATATTTTTTCCGCTAAACTCTGCCACCTTAACTCGATAAATATCAATATAATTTGACGCCATAACAGAAAGAATTGATATAGGTTCCTCCTTTTTTAAAAATAAAACGTTTAATACTTCAAAAGCGCGGTTATAATTTTTTGTCATAATTGCTTTAGTTAATTCAAAAACATTTGCTTCAAAGTTTTCAACTGTAACACAATCTATAGCCTCAGATGTTATCTCTGAGCCAGCGGCGTAAGCACATAATTTTTCAAGTTCATTCTTTAAAACTAATAAATTACTTCCACATTTATCTATAATGAGCTGTGAATTTTTTTCCGACAATTTACATGACATTTTTTCTGCCCATTTTATTAATTGTCGCTGCAACTTTAACTTATTCATAATTGGCAAATTTAAAACTTCACCATGTTTTTCAAAAAATTTGATAAAATTTGACCACTTAGAAGAGCGTTTTAAATCGAAATTAAGATTTGGCAGACTTATTATCAAAACTGTTGTCTCTGGTACATCGCTGATTATTTCCCTCAATTTTTTTATAATATCTGCAGGTTCTTTTTCAACATCCAAGTCAAATATTTGCACACACTTAAGTGGGGCCATAAGCGGTAACGCCTCAACTGCGACATTTAAAGCATTAATATCTAAGTCCGGCGAGGAAAAACTTTGTAAATTAAATGAATTACTATTATTTAGCAAAACCTTTTCAGTAAGTAACTTTGTATAATAATCAACAAGATATTTTTCTTCTCCATAAATAAAATATGCCTGTTTAAAATTTTTTGATTTTACTTGTAAATTAAAATCCGATTCTGTTATTACCGGCAATTATATCATCCTCTTTATAGAAATATTTTTCCCATTTTTTAAATCAAGAACTATGTCACCATCTCCAGCTGTAGCCAACGGTAGCCGATTATTTTTTGCTGATTCGGTCGCTGCTTTCGATGAAATGTCCAAATCCGCAGTAGTTATTTCATAAGCGCTCAAAATTAAGTCTGAATTTTCTAACGTTCCATTAGAAACCAAAAAATCACAAAACTTATATTCATCTGGTAAAACCTGCGCATTTCCGCCCGATGGATTGATTAAAATATTCACATCATTTACTGTCAAATAAATGTAACCATGATCATCAAAATTCAGCGACTTAATTTTCAAATTATCCCAACAATTAACCTCAACAGACTTACTAAAATAAACTGCATTGCTACTGTCTGAAATATTTCTCTCCAATTTTTCATCAATTGACTCAGTAGAGCTTGGCAAAACGACATAATTTGGATTGAACTTTTTTATTACATCATTTGCATAATTTGCAGTTGAATCTTGAAAATCACTAAGTATTAAATAGTCCAAATTTTTCACATTTTGCGCATCCAAATAATTTTGCATTTTCGATAGTTTAAATTTGTCGCCACCACAAGATAATACTGACGTGTGACCATTTTGGGAAATAACTGCAGAACACCCATTTCCAGTATCCAAAAAAGCCAAGTGTGTAATATCTCTGTCAAAAATTTGGTAAGAAAAAATTCCAATAAAAAGAATTATCGTTGACAAAATTGCAGATAATTTTAAAAGTTTATATTTTTCATATAAAAACAACGCCAATGCAATTAAAATACAAGTTACTGCAAGCCAGAATAAAACCATTGGTTGCCTTGTTGACACTGAAGCAAATGGAATTTTCGCAAGCAAATTAGCACAAAATATAATATAGTTTATCAATAACCCCGCCAAGAATGCCAATGGAATTGCAATAAATTTAAAAAACGGGATTAAATATAGCACTGAAAAAATCAAAGTAAAAATCATCATCAACATTGTCGGAAATACAATTAAAATATTCGATATAACGTTTATAAGTGAAACCTTTCCAAAACTTAGCATAATTATCGGCATTGTCATAATTGTTGCACACAGCGTAACAGATATCGTTCCTGCTAACTTGTCAAGCACTTTTGAACCACACTTTAAATTTTTAGCTAAATTTTTAATCTTTGCCTCAAATTTGTCCTCAAATAAAATTATACCTAGTGTTGACAAAACTGACATCAACAGCCCCAGATCGCCAGCTGCGAATGGGTTAAACATTGTTATAACGAAAGTTGCCAGTCCTAATGAATTTAGTGAATCTGATTTTACATAAAAAAACTTGCTGAGATAAAACATTATCAACATTATTCCCGCTCTTGTAACTGAAGCAGAAAAGCCTGTGAGCGCCATAAAACACACTATTGCCACACAAGTAAGCAATGATACCCATTTTTTTGACAATTTTGTCATTTGCAAAAGAGCAAAAATTGCCGTGGCAATGACGGAAGCATGAAGCCCAGACACTGCTAAAAGGTGTGATATTCCTATAGCTTTAAAATTCGATTTTATTTCATCATCCATCAAATTTTTATCTCCGAGCAAAACTCCAACCGCTACAGATGCCTGTTCCTTCGGTAAAAGCGTACGAATTGATTCAATTAATGTCTGCTTTGCTTTCAAAAAATAATAATAAATTGGCTTATTTTCATCAGATTTTATCTGATAATCTTCATACTCGTAAAGGTAAGACAGCATATGTATTCCTTTAGCCGCATAGTAAGTCTTTGATGAAAATCCGCCACTATCCGATGGCAAAGACATATGAACTTTCCCGGAAATTTTGTCATACAAATCTGCATCAAGCGCTTTAGACATTGATATTCGCAATTTTATTTTTTGAGGAGCTCCATCAAGGTCAATTTTATCGGTTTCAACAACATAATAACAGCGGTTATATGCACTGTATGGCAGTTCACAAATTTTTCCAGATATTACGGCATCTTGCTCATTCAGCTGTTCTATTGGTTTTACGTTCACATAATTAAAAACACTATACACCGCAAATGCGACTGTCACTGTAAAAAAAGCTATTGGCAACACTTTTTGCTTTCTTATCGACTTGATCACTAAAGAAATTATAAACAGCACAAAAAAAATTATTGACATGATTTTAGCAAAATCCGCATTAAAATAAGTAGCTGCAACAAGTGCAGCTAAATACGTAAACCCTACTGTAGCCATTGGTCTTTTCATAAAAAACAGCTCCCCTCGTGCTTACCTTTTTATTTAATTTTTGTTGATTAACCTGCCGGCCAATTCATTTTTCTTCCACCAAGTAAATGAAAATGTAAATGTTGTACGCTTTGTCCGCCATCTTCTCCACAATTATTTACAATTCTATAGCCATCATTTAGACCTTTTTCCTTTGCTATTTTCGATGCAACCATAAATATTTTTCCAATTACGTCCTTGTTTTTATTGTTAATCTCATCCGCACTTTTTATATGTACTTTAGGTATTATAAGAACATGTACGGGTGCTTGTGGGTCTAAATCATTAAAAGCTATGATTTCTTCATCTTCATAAATTTTTTTGCTAGAAATTTCATTTTGAACTATTTTACAAAAAATACAGTCCATAAAACTACCTCCATAACAAAATTTTAATATTTCCTAAAATCTTTGGCTGGCACTGGCCAAAAATATTTAATAAATGGAATATTTTTGTAAGTTTGCAATAAAATTGCAAACTTACCCATGCACCAAAAAATATATTTTTGGGTGCATGGGGCCAGTGCCTTATCGGGCCACATCAAAACTTTTCAAAATACTAATTTGCAAAAGGAATAACCAGCTCATGAACTTTGCCTAACGCCAAATCAATTTTAGAAACATCTTTTATACCTGCCATCGCCATATCTTTGCGGCCACCACCATTGCCACCAGTTAGCTTCGCAACTTCTTTGACTAAAGCTCCAGCATTTACGCCATTTTCTAGTGCTATTTTTCCCGCACTTATAATAATATTCGATTTTTCTGAGCCAATATTAGCCAACACAACAACGACATTTTGAAACCTAGATTTCAAATCGTCGCAAATAAGCTTCAACATGTCATTATCAAAATTTTCAACTTTAGATACAATTATTTTCAACGCACCAACATCTTTAGCAGAATTGATCAAAGTCTCAACTTTATGCGACGCCATTTCTAAATTTAATTTATTAATTGTTTTTTCGCTGTCTTTAAGCCTATCAACTAAATGCTTGCACTCATTAACCAATTCTTCTCTTTGCTTAGTTTTCAGCACTTTTTGGCAGTCATTAATTAGGTTTAATTCATCATAAAGAAGATTTAAAACTCCCATGGATGTTACTGCTTCGATTCTTCTTACGCCCGACGCCACAGAGCATTCTGAAATAATTTTAAAAACACCTAACTGAGCAGTATTATGAACATGCGTTCCACCGCAAAGTTCTGTAGAAAAATCTCCTACCTTTACAACGCGAACAACTTTCCCATACTTTTCACCAAATAAAGCCATTGCTCCAATTTTTTTTGCATCCGAAAGTGCCATTTCTGTAACATTAACCGGTTCAGATAATAAAATTTCATCATTAATTAACTTCTCAATTTCTTTCAAGTCATCCGCAGAAAGTGCCGAAAAATGAGTAAAATCAAAGCGTAATCTGTTCTCATCAACAAGCTGGCCCGCCTGCTCAACGTGTTTGCCTAAAACTTTTCTTAACGCTGCTTGTAAAAGGTGGGCTGCAGTATGGTTCCTCATAATTTTATTTCTCTTCGCCTCATTAACGTTAGCAGTAACAGTGTCCCCAACTTTTAACATCCCAGTTTTGACCTCAGCTAAATGCAAATAAGCCCCAGACGCATTTTTTACTGTATCCAAAATCTCAATTTCAGCATCGTCTGATGTCAATAATCCCGAATCTCCAGCTTGGCCGCCCCCCAGTGCATAAAAAGGTGATTTTTCTAAAATTATTTCAACCTTATCTCCTATCACTGTAAAATCGACAAATTTGTCATCTTTAATTATTTTTAAAACATTTGTTCGGATCTCTAGTTTATCATAACCCACAAAATTTGTTGCTTTAACACCAGAAAAATCCAAATTTTCGGTTGCCCAAGCCTGTGCTTTTGCATAAGTCCTAGCTGCACGGGCTCTATTTTTTTGCTCCAAAAGCAGCTCATTAAATTTGTTTTCATCAACAGTCATGCCACGCTCCGCCAAAATCTCTTTTGTCAGATCGATAGGAAATCCAAAAGTATCATTAAGTTTAAATGCAATTTCTCCAGGTAAAATTGAACCTTTTTTCTTATCAATCTCATTGTTTAAAAGTTCTAATCCCTGGTCAATTGTTTTTACAAAATTTTCTTCTTCAACATTTATTAATTTTTTAATAAAGCTTTCTTTTTGTCGCAATTCTGGATAAGCTTTTTCGTTTTCTTTGATGACTGTTTCGCAAACCTTTGACAAAAATGTACCTTCTATTCCCAAAAGTCTTCCATGTCTAGCTGCACGGCGCAATAAACGTCTTAAAACGTACCCTCTGCCCTCATTTGACGGCATAACTCCATCGCTAATCATAAAAGTAACGCTTCTAATATGATCTGTAATTACTCTCAAAGAAACATCTTTTTTAGCATCTTCTCCATATTTTACACCAGAAATTTTGCAAACATGACTCATTATATTTTTGACCGTATCCACAAGGAATAAATTGTCAACGCCCTGCATAATGCAAGCCAATCGTTCTAGACCCATTCCAGTATCTATATTTTTTCGGTCAAGATTGGAATAATTATTTTTGCCGTCATTTTCAAACTGAGTAAATACTAAATTCCAAAACTCTATGTATCTGTCACAATCGCAACCAACTTTACAATTTGGCGAACCACAACCATATTCTTCGCCCCTGTCAAAATAAATCTCTGAACAAGGGCCACAAGGGCCAGAACCATGTTCCCAAAAATTATCTTCTTTACCCAGACGAACAATTTTAGACGGGTCTACACCAATTTTTTTCGTCCAAATTTCAAATGCTTCATCGTCATCTTCATAAATAGAAACCCATAGTCTATCAACCGGCAACTCTAAAACTTTCGTGCAAAATTCCCATGCCCAAGCTGTTGCTTCATTTTTAAAATAATCTCCGAATGAAAAATTGCCAAGCATTTCAAAAAATGTACCATGTCGCGCAGTAATTCCAACACACTCAATATCAGGAGTTCTAATACATTTCTGGCACGTTGTAACTCTTTTTCGAGGCGGGGTAACTTCCCCTGTAAAATATTTTTTCATTGGCGCCATTCCAGAATTTATTAGCAATAAGCTATCGTCATTTTCTGGAATCAAAGAAAAACTCTCTAACTTTAAGTGCCCTTTAGATTCAAAAAATGACATAAATTTTTCTCTCAATTCGTTTAAACCTGTCCACTTCATATAAATCACTTCCAAAAATAAATAAACTCTAGAATATTTGCTACAAAAGCAAAATTAATTCATAAAATATTCTGATTTAGATTATACCTTCGCTCAAATAAAAAGTCAATTCAGCGCATAATTCAATGTATATTTACAGTTTTTACAAACATAAAATTAAGTTGATATACTTGACATTCTTAACAAAAAATTGGTATAATTTAAGAAATTTATTTTTTCGCACAGACTTTTGCTCATCCGCAGTGCGCCCCCCGGAATAAACACTAAAAAATATTGTTTATTCCGGTCTGCAACTGCTTTAAAGTTGCAGACGCAGTGCATTGAAAATGTACTGCGGGGGCGCTTCTAAGGCAAGTTCACTCTTTATGTCAGCGAAAAAGGGAGAAATCTTCATGAAATTTATTAATGTTGGCTTTGGAAATATGGTATCTTCAGCAAGAATTGTTACCATCGTATGTCCAGATGCTGCTCCGATTAAGCGCGTAATAACCGATGCCAGAAATAAAAACGAGCTAATTGACGCAACTTGTGGAAGAAGAACCCGAGCCGTTATCGTTACTGACAGCAGACTTATCATACTTTCAGCTCTACAGCCAGAAACAATTTCCAATAGGCTCAAAGGTGACTTCTCAAATGATGAAGGAGATTTAGATTTATATGAGCAATAAAGGTTTACTTGTTGTTTTATCCGGTCCGTCTGGTTCTGGAAAAGATACAATTCTTGAACGGCTTGTTAATCTTGACAAAAACATTGTTAAGTCAATATCCGCTACAACTAGACCTTGCAGAATTGGCGAAGTTGATGGAAAAGATTACTTTTTTATTTCTGAACAGGATTTTTGTAACGCTATATCTGATGAAAAATTGCTTGAATATACCAACTACTGTGGAAATTATTATGGAACCCTAAAAAATTTAGTAGAAGATTTACAAAATAATCAAAAAGATGTAATCTTAAAAATAGAAGTCGACGGAGCTAAACAAATTAAAGAAAAATGCCCTGACTCCTTAAGAATTTTTATATTGCCTCCATCTATGGACGACTTAAAAGATAGACTATCTAAACGCGGAACTGAAACACCCGAAAATTTAGAAAAACGTTTGAATCGAGCCAAAGACGAAATAAAATTTTCGTCGGAATATGATTACATAGTCATAAACGATGAAGTCGATAAATGTGCTCAAAATATATACTCAATTATAAATGCCGAAAAGTTTAAACTGCATAGAATGAAAAATATTATTAATGAGGTGCTTTAAAATGCAAAAAATATCAATTGATGAAATGTTATCCGGTAAAAAAAGTAGATATTCTCTTGTTATCGGCATAGCAAAACGTGCCAGGGAAATCGCCAGCAATGCCGAACAAAATGGCAATATTTTGACTGAAAAGCCTGTTAATTTAGCCATAAACGATTTTAAAGAGCATAAATATGAGCTTTTTGAACCTCAAGTCAACGACTAATTGCCGATTTTACTTCTAAACTACTATTATGAATGAAAAATTTATTGTAAAAGTTGCCGTTGAACATATCGTTTATCACCTTGACAAGTTTTATGACTATATTGTCCCAGAAGAATTTTGTCAAAACTTGGATGTTGGCTGTAGAGTTTTGGTCCCTTTTGGTGCTGGTAATAAAAAACGTCAAGGAATCGTTTTGCAGACGGATTTTTCTTCAGATACCTCTAAGTTAAAATCAGTTTTTGCAGTACTGGATGCCGTTCCAATTCTGAACGATGAAATGCTAGAACTTGCTAAATTCATAAAGAAAAAATATTTTTGTACAATTTATGACGCAGTCAAGCTTATGATTCCCGCCGGCATGAATTTTAAATTACATGAACAGTTTAAACTTTGTGATAATTTTAACGAATCTTTAGTCTTAAACTGCAACAAAATGGAAAAAAATTTGATTTCATATTTAAAAAATTTTAATGGTTGGGCTTCTAAGGAAGTTTTGTTGAATAATTTCGGGGCAACAACTCTAAACTGTTTAAAAAATTTAGAAAACAATTCAATAATTCAAAAAAGAGAACTCCAAAAAAGAAATTTATCTGACTCAAAAGTTAAAATGGTTAAATTAAAAGAACCTTTTGTTTCAATTTGTAATGTTAAAATTACGCCAAAACAAAAAATTATATATGACATTCTTACTCAAAATTTAAGTGGAATTTCTTTAAAAGAATTATTATACTTTTCTGGTTTTAGTGTTTCTGTTGTGGATAATTTAGTAAAAAAATGTATCGCAGAATATTTTGAAGATAAAGCTTACAGAGACCCATATAAAAATGTAAAATTTTCATGCTCTTCCAAAAAAATTATTTTGAATGACGAACAAAAGGCTGCTTATAATTCTATTTTAGAATTATACAAAACTAAAAAATATTGCGTTTCACTCCTTTATGGAATAACGGGTAGCGGAAAAACCTCTGTTTTTATGCGCTTAATCGAAGATGTTATTACTGACGGTAGCAATGTTATTGTTATGGTGCCAGAAATTGCTTTAACACCTCAAATGGTTACAATCTTTAAAAGCAAATTTTTTGACAAAGTCGCAGTGTTTCACAGTGGGCTGTCTCAGGCTGAACGAATGGATGAATACAAACGTGTTAAAGACGGCTTAGTTAATGTTGCTGTTGGCACCCGCTCCGCTGTTTTTGCGCCATTTGAAAAAATTGGGCTTATTATTATGGATGAAGAGCAAGAATCCAGCTACAAATCCGATGCTACTCCTAGATTTAACGCACGTGAAGTTGCTAAATTTAGATGTGCATATCATAAAAGTTTACTTCTTTTGTCTTCTGCCACACCTTCCGTTGAAACTTTCTTTTGGGCTAAAAATAAAAAATATAGCATAAATATTTTAAAAAATAGATATGCTGGTGCAAAGTTACCTGCAGTCTCCATCGTAGATATGAATAAAGAACAAGAAAGTGGAAATTTTAGTGCTTTTAGTTCCAAACTAACTGATAAACTGACTCAAAATCTGAATAATGGCAATCAATCTATTTTATTACTCAACAGAAGAGGTTATCACACTTTAGTTTCTTGCAAAAGTTGCGGACAGGTTTTAATGTGTCCAAATTGTAGCATTGCTTTAACGCTTCACTCTGCAAACAAAAAATTAATGTGCCATTATTGCGGATTTTCTACTGATATTACTGATAAATGTCCAAATTGCCATAAGCATCAGTTAAAATATATTGGTGTGGGAACTCAAAAAGTTGAAGAAGATTTGAAAAAATTTTTCCCTGAAGCTCGTATCTTGCGCATGGACACCGATTCGATGATGTCTAAATTTTCTTATGAAAACAAGTTAAGAGATTTTGCATACGGTAAATATGATATTATGTTGGGAACTCAAATGGTTGCTAAAGGGTTGGATTTTCCCAACGTAACCCTTGTTGGTGTTTTGTCAGCGGATCAGTCCCTATACAGCGGTGATTTCAAAAGTTATGAACGTACTTTTTCTTTGCTTACACAAGTTGTTGGCAGAGCTGGAAGAAATCAACATAACGGATTTGCAGTTATTCAAACTTTTACGCCAGAAAATCCTATTATCAATTTGGCTGCCAAGCAAGATTATGATTCTTTTTATGCTGATGAGATAATTTTAAGAAAAGCTCTGTTGTATCCGCCTTTTGCAAAACTTTGCGTCATCGGATTTGTTGGTGAAAAAGAATTTAATGTAATGAATGCAGCAAAATTTTTCTTTGAAATACTTAAAGATTTAATAAAAACCAATTATTTTACCTTAACTGTTCGAATTTTAGGTCCTTCTCCTGCGCAAATTTTTAAAGTTAATGGTAAATTTCGGTATAAGATAATTATAAAATTTAAAGATGAAAAAATTTTTAGAAACTTTATCTCTGATGCTTTAATTAAATTCGGTAATTGTAAAAAATTTACCGGCATTTCCACTTTCGTCGATTTGGAACCGGATTCAATTTTGTAAAATCTATGGAGGATGTTTATCATGGCTATAAGAAATGTTGTTTTAGAAGGAGACCCTATTTTATATAAAAAATGTCGGATTGTCAAAAACTTTGATGCTCGGCTTGCTCAGCTTATTGATGACATGATTGAAACTATGCAATTGAAAAACGGTGTTGGACTGGCTGCTTCTCAAGTTGGCATTCTAAAAAGAGTTGTAGTTATACAAACCAATCTTGAAGAAAAACCTCTCGAATTAGTAAATCCTCAAATTACCGAAGTTTCTGGAAATCAGGAGGAAGTTGAGGGATGCTTGTCTTGTCCCGGTGAGTACGGAATTACTAAACGTCCTATGAAAGTCAAAGTTAAGGCTTTTGACCGCTTCGGAGCTGAGCATTTTTATGATGGCGAAGCTCTACTTGCTCGTGCTTTTTGTCATGAAATTGACCACCTGGATGGCATTTTATTCAAAAATCATGTTATCCGTATGCTGGATGATTCTGAATTGGAAAGCTGATTTTTGGGCACCGCCAGAGCCAACGCTATGCGTTAGCTCTGGCAAATAAAAAAATATTCTTTTGCTTTTGTTTTATGGTAAAATTTTTTAATTTGCCCAATGCATCAAAGGATGCATTAGGCGGTGCCTCAAAACTATTTAGCTTTTAAAATCTTACCTTTGAGGTGAAAAAATGAAAATTATATTTATGGGAACTCCTGACTTCGCTGTCCCTTGCCTTGAAAAATTAATAAACTCCGAGCATGAAATAGTCGCAGTTTTTACTCAGTCAGACAAAAAAAAAGGACGTGGATATACATTAACAGCACCTCCAGTTAAAGAATTATCGCTACAACACGGTATTAAGGTATTTCAACCAGAAACTTTAAAAACTCAAGAAATATCAAATTTAATTACATCACTAAAACCAGATTTGATTGTTGTTGTAGCTTATGGTAAAATATTACCAATGGACATCTTAAAAATTCCATTACTGGGTTGTATAAATGTACACGGTTCATTGTTGCCAAAATATAGGGGCGCCGCACCTATACAGTGGTCAGTAATAAATGGTGAAAAAATTACTGGTGTTACAACTATGTTCATGGATAAAGGTCTTGATACTGGCGATATGATCTTAAAATCTGAAACAAAAATTGGCAAAAACGAAACTTCAGGTGAACTTTTTGACAGACTAAGCATTATGGGTGCAGAACTTTTAATTAAGACCTTAAATGAAATTGAATTGGGCAATATTTGTAGAAAAAAGCAAAATGACGAAATGGCTACTTATGCACCTATGCTAAATAAAGATTGGGCAAAAATTAACTGGAATGACTCTGCAGAAAAAATACACAATTTAGTAAGAGGCTTGAATCCTTGGCCAGTGGCTGTAACTATTTTGGATAATAAAAATTTAAAAATTTATAAAACAAAAATTGCCAAATTTATGGGTGGAAATCCCGGAGAAATAAAAAGCGTTAATCCTTTCATTGTGGCTTGTGGAAATAATTCCGCCATCGAAATTTTGGAATTACAATTAGAATCCAAGAAACGCTTAAATTCTTCAGACTTTTCTAGAGGTTACAAATTAAAATTAGGTACAATTTTGGGCTAGGAGGAAATTTTTATGTACGGACTTTATTACTTCGATTACTCTTATTTTTTATTTATGCTACCAGCGCTGATACTCTCTCTTTATGCACAAATTAAAGTAAGCAGCACTTTTGCTAAGTATTCTAAGATAAAAAATTCGAATGGGCTCACTGGATCAGAAGCTGCTTACAAAGTTTTAGCGCAAAATGGAGTCACAAACGTTGCGGTCGAACATATTTCTGGAAGTCTAAACGACCATTTTGACCCTCAAACTAATATAATTCGGTTGTCTGACTCCGTCTATTCTTCAAATTCTGTTGCGGCTGTTGGTGTCGCCGCTCATGAAGCCGGCCATGCAGTTCAGTATGCAAATAATTACGCTCCTATGAAGTTTAGAAGAGTTTTAGTTCCTATCACTAATATCGGTTCAACTTTGTCTATACCTTTGATTTTTATTGGCTTATTGCTTCCAATACAATATGATTTTATCGTTAATATTGGAATCGCTCTTTTTAGTTTTGCTGTACTTTTTCAACTGGTTACTTTGCCTGTCGAATTCGACGCTAGTAGGCGTGCAATTACAACTTTGGAACAGAGTGGTACCCTTTATGACGAAGAACTTATTGGTGCAAAAAAAGTGCTTAGTGCTGCGGCTATGACTTATTTAGCTGCTACCTTTTCGGCAGTAATGTCTCTTTTTAGGCTAATTTTAATTGCCGGAAATAGACGCGGTCGAGATTAACTATGAGTTTTTAGAAATGATGTGTTAAAAAATTATGAATCTTATCGACATAAAGTCTTTGTCTAAAGTAAATATTTCAGAGTTTCTGAAAGCTGAAGGGCAACCAAACTATAGGGGCAATCAAATTTATTTATGGCTGGTTAAAGGCGTTTGTAGTTTCGATGACATGCTGAATGTCCCTAAAGATTTGCGTAACAAATTGAAAGAAAAATGTTATATTGCAACCGCAAAAATTGAGCGCAAATTGGTTTCTAAATATGACGGCACTATAAAATATTTATTTAAACTTTACGACGGTGAATTTATCGAATCCGTTGTAATGAAATACAAGCATGGATATACTATTTGTATTTCTACTCAAGTTGGCTGCAAAATGAATTGTCAATTTTGTGCAACCGGAAATAGCGGATTTTCTCGAAATTTAACTGCTTCTGAAATGCTCGCACAGATTCAAACTGCTCAAATTGACAACCATATAAAAATTTCTAATGTAGTTTTGATGGGTATGGGTGAACCTCTTGACAATTATGATAATGTCATTCAATTTTTAAAATTAGTCTCATCTGAAGATAATTTAAACATCGGAATGCGCCATATTTCGCTGTCTACTTGCGGTATAATTAATAAAATTTATGATTTGGCTAATGAAAATCTTCAACTCACTCTTTCAGTTTCTTTGCATGCACCAAATGACTCAATTCGTAATACTTTGATGCCAATAAATAAGAATTTTAACGTCGACGAACTTTTAAAAGCTTGTAAATTTTACATAATTAAAACTAAACGTAGAATTTCTTTTGAGTATGCTATGATTTCTGATATTAATGACAGCGACGACTGCGCTATTGAACTGGCTCGTAAACTTTCAGGAATGCTATGTCATGTAAATTTAATTCCTGTAAACAATATCGGGGTTGAAAAAATTTTTTATGAGAAAAGTAATCAAAAACGACTTGAAAAATTTATGAATATTCTTTCAAAATATGGCATAAACGCTACCGTGAGAAGGACTTTAGGTGCAGATATCAATGCTTCTTGTGGGCAATTGCGAAGAAAAGCTACTGATTTGGAGGTGTAATATGCAGGTCTTTGGTAAAAGTGATATCGGGTTAAAACGAACTTCTAATCAGGATTGTTTTGACTATGAGAACATAAATGAAAATTTGCTTTGGGCTGTCGTTTGCGACGGCATGGGCGGCGTTAATGGTGGTGATATTGCAAGCAATTTAGCTGTAAATAGCATCCGAGAAATTTTGACTCAAAATTATACTGAAGGTTTACTGCCTGTTGACGTAGAAAATTTGTTGAAAAAAGCTATTCAAAAAGCAAATTTTGAAATTTTTTCAGCGGCTCAAAATGACAACAATTTGTCTGGTATGGGTACTACCATCGTTTTAGTCGCTATCTTTTATGATAAAATCCACATCGCTCATATTGGCGACAGCCGAGCTTACTTGATACGTCAGGGTAATATTAAACAGTTAACTGTTGACCATTCTGTAGTTCAAGAAATGATAAATGAAGGTGAAATTACTCATGAAGAAGCTAAACGTCACCCTCAAAAAAATATAATTACACGTGCTCTTGGAATTAGCAAAAATGTGGATATTGACTATTCTATTGAAACCAAAAAGCCAACAGATTCAATCATCATTTGTACCGATGGTTTAACTAATTATTTTGACCAAAACGAAATTTTAGATTATGTCAAAAATAAAAAAAATAATCAACAGCTCGTTGACAACTTTATTTTTACTGCAAATGAACGTGGAGGCAATGACAATATTACAGTTGTTATTTTAGGCGAGTGATTAAGTCAGAGGTGATTTTTATGGATAAATACATTGGAAAAAGATTGGATGGACGGTACGAAATTAATGAACTGCTCGGTTGTGGCGGTATGGCTAAAGTTTACAGCGCTTATGATATTATAGATGACCGAACTGTTGCTATAAAAATTTTAAAAGATGAATTTTTGAACAACAAAGACTTTATTAGAAGATTTAAAAATGAATCTAAAGCGATTGCTGTGCTATCTCACCCCAATATCGTTAAGATTTATGATGTTAGCTTTGGTGACAGAATTCAATATATCGTTATGGAGAATATCGATGGAATAACTTTGAAAGAATATATCGACAGGCAGCATACAATCAAATGGCGTGACGCTGTTCATTTTACAATTCAAATATTAAAAGCTTTGCAGCACGCTCACGAAAAAGGTGTTGTTCATAGAGATGTCAAACCTCAAAATATTATGCTTTTAAAAGATGGAACTATCAAAGTTACAGATTTTGGTATTGCAAGGTTCGCTAAAAACGAAACTCGAACTATGACTGAAAAGGCTATAGGTTCAGTCCATTACATTTCTCCTGAACAGGCTCGAGGAGACATAACAGATGAAAAATCTGACATATACTCTGTTGGTGTTATGCTTTATGAGATGTTAACAGGAAAACTGCCTTTTGAAGCTGACAATGCTGTCTCTGTAGCAATTATGCAAATGCAATCTGAACCAAAAAAATTAAGAGAAATTAATCCGGAAATTCCTGAAGGTTTAGAAGATATTACTTTAAAAGCTATGAAAAAAAGCTCTGACCATAGATATAAATCTGCTGAAGAAATGTTGGAAGCTATCGAAATGTTTAGAAAAAATCCTAGCATCCGCTTTGAATATAAATACTTTTCTGATAACGCTCCTACAAAATATCTTGATGCTATAAACAATATCAAAGAAAGTAAGTCAAAATCTGGCTACTCCGATGGATATACTTATAATGATGAAGAACAAGAGCCTTCTGAAAAACGTTCTAAAGCTATAAACATTTTAATTGGTGCAGGAATTGCTCTTATAATCTTCCTTGTAGTAATTGGTCTTGGCTTAGTTTCCGGTTGGTTCGGTTTCGGTAGCAAAGATATCGATGTACCAAATTTTATTGGTATGAAAATTTCTGATATTGTCGATAATGATAAATATAAATTTAGCTGGAATATCGAACAAGCTTATGATTCTAGCAAGCCAGAAGGCGTTATAATCGATCAAGATCCAAAATCTGGAACTAAGAAAATAAAAGAAAATTCTCGAATAACCTTAACTGTAAACAGTTCTGGCACTTTGGTTTCTATTCCTTCTGTACGCGGATTAACCCTTGATGCGGCCAAAGCAAAAATTAAAGATGCTGGCTTAGTTTATGAAGTTCTTACCGTTGAAGACAGCGATACAGCTGAAGGAATTGTTAAAGGGACTGACCCAAAAGAAGGAACCGAAATTGTTGTAAATAGCATGGTTAGAATTCTCGTAAGCAAAGGTCCTGCTGAAAAAAAGGTTACCGTCCCGGATGTTATAAATAAATCACTTTCTGACGCAACCAAAGAGCTTATAGAAAAAGGCCTTAAAGTCTCAGATAACATTATTAAAGAAACCAGTAACAAGGCTAAAGATACGGTACTATCTACAAATCCGTTACCAGGAGTTGAAGTAAACGAAGGAAGTGCTATTACATTAACAATCAGCTCTGGAGAATCTCAAGAAAAAACTTTAAAAATTAATGTAGATTTACCTTCCAGTGTAAATCACGAAGTCAGTATGAAAGTTTATATAAATGGTGTTATGGATTCAAGTAACTCAAAAACTATAATTCCTGCATACAATTCTAATTACTCATTCTCTGTTAAAGGTTCCGGTGAAACAAAAACTATAATTGTAAATTTAGACGGGCAAAAATATAGAGTCTATGAGGTAAATTTTAGCAGCGAAACGGTTCGTGCAACCGAAAAGTATAATTTTAATGAATCTTCTGCATCAACTACAAGCAGTAAATCTTCAAATAAAAATCATAGTATAACCGAAACCAGAATGAAAATCCGAAGAAGGCAAAATTAAAAACTTTTTTATAATTTAAAGTTAATCCACAATAATATTAAGATATTATTGTGGAATTTTTTATAATAAAAACTTTGTTTCCTTTAAAAATAAAACAAGCATGAGGCGCGCGATATAGTGCGCCTCATGCCAATATAGTAACTTACTTATTTTGCCCTGCGTCAGGAGTTAATAAGCCATAATCGCCGTTTTTGCGACGATAAACAACATTAACTTCTCCGTTAGTCTGATTTCTAAACATATAAAATTGATGACCAATCATATCCATTTGTAAAATTGCTTCTTCCACATCAAGCGGCTTTACTGGGAAATTTTTAATTCTGACGATTTTGTATTCTTCTTCAAGTTGCGAGTTGTCGGCCACTTCTTGTTCCGGTAAATAGTTTTCTAATGCATCTTTTCTAAGTCTTTTGGCAAGCTTAGTTTTGTGTTTTCTAAATTGCCTTGACAGCGCCTCCATAACTATATCAAGCGCCTCATTCATTTCTGAAGTAGTTGCCTCTGCGCGATAAACCATTCCTTCGTGATGAATTGTCACCTCGACGGTCTGACGATTTTTTTCTACAGTAACCGTAACATTGGCTTCCGCATTACCATCAAACAGCTTATCAAATTTAGATAATTTTTTTTCAGCTAATTCTTTAAAATTATCTTTCAAATTTACCTTTCTTCCTGTAATTACGGTTTTCATTTTACATCCTCCTCAAAAATAAATTATAAATTGAGCTGTATTAAAATATAAAATTAATCTACCTCGTAAATATAATATCATACTTTACAAAGAAATCCAATATTTAAAATTAAAATTATATAGAATTATTTTTTATCTCGCCATTACAAATAATCATCAACGGTTTTTTCATAATATCAAACGGAGAATCCTCAAAAACAACTAAATCTGCATCTTTTCCTGCATTTATAGACCCCACTTTGTCAAAAATTCCGCAAATTTTAGCCGGATTTATTGTCACCGCCTTCAATGCTTCATATCGCTCCATTCCGTCACGTATAGCCAAAGCTGCACACAACTGCAAATATTGCACAGGCGTTTCTGGATGGTCTGTTGTGATTGCTAATAAAATACCATTATTAGTCAAAACTCCTGGCGTTTTCGTAGACAAATTAACAAGCTCGGGCTTAGAGCGGTCGCTTAATATTGGTCCAGACAAAACGCTCACCTGCTCAGATTTCAATCTTGTGGCAATAAGATGCCCTTCTGTCGCATGAATTATTACATAATTTATGTCAAATTCTTTTGCAATTCTCATTGCAGTAAAAATATCATCTGCCCTGTGTGCGTGAAT
Organism: Clostridium sp. CAG:557; assembly: GCA_000435275.1. Classification (GTDB taxonomy): domain Bacteria; phylum Bacillota; class Clostridia; order Oscillospirales; family Acutalibacteraceae; genus CAG-557. The sequence continues at coordinate 24,963 of FR883868.1, forward strand.
GTGTGCCGAAATTTTCTTTTTCAACAAAGGTATCAAAGCCTCACATTTTGCATCATACTCTGGTAAATCATATTCCGTTGGATTTTTCTCGGCTTTATCTTTTTCGCACATATACCGTTTTGCTTTGCTTAATTGTTCCCGAATTATCGCTGCCGTTGCCATTCTTGTCATTGGTGCTTGACTTTTGTCGTTATAAATCATTTTAGGGTTTTCTCCAAAAGCAAATTTTATCGCTACTGGTTTTTTTATTACCATGTCATCAACACAAATTCCTGATGTTTTCATTGCAAAAATTTGTCCTCCAATGGGATTTGCACTGCCAGGGCTTATTACTACCGTTGTAATTCCAGCTAAAAGTGCTTCTTCAAAACTTTTGTCCATCGGATTTACTGCATCAATAGCCTTCATATGCGGAGTGGATGGGTCTGTGTATTCATTGCCGTCTTCCCCCTCAAATCCTAGACCATTTTCAAATAGCCCTATATGTGTATGTGCATCTATAAAGCCCGGATATACGCTTTTTCCGCGCAAATCAATCGTGTTTTCATCTTGTAAATCAAGGGCTTGCATACTACCTACTTTATTTATTTTTTTATCCTTTATAAAAATAAAACCATTCTCTATGATTTCTGCGTCCATCGTGTAAATTTTTGCATTAATTAATAGCATAAAAAACCTCTTTTCAATTGTAATAAATCAAAAAGAGCCGACTTTATCGACCCTTTCTAAATTTTGTATTAATTATTTAACGCTGAGAACCTCTTCTTGAAAAACTACCTCTTTTGGATTCAGTAGCTCGCTTTAAATCCGAAATTTTTTCTTCACTTTTATGTTTAAAAGATGAAAGCATTTCTTCAAAGCTGGAAACCGGATTTTTCTTAGGGCTCTGCCACTCAAAGTTTCCTGGTCTAGTGAATTTACTTGTTTTACCAGTATTTTGATTATTATCTTGACTTTGATTCAGCCGCTTTACCGGTTTTTGTGGCATTAATTTTTTTACTGAAAGAGCAATTTCATTTTTTTCCGAAATATTAATAATCTTTGCCTTTATTACTTGACCTATCTTCAAGTAGTCTTTAATGTCTTTTACAAAATCCGTTGACACTTCAGAAATATGAACCATTCCAGTCTTGCCGTTTGGCAAATCTACAAAAGCTCCAAAATTTGTTATTCCTGATACTTTGCCCTCTACTATCGTTCCAACCTCTAGTTGCATAAAAAAACAACTTCCTCCTTAAATTAGTTCCCAGATATATTTACAAAAATTCTCTCATTATGTTTAGAAAGATTTAATTCTCGCGCTGTTTTTACAAAATACTCTTCATTCTCTTCATCAGTTGCTTGAGAAATTTTTCTTAATTTTTCATTCTTAGCCTTTTGAAGTTCTAATTCAGAATTAAGACAGTTCAAATGCTCCCTTTTTTCATTAATCTTTGTATATTGACCTGCCAAAACAAAGACTGAATAGAAAACAAAAAATAACGCCACAGACTTTAACATCCACTTAAATAAATTTTTTTTTAATTTTCTTTTGCCCTTTATAACTTTTATTTTCATTTTTGTTGAAAATATTTCCTTTCAAAAAACTTATAATTCATTATATCATAAACATTATTTAAATTTCAACAAATATTTTTATCCAAATTAATTTTTGTTTTAGCCTTTATTTTTTTACGCATTTTCTGCAAAAATTTTTTCGGAGATTTTGAATTTTTTATAAATTTGGATTTCATAGTCTTAAATTTATTTGTCAGTTTTCTCATTTTATCCTTTGGAATTTTTGATATAAAAAATCTTTTAAGTTTAGATAGCCATTTACTTAAAAATTTTACTACAGTTAAAATAAGTTTATAAACGAATTTTCCTACAGTGACTCGATATATCAGCCACCCAATCGCTTCTCCCAAAACAATATAAACCCGAATTTCTCCACTGTTCATTACTAAAATGTACGTGAATGTGATAATCGCACTTAAAACAAAGTATATTACATCTTCAAAAAAAATTCGCTTTAAATTCACTTTTAGCACAGCATTCATTATCCTAAAGCCATCAAAAAATAAGCTTAAAAAAGCCCCCAAAAGCATCGCAAACAAAAAAATAGTTATCTGTGAAGTTACCATCGTGCCCATCTTTTTACCTCTTACCTAAACAGTTTAGAGAAAAAACCTCTCTCTGCTGGCCTATCTTCTGCGTACTCCAATGAATATACTTCTCCATCAAGCTCTAAATCGCCGCTGTCTAAATTTATCTTATTTATGTGTAGATTACTTCCCTTTATTGTCAGTTCGCCCAAATCTGTATATGCCACCACCGCGTTATCATCGAAACTATCTACATCTAAAACTCCTGATATATTTAATGATTTTCTCTCTTTTAATATCAAATTATGTGAAAGTTTTATGTCTTTTTTTTCTTCTATCATATTTATTCCCCCAGTAATTATATTTATAAAAATAATTATGAGGTTGTTTTTTGTGATATTCCTTTAATTTACAACTTTATACATATTCGGTGCATCATCTTTTCTAACATATTCTGCCACTGCTAAAACTTCCACTGCAAGTTTTTTTGCTCCCAAATTTATCTCTATTTTATCTCCTATTTTTACATCGTACGAGGCTCTAGCTACTTTTCCATTTATCAAAATCTTACCTGCATCGCAAGCTTCGTTTGCAATAGTCCTTCTTTTTATGAGTCGCGTGATTTTTAAATATTTATCTAATCTCATAATTTTCCTCCGAAAAAATCGACTTCCTATCAAAAGAAGTCGATTTTATTTAAAATTATTTTCCAGATACAGCATCCTTAAAGCCTTTACCTGCTTTAAATGCTGGAACTTTACAAGCTGGAATTGTAATTGGTTTGTTTGTTCTTGGATCGCGGCCGGTTCTTTCACTACGAGAGCGCAATTCAAATGTTCCAAAACCGATCAATTGAACTCTATCGTCTTCTTTAACGGCCTCCATAATTGAATCAATAACGGCTGCAACTGCTTTTTCAGAATCTTTTTTAGAAAGGCCGCTCCTTTCTGCTACCGATGCAATCAAGTCTGTTTTATTCATTTTGACTACCTCCATTTTTATTTTTATTCATCAAAGCTTTTTTACTTTGAGAATTAACTAATTTAAATCTAGCGCTTAGAAATATAGACTTTATTTGGCTTTGCAAAATAGCCTTAATTTGCCAAATTATAGAAGTCTTTTACATTATACCTTTTTTTCCCTTAAAAGTCTACACTTTTTTATTTTTCTCAGAAATTGTAAAAAATTAGTTTTTATTACCTGAGAAAAATGTCTATATTTCCATAAATCGCTAAACAAGACTATTTTAACTGATAAATCGTAATTTTTCAAGTATCTTTATAATTTTTTCTCCTTTTGGCAACAATTTTATGTCATTGCGACTTAGTTCACCTAATGAAACTAATGCTAAAAGGTACACTACAACCGCAAAAATTATAGACAAAGCTATAGCTATTATTACCGGAACCCTATCTTTTAGCAGTATCATTAATATTTTTGCTGCTGCTCCACAAAATAATGACCCAACAAGTGGTTTTAATACTGTGTCGACGAAACTTGGGACTACTTTTGTATTTTTAAACAGCATATACATCGAAGTCACCAATATAAATGCATAACCAGCTAATGTCCCTATTCCTGCTCCCTGTATGTTTATTTGTGGAACTCCTACTAAAACATAATTTACCAATATTTTTATTGCCAAGCCTATTGAGATTATTTTTACCGGCAAATCCACCCGGCCTATTGCCTGAAGCATACTGCAAATCGGTGTGCTTGCAGCTGTAAATATCGTTGCTATTCCTAATATTGGAATTATTTCTGACGCTATGCTAACTGCAATTGGACGACTTCTGTAAATTACGCTCAAAAGTTCCGGTCCTATAACAGACAGTCCTATTCCAGCTGGAATTGTAACTAACATCGTCATTCTTATTACAGTTTCCATACTTTTTTTTAATTTTTCACTATCTTTGAGTGTCCAAGCTCTTGTTACCGACGGCAAAGCAACTATTCCAAATGCCTGTGTTATTGCAGGAACTAGCATCATCAGAGGCAAAGTAAAAGAATAACATCCCATTAAAAATCCGTGAACACCGTCTTTACTTCTTACTACACTCTCACCTATTTTTGACCCATACTGTGCCAATAATTCATTTGGCGTCGTTGACATCACATACTGTATTCTGTGCAAAATCAGAGTTGTGTCGATTAATCCCGCTACATTCATAATTATTGCACCTAACCCAATAGGTAGTGCATTTTTTATCAATGTTTTTGCTATGGACTTTCCACTTTTTGCTTCTGGTGAATGCATTATTTCATTTTTTGTTATGCCATCACCACGAATTTTATCTTGTAAAATCAAATATAAAAATCCCGCCGCTGCTCCCAGTGATATTCCTAAAATTGCTCCAGCTGACGCCAGCGGCATTATGGCAGCCTCTGCCAATTCTTTTGTCGCATATGCTTTGCCTAAAAATGTGCCATTTGTCAAGTACTCTCGCATGCCAAACCGTATTATGCCATATGACGTCACATAACCTATAAAAAATTTAAAGCTGGCTTCTATTACCTCAGAAGTTGCGGTCGGAGTCATATTTTTTAGCCCTTGATAATACCCTCTATAAATTGACATTAAACATGCAAAAAATATTGTTGGAGCCAACGTTATTACCGAATAAAAAGCTCCTGGAACGTTTACAAAAGGCAACCGAGGAATTATAAATGCACCTAAAATCATCAGCAATAAGCCCACTGTTCCTGTAAGCAAAAATATTGGCAAGGAAATCTTTTTTATTTTTTTTACGTCCCTATACCTTCCATTTGCGACACTTTCCGAAACCATCCTAGAAATTGCTATTGGCAAACCTGCTGTTGCCAAAGCAAATAGCGGATTATATATCTCATACGCTACCGTAAAATACGTTGCGCCTGTTGGTCCTATCATTCCCGTTACAAAAATTCTAAATAATATGCCCATTATTTTTACTAAAAGCAAGCTTCCTGTCAAAATCACCGTGCCTTGCATAAAACTTTGATCTTTTCTTTTTATTCTTTTTTCACATTTTGTACTGTTTTTATTCACTCAAGCACTTCCCCTATTCAAAAAACTATGCGATTACTTATTATAATACCTTTAAATGAATATGTACAGTCCTTGCTCATTTATTCTGACAAAAATTTCTGTATAAAAATATAACGAAGGCCACAAATCTGTAGCCTTCATTATATTATTAGGAGAAATTTTATTTTACATTAAAAATTCTTGTAATCATATTAGTATCATTTTGCTCTTGTTCGGCAGTCTGGCCTGCTTTGCAAACCCTCACCGTCACATCAGAATCATCTTGCAAAAGATATGCTTCATATACATTTTTAGTCTCGCCTGGTTTCAATTCCGTTAACATAGTCTCTATGTCATAATCTTGATTTTCCATTCCAGCCTGCAAACAAGCAGTGTTATTTTGGTATGCTTCTGCAGATAGCACATCTGCAAATCTTACTGTCTTATCTGAACCATTGTTAAAAGCATAAGTTACCAAAAGTGCTTTTTTACCTTTTTTAGAGGTAGTAACTTCTGCATTTTCAATAGAAACCTTAAAATCGCCTATAGTTCCACTTTCTTCTTGAGTTGCCTTAGGTTCTGGCTCAACTGTGTTATCTTCTGATGAGCTCTGAGAATGTTCATTTACTGTAGTGGTTGAATTTGTTGAATTATTGGAGCCACAACCTGCAAAAGTTGATGCCATCAACACAGACAATAACAAAACCATGCCTTTTTTCATAACCTAGCCTTCTTTCTCAAATTTTCATTAATTTAGATTTTATCATAATTTACAATCAAAAGCAATACCTTTATTCAACTTTGTTAAATCTATATAAATTAAGTTTTAAAATTATATTGAAATCTTTAAAGCGGTATTATATAAATCTAAATCAAATTCTTTTTTTATGCAATCTTGATTTATATCACAATCAATAATTTTTTCAGATTTCATTGCTATAATTCTCGGCAACGTTCCCTTGCAAATTATTTCTATAGCCTTGGCTCCCATTTTGCTTGCGACAACTCTATCCCTCAGTGTTGGAGAACCACCTCTTTGCACATGACCTAAAACAGTTGTTCTTGTTTCTATTCCTGTTTCCATATAAATTTGTTCGGCTATATCATTTATTTTGCCGATTCCTTCCGAAACTATAACTATAAAATATTTTTTTCCTTTTTTCTGAGTAACTTTTATCCTATTTATTATGTCTTTTTTGAAATCATAAAAAACTTCAGGCACTATTATTGCCGTTGCACCCACTGATATTCCAGTTTGCAGTGCTATTTCTCCACAATTTCTCCCCATTACTTCAACTATACTGCATCTTTCATGCGACTTTGCTGTATCTCTAATTTTATCTATCATACGCATCGCAGTATTCATTGCTGTGTCGAACCCTATCGCATATTCGCTGCAATTTACGTCATTATCAATCGTTCCCGGAATTCCAACACAAAAAACTCCCGCTTCACTAAGCTCCCTTGCACCTCTTAAGGATCCATCTCCTCCAATAATTATAAGTCCGTCAAGGCCCAATTTTTTACAATTATCTCTTGCTAAAGCAATGCCTTCTTTTGTTGCAAACTCCTTACTGCGTGCTGTATATAAAATCGTTCCTCCCAAATCTATTATGTCTGAAACACTTCTCAAATTCATACAAATTATGTCTGAAGTCAATAATCCATTAAAACCTCGACGTACTCCAAAAATCTCCAAGCCACTTTCGACTCCCACTCGAACTACTGCCCTTATTGCCGCATTCATTCCCGGAGCATCTCCACCACTTGTTAAAACACCTATTTTTCTCCTTCCACGCATAAAAGTTCCTCCATATATATAATGCAATTTAATTTATTATAACACATTATTTTTATCAATCAATACTAAATCATAAACTTTTTTTAACTTTTATTGCGCAAATTTTACAATTTATTCTTTAATTACTACATTTCTGTCGCCTATTTTATTCTTTAACTCTCCAATAAGAACATCGTTTTTTGAAACCCACAATTTTCTCGGAGCTAAAATTAGTCTTTTTTCATCTTCCAAAAAAATATATACTGGTGTATTACCCTCAAATATACTTAAAAGCAGCAAAGCTCTTTCATATTCAAAACAGTTTTCATTTTTTACCTTTATATAAAGGCCTGGATTTTTGACTGGTTTAGCCAATTTTTTATCTATTTTTGAATCACACATATTTGGTGGCGATATTATTTCTTCACATATCAATTTAGGTTCTTCATCTTCTCGAACGCTTACTCTTGCATGAATCTCTACAATGTTGCCTCTCATCAACAAAAAAGAATTTTTTTCCAAAACTGAATTAAACACCATCATCTCCATCGCGCCATACATATCTTCTATGTTCACATATGCAAAAGTATTATTATTTTTAGAGGTTTTTAGTTTTACATCCGATATTATCGCTAAAATTTTTACTCTGTCACTATCTTTAAACTTAGGAAATTCTTCTTTTGAAACTGATACTATATCTCCAATTTTAGCATAATTGTTACTCGTTACCAATTTTGAAAACTCTTTTAACGGGTGTCCTGACAAATATAAACCGGTTATTTCTTTTTCCATCTTCAGAAGTTCTTCTTGCGGAAACTCCTCTAAATTAGGAACTTCAATAGATATTTCCTTGTCACTTTGCATTGTATCAAAAAAGCCAATTTGGCCCTCCAAATTATTTTTTCTTTCTGTATGCAAACTTTCAAATATGTTATCAAGCACTTTCAGCATTTGGCGCCGATTTGCTCCCATATTGTCAAAAGCTCCGCCTTTAATTAAATTTTCAACTGCTATTTTTTTTATATCTTTACTATACATTCTTTTACAAAAATCGTACAATGATTTAAACTTTCCATTTTCGCGCTCTTTTAAAATCTTTTCCAGTGGCGCCCTTCCTAAGCTTTTTATTGCCAAAAGTCCAAAGCGTATGTCATTTCCAGAAACCGTAAAAATATCTTCACTTTCGTTTATGCTCGGCGGCAAAACTTCTATTTTTAAATTTTTGCACTCTTCAATATACTCAACAACTTTATTAATATTGTCAAGCACACTAGTTATGAGCGAGGCCATATACTCTTTTGGATATTTACACTTTAAATATGCAGTTTGATACGATATTACTGCATACGCTGCAGCATGAGATTTATTGAATGCATATGAGGCAAAACTTTCCATTTCAGAATATATGCTCGATGCAACTTCCTCACTTATACCTCTGCGTATGCAACCGTCAACCTCAACTTTTCCAGATGCATCAACTAAACCGTGTATAAAAATTTGATGCTCTCGTTCCATAACATCTTTTTTCTTTTTAGACATAGCTCTACGAACGATATCGGCTCTTCCAAGCGAGAAACCTGCTAACTTTCTAAAAATTTGCATAACTTGTTCCTGATATACTATGCATCCGTAAGTCACATCGAGTATGTCCGACAAAAGTGGATGTTTATATTTTATTTTTTCAGGATGATGTCGATTTTCTATATACTGCGGAATTGAACTCATTGGACCTGGTCTATACAGCGAAATGACTGCTATCAGATCCTCTATACTATCTGGTTTGAGCTGCATTAATACGTTTTTCATTCCAACAGATTCATACTGAAAAACTCCCTGCGTTAAACCTTTTGACATCATAGTAAAGACTTCATTATCATACAAGTCAATGTTTTCTATCTTAAAGTCTGGTTCCACTTTATTTATCATTTTCTCAGTATCTTTTATAACTGTGAGCGTTCGCAATCCCAAAAAATCCATCTTTAAAAGACCCAATTCTTCAAGTGTGGTCATCGTAAACTGCGTAACAATTGCTTCATCATTTTTTGCAAGTGGCACGTACTCACTTACAGGCTTTTCCGTAATTACTACTCCAGCCGCATGTGTTGAGGCGTGACGTGGCATTCCTTCCAGCTTTTTCGCCATATCTATGAGTTCTTTTAATTTCGGATTTTCTTCATATTTTTTCTTTAAATCTACCGAATTTGACATTGCCTTTTCAATAGTCATGCCTAATTCCATAGGAATTAATTTTGCAACCGAATCCACTTCCGCATAAGGAATCGCTAATGCTCGTCCAACATCACGAATTGCACCCCTTGCTGCCATTGTTCCAAAAGTTATAATCTGTGCAACGTGGTCTGCCCCATATTTTCTTATAACGTAATCTATAACTTCCTGCCGGCGAACATAACAAAAATCTATGTCAAAATCTGGCATACTAACCCGTTCTGGGTTTAAAAATCTTTCAAACAGCAAATTATATTTTATCGGATCAATTCCGGTTATACCTATGCAATACGCCGCCAAACTTCCTGCACCTGAACCTCTTCCTGGCCCAACAGCTATATCTACACTTTTTGCATACCTCACAAAATCATGCACTATGAGATAATAATCCACATACCCCATTTTTTTAATAGTTGAAAGTTCATATTCTAACCTGTCTACAAGAGTTTTAGCCGGATTTTTTCCATAATTTTTATATAATCCGTTATAGCACTGTTCTTTAAAGTACTCATAATGATCTTGATTGTTAGGAACATCAAAATGAGGCAATTTAGTTTTTCCAAATTCAAATTCAACATTACACATCTCTGCTATTTTTGCAGTATTTTCTATTGCACCTTCGAAATTATCAAACAACGCACGCATTTCTTTTTCCGACTTTATATAAACCTGGTCTGTTCCAAAATCCATTTTGTCATCGTCTTCGATTGTATGGTTAGTTTGTATGCAAAGCAGCACCTCGTGCATACGGCTGTCTTCTTGCGTTATGTAGTGACAGTCGTTCGTTGCTACCATTGGGATGCCTGTTTCTTTTGATAACCTTGACAGCATCGGCAAAATTCTTATTTCTTCTGCAATTCCATGGTTTTGTAATTCAATATAAAAATTATTTTTGCCAAAAATATCTTGATAATTTAATGCAATTTCTTTAGCAGCCTCATAGTCATTTCTATTGAGTGCTCGCGGAATTGCTCCCGCCAAGCATGCCGATAAAGCCATCAGCCCTTCACTATGCTGACGTAATAAGTCTTCATCTATGCGCGGTTTATTATAAAAACCCTCTATAAATGACTTTGAAACCATTTTTATTAAGTTTTGATATCCGATGTTATTTTTACACAACAAAACCAAATGATAAATTTCAGAATCGTACTCCCTAACTTTGTCAAATCGACTTCTTTTGGCAACATAAACTTCGCACCCTATAATTGGTTTTACACCCTCGCTCTTGGCTGTTTTATAAAATTCCATCACACCGTACATACTTCCATGGTCAGTGATTGCTATTGCCGATTGATTTAATTTTTTTGCCCTTTTTATCATATCTTTAATTCTGCACGCCCCATCAAGCAGGCTGTATTCACTATGGACGTGCAAATGTACAAAATTACTCATATAATTAATTTCCTCACAAAAATTTTCTTTTTATATTATACAACTTTTTTGTCGTAAAAAAAAGTAATTACAGATTTCAGGTATATTTGTTAAATTTAAATTGACAGTGTACATTTATTTTGATATCATTATTTTTATTGAAAATCATTCTCATTAAGCAAAAGGATGTGAAATTTTGCAAGAATCTCGACATACTCGGCAACAAAAACTCATTTTAAATTGTTTAAAACAAAACTCTTCTAAGCACTTAACTATTCCAGAAATTGAAAGTCTGCTCAATCAAACTCCTAACTCTGTCGGAACCGCAACTATATACCGACATCTTAGCAAATTGCTACAGATGAATATAGTTAGAAAATTTAAACTAGATGGGCAAAACAGTGCATGCTATCAATATGTGGAAAACCACGATGTCTGTTGTGAACATTTTCACTTGATTTGCTCTAAATGTTCTAGGACCATTCACTTTCAAAGTGACAAATTAATTAAAATATTTGCTGAAATTAACAAAAACAACCCATTTAAAATTGACTTTCCTAAAACTATTTTTTACGGAATTTGTGATAAATGTCTAACTGAATAATCTATATCAACATAATTTTGAAAGGCGCTGAATCTTTTGACTTGTTTATTTAAAAAATTTTTAAATTTTATGACTGTTGCACTGGTTGGTCCATTTTTTATTTTAAATCTTCCGGGTTGCACAAGCAGCAAATCTGAAACTTCTAAAAGCGAAAAAATTACTGTCATTGCGACTCTATTTCCACAATATGACTTTGCTAAACAAATTGCTGGTGACAAAGCCGAGGTTTCCCTACTTTTGCCACCAGGTACAGAAAGTCACACTTATGACCCAACTCCTGCTGATATTTTAAAAGTCTCCAATTCGGACATCTTCCTTTATACCGGCAAAGAAATGGAACCGTGGGCTGATAAAATAATTAATAGTGTAAAAAATAAAAATCTAATTGTTGGAAACGTTTCAACCGAAATCGATTTAATGAAACTTGAGCATCATCACCACGATGACGAACAGGACCATGAAAAAGCTAGCCATCATGAACATAATTTCGACCCACATATTTGGCTTGACCCTACTTTAGCGGCAAAAATGGTCGATAACATCACTCTAATTTTTTGCCAAAAAGATCCTCAAAACAGTGATTACTATAAAGGTAATGCAGAAATTTATAAAAATAAACTTCACGAACTAGATGAAAACTTCAAAAATATGATAAATTCATCTAAACGAAAATCTATCGTATTCGCCGGTCGCTTTGCTCATTTATATTTTATAAATCATTATGGACTTGAATATATTGCGGCTTTTGACGGTTGCTCTACCGAAGCTGAGCCAAGTGTTAAAAAAATTTCTAAAATTATCGACTTTATCTACAAAAATAACATCCCAGCCATATATTATGAAGAAATTTCTGAACCTAAAGTTGCTAATTCCATTGCAGAACAAACTGGTACAAAAACTTTAAAATTTAGCACACTACATAATGTTACTAAAGAACAATTGGAGAGCAACATAACTTACATCGATTTAATGCAAGAAAATCTTGAAAATTTAAGGCAGGGATTAAACTAAATTATGAGCATCATTGACATTAATCACTTAAACGTTTCTTATCGAATTGGGTATAAAACTATTTTCGTTTTGAAAAATATTAATCTAAGTGTGAACTCTGGAGATTACCTTTGCATTCTTGGCAATAATGGCTCTGGAAAAAGTACTTTGATTAAAACTATTCTTGGGTTAAATCCAATTTCTAGTGGCGAAATAAAAATTAATTGCCCAAAAAGTGACATCTCTTATTTGCCTCAAGCAAGTGGGCTTTCTTCTAATTTTCCTGCAACTGTTGAAGAAGTTGTTCTTTCTGGGACGCAAAGTACGCACAACAAATTTAAGCTGCCATTTTATAGCAAAGAAAATAAAATTCAAGCCGAAATTGCTATGGAAAAGGCTAAAATAATCACTTTTTCTAAAAGACGGTTCGGTGAGCTTTCCGGTGGCCAAAAGCAACGTGTTCTTTTTGCACGATCTATTGTTAAAAATCCTAAAATTTTAATCTTGGACGAACCCTGCACCGGCCTTGACCACGACACTTCTGAAAACTTTTATGAACTGTTAAGTAAGGTAAATGCTCAAGATAAAACTACTATCATTATGGTTTCTCATGACTTATCCGCAGTAAAAAAGTTCGCTTCTAAAGTCGTTATTTTAAGCGGAGAGCTTAAATTTTGTGGTTCTGTCGCGGAGTGGGAAAAATATCATTTTTGTGCTTGTGGTGGTAATTTATGAATTTAAATGAACTTATTAATGTACTTTCTTATCCATTTATGACTCGCGCTATCATTGTTGGCATTTTAGTTTCTCTTTGCGCGTCATTATTAGGTGTTATACTCGTTTTAAAGCGCTATTCTCTCATCGGCCATGGCTTATCGGACGTTGGGTTTGCTTCGCTTTCTTTAGCTATGGCTATTGGAATTTCTCCAGTTTACATCGCCACTCCAATTGTCATTATTGCGTCCTTTGTCATTATGTATGTCAGTCAAAATAAAAAAATAAATGGGGATATTGCTATTGGGATTTTTTCTACAAGTGCATTGTCTTTTGGTGTAATTATTACAGCTTTTTCAAAAGGCTTTAACATGGATGTTTACAGTTATATGTTCGGAAGCATTCTCGCTATGAGTAAAAATGACGTCGCTATGAGTATTATTTTGTCAATTATTGTAATCTCAATATTCATTATTTTCTATAACAGACTATTTTTAATTACCTCTGATGAGGACTTTGCCAAAGCTATCGGCATTAACATTACTTTTTATCAGTTTTTAATCTCTTTTCTTACCGCGATTACAATAGTTATCGGCATGAGAATGATGGGTACGCTTTTAATTTCTAGTCTTATAATTTTTCCGGCTTTTATTGCAAAAAAATTTGTAAGAAGTTTTAAATATCTCGTAATTTTATCTGCATTTTTCTCGATCTTCTGTTTTATTTTTGGAATTCTGATTTCGTTTCTATTTAATCTTCCAACCGGCGCCGGAATCGTTCTTGTTAATGTCGTCACTTTGATTTTCAGCTCTGTTATAAATGCTATCTTTGGTAGGTTGAATCTAGGTTCTAAGTGATTTGTTTATTTTGATTGAAAATATTTAATTTTTATGTTATAATTAACTTTGTAATGTGTGTTGCGTTTGTAGCATTACTAATTTTACTTTTTTTAGGTACTCATACATAAAGGAGAGTTTGTTTTGATTAATGGAAATTGCCTTTTAAATGCTATAATTTCTGGCTCAAACAATATTGCTAAAAATAAAGATCTAGTTGATAAGCTTAATATTTTTCCTGTTCCGGATGGAGATACCGGTACTAATATGTCTATGACGATGGCTTCTGCTGTTGCTGAATTGCAAAAAGCTGAATCGGATTTACCTATTGGAAAAGTAGCTTCTATTGCTGCTTCAGCTCTCTTACGCGGCGCCAGAGGCAACTCAGGTACTATTCTTTCACTTTTGTTTCGTGGCCTTTCAAAAGGTCTTTGTGACCTTGAAAATGCTACCGGACGTGATTTAGTTAACGCACTTTCTCTCGGTGTCGATGCAGCTTACAAGGCTGTTATGAAACCTGCTGAGGGAACTATGCTGACCGTTGCCAGAGTCGCTTATGAAACCGGAAAAATTGCATCAAACATAAGTGATGATGCTGTTTACGTTTGGGAAGGAATCTGCAAAGGTGCCAGCGAAGCTCTTGCTACTACGCCGGAACTTTTGCCTGTTTTAAAAAAAGCTGGTGTTGTCGATGCTGGCGGCAAGGGGGTTTGCTTAATTTTTGAGGGAATGATGTCTGTGTTTAGAGATGGAACCATTATCGAAAACAATAATTCACCTGAAAGCACTGCTTCTGAAATTTTTGACAACGAATTTAACTCGGTAATAAGCAAATTTGATGAGGAAATTAATTTTACTTATTGTACAGAATTTATTGTTGGTCGCGATAAGAATATTCTAACCCCACCAGAAAATTTACGCGCTTATTTAGAAACTATCGGAGATTGCGTCGTTGTCGTTGACGATGAAGAAATTATCAAAGTTCATGTCCACACTGATAACCCCGGGCTGGCGCTACAGGAAGCTCTTAATTTCGGCCAACTTTTAAAAGTTAAAGTGGAAAATATGCGCGAACAAAATAAAACTGCTAAAGGTGAACAAATTGCTTCTAAGAAAACCAAATTAGAACCTGTCGAGCCCATTGAAGAAATCGGATTTGTTGCTGTTGCAGCCGGCGAAGGCATTAAAACTCTATTTAACGATTTGGGTAGCTTAAATGTTGTTGGTGGCGGCCAAACAATGAATCCTAGTGTTGAAAATATTTTGGAGGCTGTTTTGGCCACTCCGGCTAAAAACGTTTTCGTACTGCCAAATAATAAAAATATTATTCTTGCTGCCGAACAAGCTATTCCTTTGGCAACGGATAGAAAAATTATCGTTTTGCCAACACGAACCATACCTCAAGGACTGGCTGCTATGTTGGCTTTCAATCCTGATTTTGGTGTGATGGAAAATTTCAAATTAATGGATGAAGCTATCTCTCATGTAAAGTCTGGGCAGATTACTTTTGCTGCTAGAGACTCTGAATACGGTGGATTTAAAATAAAGAAAAATGATATTTTAGCTTTTTCAAGCGGAAAATTAATTCACAAAGCAAAAGACCCTGTTAAATCTGTCGTTAAGCTGATAAATTCACTGGTTGACAAAAACACCGCTTTTATAACCATTATTTACGGGCATGAAATCACTGAAGAACAAGCTGATTTTGCATTCAAACAAATTCAATCAAAAGTCGGTTCTCACGTCGATATAACCTTAATAAATGGCCAACAACCGCTTGATTATTTTATCGTGTCTGTAGAATAAATTCCCCCTGGAGGTGCCGCAATTATGGCATCGTTATTTGAAAAAGATATTCAATTTTTAAAAGGTGTCGGTAGTAAACGCAAAGTTTTATTCAAAAAACTTAAAGTGCCTACTATCGGCGCTTTATTGCGTTTTTATCCCAGAACTTACGAAGATTGGTCAAATTTTACTGATATAAAATCTGCTCCCGTTGGGACTCCATGCTGCATTAAGGCTGTCGTAACTTCTCCCGTTTATGAAAACTTAATTCGTCGCGGAATGTCACTTTACAAAGTTCGTGTTTGTGATGGAGAATCATACCTGAATATTACCTTTTTTAACAATCGCTTCGTAAAAAATAAGCTAAAGCTTGGTGAAGAGTTTTTATTTTACGGCGTTGTTAAGCTAAATTTTAATCACTACGAAATGACTTCACCAAATTTCATGTCCGTTAATGACTGCGTGGCTTTGCGCCCAATTTATTCGCAAACGCAAGGCTTAACATCAAAACAAATTGAAACTTCAGTTAAAAACGCTTTGGAACTACTTCCGGATACTGTAAAAGACCCACTTTCTACGGAAATTCGCCAAAAATTCAGCCTGTGTGACTTGCGGTTTGCCCTAGAAAATATTCATTTTCCTGCAAACAAAAAAAGCTTAGACGTCGCTCGAAAAAGGCTTACTTTTGAGGAATTATTGCTGCTACAACTTGGGCTTTTTCAAATAAAAGAACATAATCGCAAGCAAAATCGGTTTAAAATTAAACAGAATTTATCCGATGAATTTTGGGGATTATTGCCTTTCAAGCCTACATCTGCGCAAGTTCGTACCGTAAATGAATGTATTTCAGATATGATGTCAGAAACTTCTATGCACAGGCTCATTCAAGGTGATGTCGGCTCTGGAAAAACCGCAGTTGCAGCTGCACTTTGCTATTCTGCAATAAAATCTGGCATGCAGGCTGCGATCATGGTTCCTACAGAAATTTTGGCCGAGCAACATTTTAACTTTTTTAGCCGCGTTTTAGGCGCTGCCGGCATACGTGTTGAAATTTTAACCGGCTCAACATCTAAGGCTAAAAAAAGGCGCATAAAAGACTATCTTGAAGTCAACGCAATAGACCTTATCATCGGGACTCACGCACTTTTGTCTGATGATGTGTATTTCTCTAATTTAGGACTTATAATCACCGACGAACAACATCGTTTTGGAGTATCTCAGCGTGCAAAATTGGTCTCAAAAGGCCAAGAGCCACATATTGTCGTTATGTCTGCTACCCCAATCCCGCGCACTCTTGCAATGATAATTTATGGCGATTTGGATATTTCTATTATTGATGAAATGCCTCCTGGCCGGCAAAAAATTGATACTTTTTTTGTTTCTGGAGAAAAGCGTTTACGAGCATATAATTTTATCAAAAATTTGATTGATGAAGGTCGACAGGCTTACATTGTTTGTCCGCTGATTGATGAAAATGATTCTAATTTATTATCAGCTCAAGTGTATGCGCAAAAACTTCAAAATGAATTTTTTAAAAATTATAAAATTGGCTTGCTGCATGGAAAAATGAGTGCTCGCGAAAAAAATTATATAATGAACTCTTTCGCTGCACATGAGATTGACATTTTGGTTTCCACAACGGTCATCGAGGTCGGCGTGGATGTCCCAAATTCCGTTGTCATGCTGATTGAAAATGCTGAGCGGTTCGGTTTATCACAGCTTCATCAACTTCGCGGGCGAGTTGGGCGTGGAAAACATAAATCTTACTGTATTTTAATTTCTGACAACAAAAACGAAGAAACTTTACATAGATTACATACAATTTGCCGAACAAATGACGGTCTAAAAATTGCCGATGAAGACCTCAAAACTCGCGGACCTGGTGATTTTATCGGTTCCAGACAGCATGGCTTGCCAGATTTGCATATTTCTGGTTTAATTAAAGACATAGGAATATTAAATGACTCCAAACACGCTGCCCTAGATATTTTAAATGAAGACCCTCATTTAAGGCTTGAAAAAAATCGTACCTTAAAAGCAGAAATAACTCAGTTATTTAGCAAAGTTGAATGTGGATTTTCTTTTTAAAACAAAAAACGAGCGCAGCGGAATGCCTATGCTACATGTTAGGGCAGATACGCTCGCCGCCACTGTAAAAATTTAAAAAATAGGAGTGAAAAAAGTTGACAAACATAATAAACGGTAAAGAAATTTCAGATAAATTTCTCAAAAAGCTAAAAAAAGAAGTCTGCAATTTAAAAACCGAACTAAATTTACAGCCTGCCTTAGCTGTGATAATTGTCGGTGATGATCCGGCTTCAAAAATTTATGTCAGAAACAAAAAGCGTGCATGTGAAGAAATCGGCATAAAATCTATTGAATTTGCTTTGCCAACTAATACTTCCGAAAACGAACTCTTAAATTTGATCGATGCGCTAAATAAGCGCCCTGATGTAAACGGAATTCTTGTACAGATGCCGCTACCACCTCATATAAATGAAAAGATCATCATTGCGCACATTAATCCTATAAAAGATGTTGACGCTTTTCACGAAACAAATGTTGGAAAAATTATGATTGGCAACTTTAAATTCTTGCCATGCACTCCTGCCGGTATTATTCATCTTCTTGACGAATCTAACATTGAAATTTCTAGCAAACATTGTGTTATAATCGGAAGAAGCAATATTGTAGGCAAACCTCTTGCTATGCTCATGTTACATCGAGACGCCACTGTTACAATCTGTCATAGCAAAACAAAAAATCTAACTGAAATTTGCAAAACTGCGGACATTCTGATTGCCGCTGTGGGAAAGGTAAACTTTGTTACCAGTAACATGGTAAAGCCTGGTGCTGTGGTTGTCGACGTAGGGATAAATCGTTGTGAAAACGGGAAAATATGCGGCGATGTCGATTTTGAACACGTAAAAAATATCGCATCATATATAACTCCTGTACCTGGTGGTGTTGGCCCTATGACGATTTCTATGCTCATGAAAAATACTATTACCGCTGCATTAATGCAAAAAAAATAAACTTTTATCTTTTTTCTGCAAAGGAGGAATTTATATGGATATTTCTCAAAATGACCTCGGTCGATTAAAATTATTGTCCGAAAAATACCGCAACATACAGTCTGCGGCAACGGAACTTATAAATCTTCGGGCAATAACTAATTTACCTAAAGGCACTGAACATTTTATTTCAGACCTACACGGTGAATTTGAAACTTTTTACCACATCAGCAATAACGCTTCCGGTGCTATTCGTGAAAAAATTGATTACTTATTTGCATCAGATCTCAACAACAAAGAACGCGCTAAACTTTCTACACTTATATACTATCCGGTAGAAAAATTAAATGAGTTAGCTATAATGGAACTTAATACCAAAGAATGGTACATTATTACTATCAACAGACTTATTAAAGTTTGTCGATTTGTCGCCTCAAAATACACCAAAAGTAAAGTTCGAAAAGCCCTCCCAGTTGATTTTGTCTATATAATTGAAGAGCTTTTGTACAACAGCTACGAGGACCGCAACAAGGAATATTATTATGTAAATATTATCAATACAATTATCGAAATCGGTCGTGCTGATGCGGTTATCGCGGCTATTTGTAATACGATAAAAAAATTGGTTGTTGACCATTTGCACATAGTTGGAGATATTTTTGACCGCGGTCCTCGTGCAGATATAGTTCTAGATTCCATTTTAAAACATCACTCGGTCGATATTCAATGGGGAAATCACGATATTATTTGGATGGGGGCTGCTTGTGGAAATCCAACTTGTATCGCTGTCGCATTGTGTAATTCTATTAATTACAATAATCTGGAATTTCTCGAGGAAGGTTACGGTATTAATTTGCGTCCGTTAGCTGTTTTTGCCTCTAAAGTCTATAAAAATTCTGATATTTCTTGCTTCAAAACTAAAAATATAAACTCTGCCGGAAATTTCAGCTTTAACGATTCTGCGTTAATTGCAAAAATGTTTAAGGCTATCTCGATTATTCGTTTTAAGCTCGAGGGGCAAACTATTAAACGCAACCCTCAATTTAGCATGGACGACCGCTTGCTTTTAGATAAAATTAATTACGAAAATAAAACTGTGCGTATTGGCGAAAATGATTATTTATTGAAAGACACCGATTTTCCTACTGTGAATAAAAATAATCCATATAGGCTGACTACTCAGGAAAACGAGCTGGTAGTTCAATTAAGGTCGGCATTTTTGCACAGCGAAAAACTTCAGCGACATATAAAATTTTTATACACTCACGGAAATATTTACAAGTGCTTTAACTCGAATCTGCTTTTGCACGGCTGTATTCCTTTAAATGAGGACGGCTCTTTAATGACTTTCGACTTTGATGGAAGAGAATTATCCGGCAAAAATTTTCTCGACTACGCTGAACAAATCGTTAGAGATGCTTATTTTAATAGAAATTTAAGTGAAAATCAAAAAAATTCTGACTTTTTGTGGTTTTTGTGGTGTGGAAAATTTTCTCCACTATTCGGTAAAGACAAAATGGCTACTTTTGAACGCCTTTTAGTAAAAGATAAAAGCACTCACTACGAAACTAAAAATGCTTACTACAAGTACACTTATGACGAAAATATTTGCTCGAAACTTCTGAATCTGTTTGAACTTAATGGAAATTATTCTCATATTATAAATGGACATATCCCTGTAAAATCAAAAGACGGTGAGCATCCTGTTCGTGCAAACGGAAAATTAATTATAATCGACGGCGGATTCTGTAAGGCTTATCAAAAAACTACCGGAACGGCCGGGTATACTCTTATTTACAACTCGTACGGCTTGCGACTTTGCGCTCACGAACCTTTTGAGGGAATTTTTGAAGCTATAAATAATAATACCGATATTTTTTCAACTTATGTGGTTTCCGAAAAGGTCAATCAAAGAATTACCGTTGGACAAACTGATAAAGGTGCCGAAATTTTTTCTACTATTCTCGATTTAAAAAAGTTAATATACGCCTATCAGACCGGCATCCTTAAAGAAATTTACAACGACTAATTTTTTATTTTTATTATTGCAAATTTCGCCATTTAATGTTATAATTTATAGTACGGTTATATATTTTTAAAATTCTTAGACTTTCATTTCAATAATGGCTCAATCTAAATTAATTTTTGAAAGGGCGTTAGTATGATTAAAAATGCTTTAAAGGAGAATTTTACTAAAGAAAAGGCTGATATTTATTACTCTTATCTACGAATTTTAGAAGATGAACTTATTCCTGCTATGGGTTGCACTGAACCGATTTCTCTTGCTTACGCTGCGGCAAAAGCTCGTTGTATTCTCGGCGATTTGCCAGATAAAATCGACGTTGTTGTCAGCGGAAATATCATTAAAAATGTTAAAAGCGTTGTTGTTCCTAATACTAATGGCTTAAAAGGTATTAAAGCTGCTGTCGCCGCTGGAGTTATTTCTGGGCGCGAAGACAAAGTTCTTGAGGTTCTTTCGGAACTCTCTGCTGAACAAAAAAATCAGATTATTAATTACCTTCAGAACACCATCATTACTGTTTCTCCTGCTAGCAGCGATTTAAATTTTGATATTGTTTTAACTCTTTTCAAAGGCAGTTCTTATTCTAAATTAAGAATTATTGATGATCATACAAATGTTGTTTTAATTGAAAAAAATGGAGAAATTTTATATACCCCTGAAAAAACTAATTCTCATGTTGTACATAATAATGATAAATTATTGCTTAACATTGAAGATATTTTTAAATTTGCTAATCTTGTTGAAATCTCCGATGTTAAGGAGCTTATTTCTAAACAAATTCAGTACAACATGGCTATCGCTGAAGAAGGCCTAAAAGGTAATTATGGTGCTAGCGTCGGTAAAACTTTACTGTCTATGTATGGAAATGATATAAAAAACCGTGCAAAAGCTAAAGCTGCTGCTGGTTCTGATGCTCGAATGAATGGTTGTGAATTACCTGTTATTATTGTTTCTGGTAGTGGCAATCAAGGTTTGACTGTAAGCGTTCCTGTTATCGAGTATGCAAAAGAATACAATATCGATAGCGATACTTTATACCGTGCTCTTGTTTTATCAAATTTAATAGCTATATATCTCAAAAATGGCATCGGTAGTCTTTCTGCTTTTTGTGGTGCTGTCTGCGCCGGTTGTGCAAGTGGTGCCGCTATTGCTTATTTACTCGGCGGAAACTTGGATGCTGTTTCTACTACCGTTTCTAATGCACTTGCAATTACTTCTGGCATTGTTTGTGACGGTGCAAAGTCTTCTTGTGCCGCAAAAATAGTAAATTCTGTCGAAGCTGGAATTTTGGGATACCATATGTACTTAAATGAACGTAAATTTTTGCCTGGAGATGGTATTTTAGGGAATGATATTGAAAGTACAGTAAAAAATATCTGGCGGTTAGGAAAACACGGTATGAAACAAACAGATGTTGAGATTTTAAATATTATGACCGATAATTAAAATTTATTTAAGGAGTCCCATAAATTGAAAAAATTTATATCTCTCTTAGTTTGTTCAACTTTATTCTCTTGCGTAGAGCCTAATCTTTATTGCAGTGCTGAAGATAAAGTCATCAATAAAAAAATATTGAAAGTCCACATCTCGCCCAAAAAAGCTGCAAGTATAAAGTTAAATATTAACGAAGATGAATTCTTAAAAAATAAACTTTTAGAATTGTCTAAAAACAAAAATTTTACAGATCAAGTAATAAAAAATTATACAAACGCTCATGAAGCTCCAATTTGGCTAAAAATTGTAAAAATTTTATGCTTGCCATTTAATGCTTGCTGGTTTTTGGTCAAAAAAACTTGTGACTATGTTATAGGAAAAAAAGCAACAAAATTTATTGAAAATACATTGATTCCTACTGCATTCGCTGCTACAACCGGTTTAGCAATTTATAATAAAATACCTTCAGTGCACAAATTTATTGACTATATTATCTCTTTTATTAAAACTTCTTCAAATGAAACCGAATAATTATCAAAAAATACTTGATGACGTATTAACTAAAGTAAAAACCAGCAAAAGTAAACCAACTTTGCTTTTGCACTGTTGCTGTGCTCCATGTAGCAGTTACGTCTTTGAATATCTGGTTCCCTATTTTAATATTACAGCTTTATTTTATAATCCTAATATTTCCCCTAAAACAGAATACGATTTTCGATTAAATGAACTTAAGCGGCTTATTTTTGATATGAATTTTTCTCAAAAAATCAATTTAATTGAAGAACTTTATGAACCTCAAAAATTTAAGGAAATTTCTCTTGGATTGGAAAACTGTCCAGAGGGCTCTTTAAGGTGCTTTAAATGCTATTATTTAAGGTTACAAAAAACGGCCTTTATTGCAAAAAAATTAAATTTCGACTACTTTACAACTACTCTTACAATTAGTCCTTACAAAAATGCCAATAGGCTTAATGAAATAGGTGCAATGCTAGCTTCGGAGTATGGCACTAAATATTTATTTTCTGACTTTAAAAAGAAAGATGGTTACAAACACTCTATTGAATTATCAAAAAAATATAATCTTTATAGACAAAATTATTGTGGTTGCAAATTTTCTAAAAAAGCTTCTGTTTAAATTAAATAGACTTACCTTTTTTGCGTAAGTCTATTTTTTATTTAGAATAATCACTCCTTCATTGTGTAAAAATAAGCCTAGAAAGGATGTGTTTTTGTGAAACCAACAGAAAATGAATATTCTAAAATGTCTGACGATGCTTCCCCAGCTTCTCCAATGATAAAAAATATCTTTTGGGCTTTTATTTCCGGAGGAATCATTTGTACAATCGGACAATTTTTAATAAGTTTTTATCAAAATTACTGCGGTTTAAATTTAAAAGATTCTCGTGCTGCTGTATCTGTAACTTTAGTCGGAGCCGGAGCTTTGCTCACTGCTCTGCGTGTGTACGATAACATTGCAAAACACGCTGGCGCCGGAACACTTGTTCCCATAACAGGTTTTGCAAATTCTATCGTCGCACCTGCTATTGAGTTTAAAAGTGAAGGTCAAATCATGGGAATCGGTGCTAAAATGTTCATCATTGCTGGACCGGTTTTGGTCTTTGGTGTAACCGCCTCAACTATCTATGGCCTAATTCTATGGATTTTTAAATTATTTTAATCTAGCATAAAAAGACACCGCGCGATATAGTGCGGTGTTTATTTTTACCATTCTTCAGATAAATTTTCTTCAAGTTTACATAATTCTTTAACTAACTTTTTAGGCAAGTCATTTCCAAACTTTTTATAAAACTCTTTTATCTCCGAAACTTCGTTTTTCCATAAATCAATGACAACCTCAAGCAACTTTTCAAGGCTTTCTTTATCAATGTTCAAGCCTTTTAAACTTATGTCATCAACGTTTGGAACGTATCCAATCGGAGTTTCTTTCGCAGAAATTTTTTCATCACATCGAGCCAGAATCCACTCGATTACGCGAAAATTTTCTCCAAAACCAGGCCACACAAAGTTTTTATTTTCATCTGTTCTAAACCAATTAACACTAAAAATTTGAGGAGCTTTATCACCCAATTTTTCGCCAATGTCTAACCAATGTTCAAAGTATTCTCCTATATTATATCCACAGAATGGAAGCATTGCCATTGGGTCGTGCCGTATAACACCAACAGCTCCAGTTGCCGCGGCAGTAGTTTCAGAAGACATTATGGAACCGATAAAAACTCCATTATTCCAGTTTTTTGCTTGATAAACAAGTGGTATCGTTTGTGCACGTCTGCCACCAAAAATTATCGCTGAAATTGGTACACCATTTAGCTCATCAAAATGCGAACTTATACACGGACAATTTTTAGCAGGAGACGTAAATCTGCTATTAGGATGTGCACCTTTCTCAGATGAAACTCTTCCATTCCAACGCTCCCCTTTCCAATTAATCGCGTTTTCTGGTGAATTTTCATCTAACCCCTCCCACCAAACCGTATTATCATCCAAATTATGCACTACATTTGTAAAAATCGTAGCAGTCTTTGTGGTCTGCAATGCATTCGGGTTTGACTTTTCATTTGTACCTGGTGCTACTCCAAAAAATCCATTTTCAGGATTAATCGCCCACAATCTTCCATCTTTTCCGATATGCAGCCAAGCGATATCATCACCTAAGCAGTATACTTTATAGCCTTTTTTTCGATAAAACTCTGGTGGTATCAACATCGCTAAATTTGTTTTTCCACAAGCTGATGGAAATGCTGCTGCAATGTATTTCATTTCACCCGCCGGATTTTTTACACCTAAAATCAACATATGTTCTGCAAGCCAACCTTCTTTTTGTCCCAAATATGATGCTATTCTTAATGCAAAACATTTTTTCCCTAAAAGCACATTTCCTCCATAAGCTGAATTAACCGAAATAATAGTGTTATCCTGCGGGAAATGGCAAATATATCGTTTTTCTTCACTCAAAGTACATTTAGCATGAAGGCCTCTTATCCAGTCTTCACTTTGCCCCAGCGCGTGCCAAACTTTTTCACCCACCCGCGTCATAATTGCCATATTTAAAACAACATATATTGAATCGGTTACCTCGATGCCAATTTTAGAAAATGGCGAGCCAATCGGTCCCATAGAATAAGGAATAACATACATGGTTTTTCCAGTATAACTGTTTCTTGCTATGTCATAAAGCAACTCATACATCTCTTCGGGATTTTTCCAGTTGTTTGTTGGTCCTGCTTCTTCTTTTGTTGGCGTGCAAATATACGTTTTGTCTTCTACTCTTGCTACATCATTTACAGCCGTTCTATGCAAATAGCAACCCGGTAATTTTTCTTCATTTAATTTTATCATTTCACCAGTTTCACAAGCTAACTTTCTCAAATTTTCCAATTGTGATTCCGTTCCATTAATAAACATTATTTCAGAAGGGTTTAAAAGATTTTTCATTTCGTCTAGCCACTTTAACACACTTTTATTCTCAGTCATAGATATGTAGTCATCTCCTCAGCAACATCTTTAAAAATACCATTTATGCTAAATCGTATTAAAATATAAAATTTTACTTTAATTTATCAATACTTAGCGTCGCAATCGCATTTAAATCCATTGCAGCAACATTGCCGTTCTGATATTCATAATATGCTTGCGCACCAACCATTGCTGCATTATCTCCACAAAGTGATAGCTCTGGTGAATAAACTCGCCAGTTTCTTTTTTTGCACTCTTCTGATAATCTTTTTCTCAACAAAGTATTGGCTGAAACGCCTCCCGCAATAACCAATTTTTTGTAACCAAAATTCTCCGCGGCTTTAATAAAATTGTTTATCAAGCAGTCTACAACTGCAGCTCTAAACGAGGCGGACATATCTTCAACGTTTATTAATTCTCCTTTTTGTGCTGCATTATGAATTTGATTTATTACCGCAGTTTTAAGTCCAGAAAAGCTAAAATCATATTCAGCATTAGACACCGTCGGGCGCGGCAGTTTATAAACATTCTCATTACCTTTTTCCGCTGCTTTATCAAGATGAACCCCTCCAGGATATGGCATTCTCATCGTTCGTGCAACTTTATCAAAAGCTTCCCCTGCTGCATCGTCTCTTGTTCGGCCTATCACTTTTAAGTCTGCATAACCTTTAACTTCAATTATATGGCTGTGCCCACCAGAAACCACTAAACATAAAAACGGTGGTGTCAAATCTTGGTGAGTTATGTAATTAGCAGCTATATGTGACCTTAAATGATGAACTGGTATCAAAGGCAAGTTTGAAGACAAAGCCAAACCTTTTGCAAAATTTACTCCCACAAGTAAAGAACCAATAAGTCCTGGGGCGTAAGTTACAGCTATGGCATTTATATTTTTCAAATTGCAATTTGCGGCCTTCAGCGCCTCACTTGTTACACCAGAAATCGCTTCTATGTGCATTCTAGAAGCTATCTCTGGCACTACTCCACCATATATTTTATGTTCCTCCACCTGCGATGCCACTATTGATGATAAAATTCTTCTTCCATTTTCAACCACTGCTGCAGCCGTTTCATCACAAGAACTTTCTATTGACAAAATTTTCATAAAATTTCCTTCCTCACCTGCTAATCTTTAGGGGCACCGCGAGAAGTGCTTTGCACTTCTGTGCACCGATATCATCGGCGCACTTGCCGAGTTCTCAAACCGAAATAATTTTTAATATGAAAAAGAACTCGTCGCGGTGCCCCTACATAAAAAATACTAAAACTTAATTTAAATATCTCGTCATAATAATCGCATCTTCTTTTGGGTAAGAATAAAAATTTTTTCTTACTCCTGCCGATAAAAAATTTAATTTTTGATATAGAGAAACCGCAGAAACATTAGATTTCCTAACCTCAAGAGAAATGAATTTTAATTTTTTATCCTGAGCAAACTTTACAAGTGCTTCTAATAATTTCTTAGCAACTCCATTACCCCTATACTGTGGAAAGACTGCAATATTTGTGATGTACCCCTCGTCAAGAACGAAAGTAAAACCAGTATAGCCAAAAACTTTTTCATTTTTATCAACAGCTACCAAAAAACTAGCATTCTCATTGTTTATTTCTTCTTTCAACGAAGTTTTCGACCACGGAACAGAAAAACATATTTTTTCCAACCGCGCAACTTCCTCCAAATGACGTTCTGACATTAATTTTATTTTAAATTCAATCATTTTAGTCTTCACCGACATTCATAAAATTAGGATTTTTAACTAAATCGCATAAAGCATTATAAATCTGGTCTCTACAATGTTCATAAATGTCCAAGTTTCCACCAAAGGGATCCAAAATTTGCTCACCTAAAATAAAAATTCTTTCATTTTGCACCCCTAAATTAATTAAAAAACTGCGATGCACCGTTGTCATCACAACAAATTTATCAATATGACTAAAATTAACGTCAAAAACGCTTCTCGATACATGATTTTTCAAATCAACGCCTATCTCTTCGCAAACTTTAATTGCATTTTGTGTCGCCTTAGAAATATTATCGGCAGAAATTCCTGCACTCAAAATGTTTATATCTTGCAAATTTTTTTCTTGCACAATTTTCTTAAAAATTCCCGCAGCCATAGGGCTCCTACATGTATTCCCAGTACATACAAAAAGTACATTCATGTGTAAAGCGCCTCCTTCATTCAATTTAAGATTTTGCATCATACCACGTATTCCCAATATTAGCATCCGCAACCAATGGCACTTTCAACTTCGCTGCATTCTCCATTTCAAATTTTAAAATCTTTGAAACCACTTTTGCTTCAGTTTCTGGAGCTTCAACTATAAGCTCATCATGTACCTGCAAAATCAGTTTTGCTTTCAAATTCTCTGTTTTCAGGCGTCTGTTAACATTAATCATTGCAATCTTAATAATATCCGCTGCAGACCCTTGTATCGGCATATTTCTAGCTACACGTTCTCCAAATGAACGTAAATTAAAATTTGACGACGACAACTCTGGTAAATATCTTTTTCTTCCAAATATAGTTTCTGCAAATTTATTTTCTTTAGCTTTTTCTATTGTTTGATTCATGTACTTTTCTACTCCAGAATAATGAGCCAAATAATTATCGATGTAATTTTGAGCATTTTTTCGCGAAACACCAATATCTTTTGCCAAAGAAAAAGCGCTTATTCCATAAACAATTCCGAAATTAACAGCTTTTGCACGGCTTCTCATGAGTGGAGTTACCATATTTTCTGGCATTCCAAAAACTTGCGATGCTGTTATCTTATGAATGTCCAAATTATTTTTAAACGCGTCAATCATGTTTTTATCGTCCGACAGATGCGCCAAAATTCTTAATTCTATTTGAGAATAATCCGCATCAACTAAAACCCATCCTTCTCGTGCACAAAAGTAACGTCTTAATTCTTTTCCGCGTTCTGTTCTGACAGGAATATTTTGCAAATTTGGCTCCAATGAGCTTATTCTTCCTGTCCGCGTTTCAATTTGATTAAACCTCGAATGAACTCTTCCGTCCATATCAATAACTTTCAACATGCCGTCACAGTAAGTGCTTTTTAATTTTGAAAGCGCCCTGTACTGTAAAATCAATTCCACAACCGGGTGAAAGTCACGAATATTCTCAAGAACCTCTGCATTTGTTGAATAGCCACTCTTAGTCTTTTTGCCTTTTGGCAGTTTCATCTCCTCAAAAAGAATCAGTCCCAGCTGTTTTGGCGAATTTATATTGAAGTTTTTGCCCACAATTTTAAATATTTTTTCCTGAATCTCTTGCAGCTCTTCTTGCAATTTCTCTCCATAAGCTTTTATTCCACTTGCATCAACTAAAAATCCCGTCATTTCCATATCTGCTAAAACCATCGCTAAAGGAATTTCAATATTTTTAAGCAAATTTTTTTGAGTGTTATTTTCAATCTCCACAGTAATTTTTTCACACAATTCGTTAAACTCTGCAACACTTCGTGCAAAGTCCAAGTATTCATTTTGCTCACAATTCACACTGACTTTATTTACGCAGAACTCTTTAGTTAACGTTTCAAAATCGTAATTTTTGCTTGACGGATTAAGCAAATACGCCGCTAAAATTACGTCCATCTTAACGTTTCTCACACAAATGTTTTGCCGTTGCATCGCCTCATAAAACGGCTTTACATCGTAAGTTCTCTTCAAAATTTGTTCATTTTCCATAACCAACTTAACAAAATTTTTGTATTTATTTAAATCAGACAAAATATAGACCTTACTATTCCAGTAAAACCCCAAGCTTATTGCTTGTCCAGGTTGATAATTCACTAAAAAATCGAAAGTCTTACTCGTACTTATTACTTTTTCTAAATTTTCTAAAGACTCGTCAAAAATAACATCTACACTTTTTGTTAAAGCTTTTTCAGTTTCTTTCTCTGCGACTTCTTTTAAGCCCAGCTTATTTAAAAGTGAAAACATTTCAAGCTCAGAAAGCATTTTAGAAACTTCGCCTTCATTTATTTTCTTAGGAATATAACCGCTCAAATTTAAATCTATCGGCACATTTTTAACAATCGTTCCAAGGTATTTGCTCAAAAAAGCATTATCCTTCGACGCAAGCAGCTTCTTTTTAACGCCGTCTTTAATATCAATCTTATCTATGTTATCGTAAATATACTCGATTGAACCAAACTTCCGAATCAAATCACCCGCGCCTTTTTCACCTATTCCAGCAACGCCTGAAATGTTGTCTGATGCGTCCCCTTGTATAGCTTTTATGTCAATTAACTGTTTTGGAACTACTCCATAAACCTCTTGTATTTTTTCTTCATCATACAAAGTAACTTCCGGTTTTCCAAATTTTGTCACAGCAATTCTAACAGAAACATTTGGAGACACCAGCTGCAAACTGTCTCTATCTCCTGTTGCAATAACGCATTTTTCGCCGGAGTTTTCACAAGCAAGTGCCAAAGTGCCCAATATATCATCTGCCTCATAGCCTTCTTTTTCCACCAGTTTATACCCCATATTAATAAGCAACTTTTTTAAAACGGGAAATTGTGCGGCAAGTTCTTCCGGCATACCTTTCCGATTTGCTTTGTATTCACTGTAAGCTTTATGTCGAAATGTAGGTGCTTTCATGTCAAACGCAATAGCCACCGCATCTGGATTAATTTCCTCATTTAACTTGCTTAACATTGTCAAAAATCCATATATCGCATTTGTATAAAAACCTTTTTTGGTCGTTAAAAGCTTAATGCCATAAAATGCCCGGTTAAATATGCTATTTCCATCTAAAACAAGTAATTTCATCGATAACACTCCAAAAAATTTATAAATTTATTATATCACACTTCGTCGAATAAATCAGCTCTGTATTCTGCCGTGGACTTTTCGACAAAAATATGATAAAATTAATATATAAATTTACTCAGCTTAATTGGAGGAATTATATTGAAAATCGGAAACGTTGAAATAAACGGTTCTGTCGCACTTGCACCTATGGCCGGCGTTGCCGATAAAACTTTTCGAGAACTTTGTGTAAAATTTGGTGCTAGCTACGTTATAAGCGAGATGGTTAGCTCTCGCGGAATTTCCTTTTCTAATGAAAAAACTATTAATTTGCTACAACTTTCTGAAAATGAGCATCCTTGCGCTATCCAAATTTTCGGCGATAATCCCGAAATAATGGCACGCGCTGCAACCTTTGCATTAAAATATAAACCTGACATTATTGACATAAATATGGGGTGTCCTGCACCTAAAGTGAACAAAAGTGGTGGCGGCTCTGTCTTGATGAAAACTCCGGAACTTTGTGGAAAAATTGTAAATGCCGTCAAAAAAGCTGTAAATGTTCCCGTTACTGTGAAAATTCGAAAAGGTTGGGATGAAAACAGTATTAATGCGCCACTCATTGCAAAAATTTGTGAAGATTCCGGTGCTGATGCTATTACTATTCACGGAAGAACCCGCGAACAAATGTATAAACCGAATGTTGACATTAATATTATTGAAAAAGTGAAAAATTCCGTCAAAATTCCGGTTATCGGCAATGGTGATATTTCTTGCGGTCTAAACGCTTATAATATGCTCAATAAAACTGGTTGTGATATGGTTATGGTTGGGCGTGCAGCTTTGGGTAATCCTTGGATATTTTCTGAAATTAACCAATTTTTAAACTCAGCTATTAGTTACAAAGAGCCAAATATAGAGGAAAAATTAAAAATTATGCTCTCTCATGTTAATTCTATATGTAAAAATGACGGTGAAAAGCACGGTATGATTAAAGCTAGAAGACATATTACTTTCTACATAAAAGGAATTCCTGATGCCGCCGCTTTTAGAAACAGGGCTTGTAAAGTTGAAACTTTTGCTCAACTTCAAAGCCTTTCTGACGAAATTTTAACTACATTTTATAAAAATAATAAATAAACTTATAATGAATTTATTTTTGGAGGAAATTATGAAAAAAATTGCTATAATCACTGATTCTGCCGGAGATTTATCCGCTAGCTTTGCAAAAAAACATAATATAAAAGTAATTCCACTTAGAATTTGTTTTTCTGATAGGGAATTTCTCGATGGAGTTAATATTCGCAGTAGTGAAATCTATCAATTTATGGACAAAGAAATTCCAAAATCATCACTACCTTATCGCAATGACATAATTTCTACTTTCGAACAAGTTAAAAGTGAAGGCTACACGGATGTAATTTATATCGGAATTTCTTCTGGCTTGTCTGGAACATTCAATTCTGTGCGATTAATTGCTAATGAATTTGACGGTTTAAATATTCACTGTTTCGACTCAAAAGCCTTGTCGTGTGCGCAAAATATGCTAATTTCAACTGCCGTAACTGCTCTTAAAACTACTGACAATGTTCAGGAAATTCTTAATAAACTTCAAAAAACGCGTAAAAAAATGGTTGCTATGTTCTGTGTTCGTGACCTTACTTACTTAATTAAAGGCGGACGCATTGGAAAAGTGGCAGGAACTGTTGGCACACTGTTAAAATTATGCCCTGTTATCAAGGTTAACGATGATGGTGTTTATGAAACCGCTTCCAAAACTATCGGGTTTAACCGTGCCATCGACACTCTCATAAACGAATTTAAAACTCACTTTGCAAATGCTGAAATTGCTATTTCACTAACTTATTCTTCCAATAAAGAAATTGCAGAAAAAATAAAGTCCGAAATAAAAAAGCATTGTAAAGTTAAATTTTGTGAAATGAACCCTGTTACTGCCGTTTTAGGTGTACATACTGGTCCAGACATGGCAGGAATAGCTGCTTACCAAATTTAAATTTAATATAAAAATAAGCCTTTTGAAACAAAGTTCAAAAGGCTTTTTTGTCACCTAAAATTTAAAATTAATATTATGTATTGATAAGTTTATTTTTGATGTTTATTTTTATTAAAATCCGGTAAAAATATTTTTATCAAAACTATAATAAAATTTTCGGAGTGTGAAAAAGGTGACTATAAAACGTGGGGACATCTTTTATGCTGATTTAAGTCCTGTTGTAGGCTCAGAACAAGGTGGAATTAGGCCGGTTTTAATCGTTCAAAATGACGTCGGAAACAAATTCAGTCCAACAGTAATCGCAGCCGCTATCACAAGTCAACATTCAAAGGCCGACCTTCCTACTCACATACAACTTCAAGCTCATGGATGTGGTCTTTCTAAAGATTCCGTAGTACTGTTGGAGCAAATTCGAACTCTCGATAAAAAACGTTTAAAAGAAAAAATGGGCTGTCTGGATACTTTTGCAATGAATTTGGTAGACAAAGCGCTGTCTATAAGTTTCGGTCTTTTAAATAACTACGCTATAAAAGAAGCTACATAAAAACAAAACAAGACTTTCAAAAATTCAGTTTCTTTTTAGCCAAAAAAGCGACTGCTTTAGCTTATGTGCTAGCAATCGCTTTAAATATTCTTTAAATTTTAAACATTATTTAAATTTCATTAACCTTACGGTGCTTATGGTGCGTCTAAAGCTGCTCCCGGTTGTTCCGCCTCGGCAGCACCGTGCGCAACATCTCCAGTGATATTAACATCGCCTTCAATTTTTTGTTGACCTACAGGCATATTAACAACATTAACATTTATTACAGGTTGAAGTGCAGAGGCTGCTTGCGTGGTTTGTGGTTGACCGCCTTGTGCTCCATCATTTGTATCTGTCTGCTGTGCTGGTTGTGCTGGTTGCTGACCGCCTTGCATTCCATTGCTTTCTTGTTGTTGTGAGTCTATTTTCGCTTCATTATTTTTAGGTTTTGGTTCTACTTTATTCATAATATCTAAAGTCTTTCTAAAGCCATTACTTATACCAGACCAAGAAGCCTTAATAAAGTCAGACATAAATTGTGGTAAAACAGAGTCTATTGTTTTCAATGTTAAATTGCCTAAGTTTTTGAACCATTGGTACATACCTGGTTTTTCTTTAGTGGAATTTATTAAACTTTCCACTTCGCTTAATTTTTCTTCATCAATAGGTTTACCATCTTCAGGCATTTTAAATACTTTTTGAATGCTAAATTCTAAAGTAGATTTGTCATTATGTAAAAAGTCGTAACCATTTAATGCAAGCAAATTAAATAACTTATAAGCTTCTGGTTTATCTTCTATGTTGTTATTAACAACAACTGCCAAATGTTGAATAGGTTTTTCTGCAGAAAGCGTTGCAACTAATCCATATTTTTTCAGATCACTTTCAGATTTATCTACAAAAGAATCACAAATTTTATTTTTTTGTAAATCAGCTGCTTTATTTTTTTCATCAGCCTCTTTCTTTGAATAAAAATGAGAAACATTAATTGGCTCTTTATAATCTACAAACTTAAATATGTTTCCATTTTCTACTGTATTATACGGATCATATTGATCAACATTAGGGTCCTGCAAACCTGCTAAAGCTCTTTTAACCATTTCCTCTGATAATTTAACTCCATTACTTTTACCATTTTGATCTACAATTTTCTTATTAAAGTCATCAATAGTTTTCTTTTCTAACTTTTTTTCACCCTCTTTTACATCCTTCGTAAAAAACACTTTTGCGTCTTCTTTAGATATAGGTAAAAGACGATATTCTACTGGAACACGTTTATCAACCATCCAATTCCAAAATCTTTTAGGAATATTATACCAACAAGCTTTTTCTTTTACTCCATCTAACATAAACTTATTAAATTCTTTTCTTTTTGGAGTTTTCCTAAGGAAAGTTGACAGATTAAAAGGATTAAAACTATAGTGCAGAGGCTCCTCTTTTGTCTCAACTTGTACTCCCATATTGGGCATCAATGCATTTGTGTCTTTAATTTTCACCTCAACAATTCCCAAACAACCTGCCTGCATATCTTTGCTTACCCAAGGATATTTAGAAGGTTTAACTAAAGTTGCTGAACATAAATTTGATTTAACTTTAGCCGATAATGCAAAACTTATTGGCGAAAAATTAGTCAAAATAGCTATAGCTAAACTTGTTATAATAAATTTTTTCATAAATATAATTCTCCCTTTCAACTTCATGTTTATATTATATCACAGCAGTTACTTAATTTCAAATTTTTATGAAATTTTCTCTTATTTATATAAACAACCCCCAAAATAATTTGAAAAATCTGTCGATTTAACGAAAAATCAAATATTATTCAATGAATAACATACGAAACATTTTTTAATTATAGTTTTTCATTCATAGACGACAAATCTAAATAATTATATTTTTTCATAAATCCCTCTAAATTTTGCAAAATTAATTTTATTCCACCCACCTCATTACTTTCAATATTTAAAGGCATCACAGGGTCATGAACACTCATCCTTAATAAAAGCCAACCATTTCCACTGGTTTTGTCAAAGGAAATTCGTATTCCTTCTTTATTGTCTGATGCAATTTTCCAGCCATTTCTATTCTGGGCATAAGTAAAAAGGTCATTTATTACTTTTTCACCGTAAATTTTAAAATTCTCACACAAAATTTTAAGTCTAAATTCCACACTTTCGATCGGCTTTTTTAATTTATCCAAAATATCCGAAAAATTTTTGTCCTGTCGTCTCAAATTAACTAACTCAATCATAATTTTTGTTACAAGATAAGCCCCATCATCTAAAAAATAATTTTCTCGCAACGCAGCATGACCTGATGTTTCTATCGCTAAAGGGCAGTTTATTCCTTGAGAGTTCAGTCGTTTTGCTTCATTTATAACATTTTTATAGCCACGTTTAAATCGGTCGTGCACCCCATGCAATTCACTTTCTATATAATCGTGAAGCCCATCAGAAGTAACTGAATCAGTAACAACAGTGCCACCAAAATTATTTTTAAGTGCTATCTTTGATGCAAGCGCAATCAAACTATTTTTGCAAATTTCATTTCCGTCACAATCCACCGCACCGGCCCTGTCTACATCTGTGTCAAAAATTAACCCTAAATCTGCATGATTTCTTAAAGTCGCTTCGATAATCGATTTTATCGCCGCTTTGTCTTCTGGATTTGGCATATGATTTGGAAAATTCCCATCAGGTTTCAAAAATTGGCTACCTGATATATCTGCACCTAGCGGTTTTAACACGTCTGTTGCATAAAACCCTCCAACGCCATTTCCAGCATCTACCACAATTTTAAGCCCCGAAAGCGGCTTACTTTCTTCTTTTTCTCCTATGCCGTCACAAATTATCTTTCTTAATCTTGCCGCATAAGTTTTCATGTAGTACACTTTTCTTACAAAAAGTCTATCTGCTTTTGAAAAATTAAACTTTTTTTCCGCTCCATTCAAAATTTTTTCTATATCAGCTCCATCTAGCCCACCATTATTCGTAAAAAACTTCAATCCATTACGATTAAATGGATGATGGCTAGCAGTTATTTCAATTGCTGCATCACAATTTAGGTCAATCGTTGTCATAAACATCGCAGGAGTCGATGATAAACCGCAATCAAAAATTTTTATTCCCAAAGTCGATAATGTTTTGACTAAAACACTTTTTATTCTGCCTGCAGAAATTCTAGAGTCGTGGCCTATCGAAACAGATAGATTTTTAAAATTTTTATTTTTCTCTTGCGACAGCCAAACTGCAAACGACGTCGCTATTTTTTCTAAAACGTCATCAGTTAAATTAATACTTTCGCCAGGGACGCCATCAATTGCAACTCCCCGTATGTCTGTCCCGCTTTTTAATTTTAAAAAATCTTTATTCTCAGTCATTATCGGTACCTCAAAATTTTGCTAAAATTCTATTTTTTTATCATTTTTTTACTATTATAAAATAAAACTTATTAAAATTCCAGCCTTTTGTGCCGCTTCTTGAATTAATTGTGGCATTATCGTATAATAAATTTATAAAATTTATCAAAAAAAGGAAGAATAATTATGAGCAAAAAAACTTTCTATATCACAACACCAATATATTATCCATCTGGTAATCCTCATCTTGGCCACAGCTATTGCACTGTTGCAACTGATGTCATGGCTAGATACAAAAGATTGATGGGTTATGACGTTATGTTTTTAACCGGCACTGACGAGCATGGACAAAAAATAGAATTAAACGCGGCAAAAGAAAATATGCCACCTAAAGAATACGTCGATGAACTAGTTTCTAAATTTAGAAAACTCTGGGATATTATGGATATCTCTAACGACCGATATATACGCACTACAGATGATTATCACGTTAAAGCTGTGCAAAAAATATTTAAAAAACTTTATGATAAAGGTGAAATATATAAAGGAAATTATGAGGGTTGGTACTGCACTCCTTGTGAATCTTTTTGGACCGAAACTCAATTAGTAGATGAAAAATGTCCAGATTGTGGCAGAGAAGTCAAATTGACAAAAGAAGAAGCCTACTTTTTTAAATTATCAAAGTACTCTGATAAACTTTTAAAATTATATGAAGAACATCCAGAATTTTTGGAGCCAGAAAGCCGCCGCAACGAGATGATTAGCTTTATAAAAAGCGGTCTTACTGACCTTTGTGTAAGCCGAACCAGCTTTAGTTGGGGAATTCCGGTTGATTTTGACAACAAACACATCGTTTATGTATGGCTTGACGCTCTTACAAACTATATTACTGCTCTTGGATATGGTTCTGGTGATGACTCTGATTTCAAAAAATATTGGCCTGCTGATGTTCACTTTGTCGGCAAAGAAATTGTACGCTTTCATGCAATTATTTGGCCGGCAATACTTATGGCGCTCGATTTGCCTCTTCCTCACAAAATTTACGGGCATGGCTGGTTGCTTTTCGGTGATGGAACTAAGATGTCTAAATCTAAGGGCAATGTCGTTGATCCCAAAACTTTATGTGACAGATATGGTGTTGACGCTATAAAGTACTTTTTGATGCGTGAAATTCCATTCGGATCTGACAGTATTTTCACAAACGAAGCGTTGATTAACAGAATAAACTCAGATTTAGCAAATGACCTCGGGAACCTTGTTTCTAGGACTACTGCTATGGTTGAAAAATACTTTTCTGGAAATTTACCTGGAAAATTGGAAAGTGACGACATCGACAATGAATTAATTTTATTAACAACATCTTTACGAAAAAAATATGAAAATCATATGGAAAAATTCCAGTTTTCATGCGCACTCGCAGAAGTATGGAAAGTTATCGCTCGTGCAAACAAATATATTGATGAAACCATGCCTTGGGCACTCAGTCATGACCCAGAAAAAACAAGTCGGTTGGCCTGCGTTTTATATAATTTATGTGAAGTTTTACGCATTGTTGCAATTTTGATTACGCCATTTATGCCAAATACTTCACCGCTAATTGCAGAACAAATTGGTGCCAGTGGCAATATGCTCACTTGGTGCAAGGCGGACAAATGGGGATTACTTTCACAAAATGCAAAAATAAAAAAAGGTGCTGTGCTTTTCCCTCGAATCGACGCTCAAAAAGAACTGGAAGAATTAAATAAATGTGTCAAATAGGAGGTACTCATGCTATGATTTTTGACTCGCACGCTCATTATGATGACAAGGCTTTTGAAGCCGACCGCGATGAGTTGCTTTCTAAACTTTTTGCAACCGATGTCTGTGGAATAATTAATGTTGGCTGCAATATGGAAACTTCAAAATTATCTGTTGAGCTTGCTCAGAAATATCCACTAATCTGGTCTTCTGTGGGTATTCACCCTCACGAAACCGAAAATATCCCGGAGAATTACCTAGACACTTTAGCGGCATATCTTAACCACAGAAAAACTGTTGCAATTGGAGAAATTGGCCTTGACTATCATTATGATTTCTCCTCACGCGAAGCTCAAAAAATGTTATTTGAAGAACAGCTAAGTCTTGCTAAAGAACTAGATGTCCCGGTAATAATTCATGACAGAGAAGCTCACGCTGACACACTTGAACTCTTAAAAAAATATCGCCCCAAGGGTGTTGTGCATTGCTTTTCTGGTAGTGTCGAAATGTCCGAAGAAATTATAAAATTGGGGATGTATATTGGTCTTGGTGGTGCTGTCACTTTTAAAAATGCAAAAAATCCAATGTTCGTTGCAAAAGCTGCGCCACTAGACCGGATTTTGCTCGAAACAGACTGCCCATACATGGCACCTGTCCCTCATCGCGGCACTCGTTGCGACTCCAGTATGATAAAGTTTACTGCAGAAAAAATAGCCATTGAACGTGGTATTTCCGCAGACGAACTTTTTAAAGCAACAAATGAAAACGCACAGCAACTCTTTTTTAATTAATTTCTAAATTACAAAAATATATAGAGCTTTTACTAAATCACTTTGATTCGAATTATTCACAGCTTTTCCACATAGAATTAATAAAAAATATATGTGGAGGCCAAAAAGTGAACCAATTTTTAAATTATGTTGAAAAAATAAATAATATAATAAACTCAATTGTGTGGGGCCCACCCATGTTGATTTTAATCACAATTGTCGGCTTACAATTTAGTTTAAGATTAAAATTCTTTCAAATCACTCATGCTAAATTATGGTTAAAACAAACTTTTGGAACAATTTTTAATTTTAAAAAATTAAAAGGTAAAAAAAATGAAATAACTTCATTTCAAGCTGTTAGCACTGCTTTGGCAAGCGCCATCGGTACTGGGAATGTCGTCGGTGTTGCAACTGCAATAACTTTAGGAGGGCCTGGTGCCGTTTTTTGGATGTGGATTGCAGCTTTTTTAGGAATGATGACAATTTTTGCCGAAAATATCCTTGGTATAAAATATCGAAAAATCGGGCAAAAAGGAGAAAATATCGGCGGTCCTATGTATTACATTGAAAAAGGGCTAGGTCAACGATGGTTAGCATGTTTTTTTGCGTTTGCGTGCATTTTAGCATCATTTGGAATGGGCAACATGACTCAAGCAAATTCTATTGCCATATCACTTAAAAAAAGCTTTAAATTTTCGCCTGCTATAACTGGTATTGTAATTGCACTGCTTATAAGCTTTATCATTTTCGGTGGAATAACTAGAATTTCAAAAGTAAGCGAAAAAATTGTTCCTTTTATGGCTTTATTTTACATTTTCGGCGGCTTAATAGTGATATTTTCTCACATAACTAATTTACCAAAAGCTATTTTTAATATAATTTCCGGCGCTTTTAATTTTAACGCTGTATCCGGCGGTACTGGTGGATTTGTGGTTGCAAATGCAATAAAATATGGTATCTCTCGCGGAGTTTTTTCAAATGAAGCCGGGCTTGGAAGTTCACCTATTGTCCACTCCGCTAGCAACGAAACTGAACCAGTTGTTCAAGGAATGTGGGGGATTTTTCAAGTTTTCGTCGACACAATTTTGGTTTGCAGTGTTACAGCTCTTTGCATATTAACCTCCGGAGTTTTGCCAGAGGACAAAGACGGTGCTTTACTTAGCGTGCAGGCTTTTAGTTCTACATTTGGGAATTTTGGTGAAATTTTTGTAACCATATCGATAACATTATTTGCTTTCGCTACAATTATAGGGTGGTCTTATTACGGAGAGCGTTGTGTGGAATATTTATTTGGTAAAAAAAATTTATTGGTTTATAAGGCCGTGTATATTCTTTTCACTTTGTTTGGCTCTGTAATGAAGTTGGACTTAGTTTGGAACATCTCTGACACATTTAACGGATTAATGGCCGTTCCAAACTTAATCGCTTTAATATTTTTGTCAGGGCAAGTTGTAAAAGAAGCCAAACGATATTTGAACAAAATAACTTAACAGATTAGAGTAGATTTTTTAACATAAATCCGTTATAAATTCAACAATAAACGAAAAATAAGCAACCAGAAATTATTTCTGATTGCTTATTTTTATAAACCGACTTTATTCGGATTTAATCTAATTCCAGGTCCCATAGTCGTTGAAACCACACAAGATTTGATATATTGACCTTTTGCAGCGGCAGGTTTTGCTTTAACAATCGCACCGAGCAAGGCATCAAAATTTTCGAGTAATTTTTCTTTGCCAAAAGAAGCTTTTCCAATTGGGCAGTGAATAATGTTAGTTTTATCCAAGCGATACTCAATCTTACCAGCTTTTGCCTCTTTAACTGCTTTAGCGATATCTGTAGTAACTGTACCAGCTTTTGGGTTTGGCATAAGCCCTCTCGGGCCTAAAACTTTACCCAACCGACCAACCAAACCCATCATATCTGGAGTTGTGATGAGAACATCAAAATCCATCCAACCTTCATTTTGAATTTTCGTGGTCATTTCCTCAGCGCCAACAAAATCAGCGCCGGCTTGTTCTGCCAATTTTACGTTATCACCTTTGCAGATTGCAAGAACCTTAACTTTTTTGCCGGTACCATTTGGCAAAACAATTGCACCGCGCACTTGTTGATCTGCGTGACGAGAATCAACGCCTAATTTTACATGAACTTCTACGGTTTCGTCAAATTTAGCAGTAGCCGTTCTGACACAAATATCCATAGCTTCATCGTTTTCATATAACTTTGTTTTGTCGATAAGTTTAGCACTATCGACATATTTTTTACCGTGTTTCATTGGTTTTCCTCCCTATTGAGTGGTAAAATCGGATTATTTCCTCCCACCCGGGTTAAATCAATCGATTACTTCTATACCCATGCTGCGCGCCGTTCCAGCAATCATACTCATTGCCGTATCGACATTAGCTGCATTTAAATCTGGCATCTTTTGTTCAGCAATCTTCTTGACCTGTTCGCGGGTAATTTTAGCAACCTTGTTTTTATTCGGAACGCCAGAACCGCTTTCTATGCCGCAAGCCTTTTTGATAAGAACTGCAGCCGGTGGCGTTTTGGTCACAAAAGTAAATGAACGGTCAGCGTAAACCGTAATAACAACAGGAATAATCAAACCTGCGTCATTTTTTGTGCGCTCATTAAATTCCTTAGTGAACGCCATGATGTTGACACCATGCTGACCTAATGCCGGGCCTACAGGCGGCGCCGGAGTTGCCTTGCCAGCAGGAATCTGAAGCTTAATAAAGCCGGTGACTTTTTGAGCCATTTTTTGCACCTCCAAAATTAGTGGTAAAACGCGGAACCAATTAAAAATTTAGTAGTTCCTCCCACATTGGGGCAATCAAGCCCCGCGCAATAAATAACACTTAAGTTACTCATTACAAAAAGAAATTAATCCAAGAGTTCAACTTGAGATAATTCAAGTTCTACAGGCGTGTTGCGCCCAAACATATTAACTAGAACCCGCACATAATTGTTTTCGGTATCGAGTTCTTCAACAGTACCAACACTGTCTTCAAGCGGACCGTCTATGATGATAACCTTGTCGCCTACATTGTAAGAAACTTCCACAATATTTTTTTCAACACCAAGCCGTTTAACTT
This sequence comes from Clostridium sp. CAG:557, assembly GCA_000435275.1. Lineage (GTDB taxonomy): Bacteria > Bacillota > Clostridia > Oscillospirales > Acutalibacteraceae > CAG-557. Next base: position 66,576 of record FR883868.1, read on the forward strand.
CCTCATCGGTTAAAGGAATCGGCTTAGAAGATGGGCCCACAAAACCAGTACAACCGCGAATATTCCGCACAATATACCAAGTTTCATCCGTAAGCACCATTTTTATGATAACATAACCAGGAAATATCTTACGCTCGACATCACGTTTTTTATTATCTTTAATCTCAGTGACGGTTTCTGTCGGCACAAAAACTTCTTGAATCAAATCGCGAAGTCCTCGATTTTCGACAGTTTTTTCAAGATTTGATGCAACCTTATTCTCATACCCTGAGTAAGTATGCACAATGTACCATTTAGCTTCTTCTGGCATAGTTTCCCTCCGAGCGAATTAATTGGCAATATGCATTATAGTACCAAGAAGTCCAGTTAAGCCAAAGTCCAAAGCACCAATAAAAACCGCGCTAATTATTATTGAAGATAAAACCACGCCAGTATTTTTAAAAGTAACTTTAATAGTTGGCCAAACTATTTTTTTCATTTCGCTTTTACAATCAGTGAAAAACTTACCGATTCTTTGAATGATATTGGGTTTTTTCTCAGCATTTTTCTTTTTTGCCATAAAATTTTACCCCTCTTTGTCAAAATTACTTTGTTTCTTTATGCAAAGTATGTTTCTTACAGAACCTGCAGTACTTGTTCATTTCAAGCCTGTCAGGATCATTCTTTTTATTTTTCATTGTGTTGTAGTTGCGTTGTTTGCACTCAGTGCAGGCTAATGTAATTTTTACTCGCATGACGGCACCTCCCGGAATATCGGAAATTTTTAGCCTCCCTCTAAAGAGTACAAAAATAAAGTCCTCCTAGAGGTAACCATACTATACCACAAAACCCAGCAATTCGTCAAGCACAAATTGCTAATTTTTTTGCTGAGCTTGAGCAGCGCTTAAAGTGTCGGAAATAAACGTGCGTTTTTTCTTAATTTTTTCAGGTTTTATTTTTTTGCCTCTAAGCTTAAAAGCTTCTTTCATAGCAGCTTTTAAATCTTCGCTAACTGTATTTTCAATATTCTCGCGCGCAGTTGTGTCATCAATAGAATTTAAAAATACAATGGTTATTATGGCTTTAGTGTCGAGGTCACCGGATGCGTATAAATTGCTAAAAACCGTACACAATTTTTTGAATTTATCTTTAGGCATTCCACTTGTTAAAGTTTCTTTTACGAATAGCATAGCTTTTTCTCGAGCAAAAATTACTCCTCTAAAATTTTCATAATTCTCTTTTTCTTCCAAAACTGCATCCTTAAGCTCCGGAAAAATATTTGCGATTCGGTTCATTAAGAAAAGTGGGTTTACATTATTCTCATCATCAGATTTTTTCTTTTTCTGGGCCATTTTTTTATTTGCGCGCCTGCTTATCCCGCCAAGTGTTTCTGCAAAATCAGCGGCAATATCTTTGGCCTCCTTTTCAGTGTCATTTTGCGGGTCAAAAAGCCATGTTGACAAAATTTTTTCCGCAGTTACTTCATTATTTTTTAACGAACAGTCAATTAACTCAAACTTATTTTTAGTTTCGTCAAAACTAACCTTGTAACCATCTGATTCTTTGACAAATAAAATGGTATTTTCACTATTACTAATTTTGCTAAAGCCTTTTTTTATCAGAATTTCACTCAATTTTTCATCTATAATTTTAAATGCTTTACCTATCAAATCATTCACTCCTAACGTTTTATAAAAATATTTTAACACATTTTTCTAATGTTTGTCATCAATAATTAAAAAATTCTCAAATAAAATTTGCACCCATTGCAACAATATGGTAATATTACTTATTATAGGAGGTTTTTTTATGAAAAAAAAAGTAATTGCTATTTTATTCGGCGGCGCTTCATCTGAACACGAGGTTTCTAGACGTTCTGCTACATCGATAATAGAAAATATCGCTAAAGAAAAATATGAAATTGTATTAATCGGAATCACAAAAAAAGGCGAATGGTTTCAATATGTTGGTGACATCTCTAAAATCTCTGATGGAGAATGGGAAAACGATACAAAAAACAAGAAAAAAGCGTTTATTTCTCCCGACACTTCAACTGGCGGCATTATTGTGATTGAAAATGATACGTTTTCTACCATAAAAATCGATGCTGTAATTCCAGTTTTGCACGGAAAAAATGGCGAAGACGGTACAATTCAAGGGTTACTTCAACTCGCAAAAATTCCATTTGTGGGCTGCAATTTATTATCATCAGCTACTTGCATGGACAAAATTGACACGAATATTATTTTAACTTATTCTGGAATCAAAAAAGCTAAATTTGCATTTATTACAGAAAATGATTTTAAAAATGATAAAGAAAAGTGCGTTAATTATATCGAAAAAACTTTGACTAATTATCCGCTATTCGTTAAACCTTCAAATGCAGGTTCTTCTGTGGGCATAAGCAAGGTTTTCTCTCGCGACGAGCTGATCAAAGCAATTAATACTGCTCTTTGCGAGGATAGCCGCGTATTAATCGAAGAAAACATTTCCGCTCAGGAAGTTGAATGTGCGGTTTTGGGCAACGAAAATCCTATTGCCTCTATCGTTGGTGAAATCGCTCCTGCTAACGATTTTTATGACTACGAGGCAAAATACATCAACGACAACTCTAAACTTTATATCCCAGCACGCATCAGCGATGAAATTTCTGAAAAAATTCGCGAAATAGCAAAAAAAGCATACAAAGTTATGGGGTGCAGTGGCCTTTGCAGAATAGATTTTTTTGTTGAGAAAGATACTAACGAAATTTACTTAAACGAACTTAACACTTTTCCTGGCTTTACCTCAATAAGCATGTATCCAAAATTATTTGAAAACACCGGCATACCGTATTCTGAGCTGATTGACAGGCTAATTAGCCTCGCTTTTGAGAGGTAAATTTTGAATGAATAACAAACCTATTGGAGTTTTTGACTCCGGACTTGGAGGACTGACTGCTGTAAAAGAATTGCTTAAAGTTTTGCCATATGAAAATATTATTTACTTTGGAGACACCGGACGTGTTCCTTATGGCGATAAAAGCCGCAAAACTATATTAAAATATGCCCTTCAAGACATAGAATTTTTAAAATCTTTGGACGTAAAAATGATTTTGGCAGCCTGCGGTACAGTAAGTTCTATACTTGAAGAAAGTAATGTAAATATTGAAATTCCTTTTACTGGCGTAATTACTCCTACTGCAACCGCCGCTGCTAGCGCTACGCGAAACAACAAAATCGGTATAATCGGCACAACTGCAACGATAAAAAGCGGCTCTTACAAGCGCGAATTACTTAAAATTAATCCCAGCCTTCAGATATTCGAACAGGACTGCCCTTTATTTGTTCCGCTGGTTGAGAATGGCTTTATCGAAAAAGACAACAAAGCTACTTTGATTATTGCAGAAAAATACCTGGCAGGGTTGCGAAATAAAAAAATTGATACGTTAATTCTTGGCTGCACACATTATCCAATTATCAGCGAGATTATTTCAAAAGTTATCGGCCCAGAAGTAAAACTAATTGATTCCGGCAGGGAAGCTGCCATATTTGCTGCAAATGCACTTAGTTTTTCTGAAAATTTAACTGAGCGAAAAAATTCCGGTTCTTGCGTATTTTTCGTCAGTGATACTGTTAATAGTTTTTCTAAAAATGCAGGATTATTTTTGCAGCAAAACGTTTCTCAAAAGGTCAAAATGGTCGATATTGAAAAGTATTCCGTGCCTGCCGAAAGGTTAATCTAACGGTGAATAAAATGTATTCTATAACCATTTTTAGCTCGCAAACTGTCGACGGACAAACTTGTAAATCTAAAATTACTGTGCCGTGCAAGTTTAATTTTAAAAATAATCTTGCTCTGATTTCCTACGATGAAATTGTCGAAAACAAAAAATTCTCTTCAAATGTTCAAATCTATGGCACAGGTAAAATAACTATTTCTCGGAAAGGAACTCAATCATATAAATTTCTTTTTGAGAAAAATAAACGGCATATTTGCACTTACTTTACAGAGTTTGGAAATATTAAAATTGGTGTTTTTACTCACGAAGTCAGTTGCTGTTTCGAAAAAAATTCCTGTAAAATCGTATTAATTTATTCACTCGACACAAATAATACACATTTAAGCAAAAATAAGGTCATTATCAATGTTAAGGAGGATAACTATGTCTAAAATCGTATTAAAAACCATTGACGACCTAAAGGAAATGCTTCATAGCGCCATTATGTATGCTATTAAAAAAGAGGACTTGCCTCGTATTAATGAAAATATAAAGGTAAATATTGAAGTTCCTGCAGACCACAAAAACGGCGATTTTTCTTCTAATGTCGCTATGGTGTATGCTAAAAATTTTAAAATGGCTCCACTTCAAATCGCAAAAATTATATGCAATAATTTGAGTCTAGACCACACTATGTTCGAACGTTTTGAAATTGCAGGTCCTGGATTTATCAATTTTTTCTTATCGAAAGAGTTTTTTGCTTCGATTATAAATGATATTTTGTTACTTAAAGAAAATTATGGTCGTTCAGACTTTGGTCAAAATAAAAAAGTTATGGTAGAATTTGTGTCTGCAAATCCTACAGGCCCAATGCACATGGGAAATGCTCGCGGTGGAGCTTTGGGGGATTGTCTGGCAGCTGTCCTCGATGTTGCCGGTTACAATGTAAAAAGAGAATTTTACATCAACGACGCAGGCAATCAGATAGATAAATTTGGCGTTTCACTTGAAACCAGATATCTACAAATTTTTGACGGCGAAGAAAATCATACTTTGCCTGAAGATAGCTATCACGGCGAGGATATAAAAGATTTGGCACAAGAATTCGCACTTATAAACGGCGATACTTACTTAAGTGTCGACTCAGAAATTAGAAAAAAAGCGTTAATTGACTTCTCTTTACCTAAAAATATAAATAAAATGAAGTCAGATTTAGAAAAATATAGAATAACTTTTGACAGGTGGTTTCACGAAATAGATTTGCATAACGACGGCGAAATATATGAAACTATCGAAATTTTGAAAAACAACGGCATGACTTATGAGTTAGACGGTGCATTATGGTATAAAGCAACCGATTTTGGTGCCGAAAAAGATGAAGTTTTAGTGCGTAAAAATGGTAATCCAACTTACTTTGCCGCCGATATTGCTTATCACAGGAATAAATTCGTAAAGCGCGGATTTGACATCTGTATCGATATCTGGGGCGCAGACCATCACGGTCACGTCGCCAGAATGAAAGGCGCTATGAATGCCATCGGGCTCGATGAAAACAAGCTTGACGTTATTTTAATGCAGCTAGTTAAACTCGTTAAAGACGGCCAAATTGTGCGCATGAGTAAGCGAACCGGCAAGGCTATTCAGCTTTCCGACTTGCTGGATGAAGTTTCCGTAGACGCCGCCAGATTTATTTTTAATATGCGTGAAGCCAACTCTCAGATGGACTTTGACCTTGACCTCGCTGTTAAAGAAGATGCGCAAAATCCGGTTTATTACGTTCAATATGCTCATGCCAGAATTTGCAGCATTTTAAAAGCGCTTGAAAAAGAAAATATTAATCCAAAAGCTTGTTCCGCTGAAGAATTATTTTTGCTGCGCGAGCCGGAGGAAAAAGAGTTGATTCGACATCTTTCTATGTACACCAGCGAAATAATCGAGGCTGCCAAAACTTATGACCCTGCTAGAATCACTCGCTATGTTATTACTTTGGCAACGTTATTTCACAAGTTTTACAATTCTTGTCGAGTTAAATGCAGTGACGAACACCTTATGTTCGCTCGAATTAATCTTTGTCTGTGTGTGAAAATTGTCATTAGCAATATTTTAAATATGTTTAAAATTAATGTTCCAGAAAACATGTAAAATTCTAAAAAGCCTCTTAAAAATTTAAGAGGCTTTTTTTATGAAAATTATAATTATAATTTTAAGCAAAACACATTAAAAAATTTTTTTGCGTACTTTTTAAACTGTTTTTATGTCTATACCATATTTATTTAACCAAAAATCAAGTTGAATTATATATGCCATAATCTGTGCTGCTCCCATCAGCTGCCCATACCATGGTGAAGATATCTCCTCTGGATGTTTCATAACTTCATGCACACCATCATGGTTTAAAATTTGACTCAATAACGAGCTTTCATTTTTTAAAATTTCATTAACTTTTTTACTAACTAATTTCATATAAACCGGATTATGCGTCTTGGGATATGGACTCTTTTTTCTAAATACAATTTGATTTGGTAAAATTCCTTTCATCGCTTCCCTCAAAATTCCTTTTTCTCTCCCTTGATAATTCTTTATTTCCCATGGCATATTGTAAGCATATTCAACTATTCTATAGTCGCAAAACGGCACTCTGACTTCCAAACCGTTATACATGCTCATTCTATCTTTTCTGTCAAGCAAAAACACAAAAGAAAAATATGCTTATTTGTAGACGATATCTAACCTATCATCGTATATAAGAACCTTTTTGATAAAGGTATTTGCAATTAATTTTTTATCATCAAAAGATAAGTTATCCCAATCGGTCAAGGTTGCTCGTATAACATCGTTAGATATATCTTCAGAATTTTTATTTTTAATTATATTAAGTTGACCTTGTATTGTATTTCGCTGTTGTTCTAATTGTTCAACTTTTTCATTAATATATTTCATGACGTTCTCATTAGCCATAGAAATTTTATTAATTAAATTTTCTATTTCATCCTGAACTTTTTTTAACTGAATTTTCAATTTGTTTTTTTCTTTTTCAAATTTCATGTTCCTTTCTATTTTTGTAAATTCAAAATTTTCGATATAGCGAATTAAATCATGTTTGACACTTGTCTCTATATCATCAAATGTGATTGTTTTTTTTCGTTCAAAACAAACCTTACTTTTCCTTCCTCCACAATTAATATAGCGTTTTCCATTTATTTGACCATTTACAACTGATACACCTAAACCACAATATCCACACTTTGTTAAACCAGTTAGCCATGTATGTGAACCTTTACCGCTGTTGCTGATTGGTTTATTTTTATCTAGCTCATATTGTACTTCAAGCCATAAATCAGCATCTATAAATCCTTCATGCAGGTTCATTTGGACAATTTCACCGTCATATGTTGAAAATTTGGCTTTGGTTTTTCCTTCTCGTTTTGAATACACAGTGCACCCATATAAACCCACAAAATCATCTATAGATTGGTTAATTTTAGCTCCTCTACTTTCAAGATATGTGTAAACATCAGCATTTGCACGAACATAAACAGGATTTCTTAAAATACGTCTTACAGATACGTTTTGAAAATTTTTGTCTCTGTTTGTTTTGTATCCCTTTTTATTAAGCTGTTTAACAATGTCGCCTAAACTTTTAATCTTAGCATATTCTTCATACATAAACTTGACAATTTCACTTTGGCATAAGTCAGCTTCAAGAATATGAGTATTGATATTGTCAATGATTCTAGGCACTTTTTTATAACCAAACGGTGCAACTCCTGCAAGAAATAAACCCTTTTTCCCACGTTCATAAAAATTATCTGTAACTCGTTTTTTTATCATGTTTCTTTCAAGCTCTGCAAAAACCATAATTATTTGTAAAGTAGCTTTTCCCATTGCTGTACTTGTATCAAACTGTTCGCTGCATGATTCAAATTCAACACTATGCTTTTCAAAGTCGCTATAAATGTCAATAAAGTCTTTCAATGATCTACTTATTCTATCTACTTTATAAACAATAACTTTTGCAATATTTCCTTTTTCAATATCTTTTAGTAATCTAACAAAACCCGGTCTTTTAGTATTTGCTCCTGAATATCCTTTGTCTTTATAAACTTTAAAATCAGTATTTTTAAAAAGTCGTTTTTTGCAGCACTCCTCTTGCTGTTCAATACTTATACTATCCTTTTTGTCTATTGATTGTCTGCAATAAATAGCTATCATTTTAAGTACACATCCTTTTTCTTTGATACATTATATTATATCACATCTGAATGCAAACACCAATATTACCTTGTCATTTTTTTATATTTTCATAGATTTTTAAACAAGATTTTGTTATTGACTCTTGTATTGAGCGTTTTGTGTCTTCACTATTATAATACGGCACATAACTTCTAACTTTAAATCCTAATTTGCCTATATATGAATTTTCTAGTTTATAATCTATTTGTTCTTCATCGATTTTCATATGTAGAGATTCTCCTTTAATAAAATATTTAGTATGGTTCAAAGAGGTCTTTAAAGTTAAGCAATTTTTTTATTCTTACTTACTATGTAAAATCTATGTTAAATATTAATAATATTTTCTTATTTACAAAATATCTCAACCCGATTTTAACGACACACGAATTTCACGTCCTCGAAGTTATCGCGAGGCTACCCCCATTGCGTGCGACGTTTTTTTCACGCTCGAGCTGCGGCTAGGCAGGAGTATCTTTAAATGTTGTTGAGATATTGATATTCGATTGCCAAGGTTCAGGTAGATGAATGGGAAATTATTCCTCCATATATATAAAGAGTCTTTTGGGGTGTTTTTTGATACCCTATTTTAGAAAAAATCGTTCGACAAATTCCTCAATCAAATAGATATTTGATTTTTTCTATAACATGATTAAATCTTTTACTTATATTTTTTTGTGCAACACCGTATATCCGTGATAGTTCTCGTTGAGTTCGGCCTTCTTTAACTATGTAGCTGATAAAAATCTGATCTTCAATAGATAGCCCTTTTACAGCTTCATATAGTTTTTGATTCTCAATCAATTCAATCCAACCAAGCAAAGTTTTCTCTTCCAAATGCTTGTCCATGTTCTCACCAACAG
>FR883869.1:0-563 GCA_000435275.1 Clostridium sp. CAG:557
AACAATGAACAAAGCTCCTGGCAAATCTTTCATGTCTTTAATGCCACCAAGGAATTTTTCTAATTTTTCTATTTCAAGATTTAACTTAATAACTTCTTTTTTAGGTAACAAATCGAAAGTACCGTTTTCTTGCATTTCGCGAAGTTGTTTTAAGCGATTAACTCTACGACGAATAGTTGTAAAATTGGTAAGCATACCGCCCAACCAACGTGCATTAACGTAATAAGCGCCACAACGAATAGCTTCTTCTTTAACGGATTCTTGAGCTTGTTTTTTAGTTCCAACAAAAAGAACCGATTTGCCTTGTTCGGTGAGGTCGCGAATGAAGTTATAAGCTTCCTCTAATTTTCTAACAGTTTTCTGGAGGTCGATGATATAAATACCATTTCTCTCGGTAAAGATGTACTCTGCCATTTTAGGGTTCCATCTTCTGGTTTGATGTCCGAAATGGACACCGGCTTCTAAAAGTTGTTTCATAGATACTACTGACATAAAAATTGTCCTCCTTGGTTATACCTCCGTCGCACTTAAATACCCGAAAGACCAATACATGGCACCAAGAA
>FR883869.1:601-1823 GCA_000435275.1 Clostridium sp. CAG:557
GACGTGTGTTTTTACGATTTATTATATCACAGTAAGAAAAAAATTACAAGAAAATTTTTTATAATAACATCAAAAATACACATTTCACAACAATGTAATACTAAGTGTTTATTTATGCATTATATGTGCAATTTTCATAGAGGCTTTTTTGAGCAAAAAATCCAAATCACAAATGGGAAAATTTCAATTTTCCATTTAACATAGTACAAATACTAAATAAGCCTTTATAGTCGTGTAATAAATTTATATAAACCTGTTGACGCAGGAACTGTAAGTTTTTGCAGTTTGGTCTTCCTCGAGAAAGCTGTGCTGGTAAATCCTCAAACATCAAAGATTTTTATAAAATTCGACCATTTTTCACTGTTATCAGCTGTTTCGAGACTGGTAAAAGATTGTTTATATCTAAAAAAGTAACATTCATCAGTGCAATTAAGTTGTTTTTCATCATTGTCCCAAATTTTTTAATGCATAATACTAAAGTACATCTAAACTTTGCCATAAAATTTTTATGTTAAATGAAAAATACAGTTATTATAAAAGTCGCAACATTTATATATTAAAATGTTGCAAAAAAATAAAATCAAGGTTAAATAAAAAGGCGACTTTGGTCGCCTTTTTATTGTTAATTTTATTTATTTAAAAATTTCTTTAAATATTGTCCCGTATAAGATTTTTCTACTTTACAAATTTCTTCTGGCGTACCTTTTGCAACTATTTCTCCGCCTTTGTCGCCACCTTCTGGACCTAAATCAATTATATAATCGGCAGTTTTAATTAAATCCAAATTATGTTCAATTACAAGAACCGTATTTCCCGCATCAACTAACCTTTGCAAAACTTCGATTAATCTATGAACGTCAGCAATGTGAAGACCAGTTGTTGGCTCGTCAAGTATATAAATAGTTTTTCCTGTAGCTTTTTTGGAAAGCTCCGTCGCTAATTTCACTCTCTGTGCTTCTCCGCCAGAAAGTGTTGTTGCTGACTGGCCAAGTTTTATATAGCCTAGCCCCACATCGCAAAGAATTTGTAATTTTCGCGATATTTTAGGTATATTTGAAAAAAATAAAACTGCTTCTTCGATAGTCATTTCTAACACATCGTGAATTGTTTTATCTTTATATTTAACTTCAAGAGTTTCTCGATTATAACGCTTTCCTTTGCAAATATCACACGGAACATATACATCCGGCAAGAAGTGCATTTCGATTTTTATCAGGCCGTC
>FR883869.1:1862-2483 GCA_000435275.1 Clostridium sp. CAG:557
AGCGACCACCTTTCACATTAAATGAAAATCTGCTACTTTTAAAGCCTTTCATTTTTGCGTCATTCGTAGAAGCAAATAACTCACGAATATCCGTAAAAACACCAGTGTAAGTTGCCGGATTTGACCGAGGTGTTCGTCCGATTGGCGCCTGATTTATATCTATAATTTTGTCAAGATTTTCTACTCCGGTTATTTTTCTGTGTTTACCAGACTTCTTTTTCGCACCATTCAACTGAGCGGCCAAGCTCTTATATAAAATTTCATTAATCAGTGATGATTTTCCAGAACCTGAAACACCTGTAACACAGACAAACTTTCCAAGAGGAATTTCCACATCAATATTTTTTAAATTATTCTGAGTTGCGCCTAAAATTTTGAGCTTTTTACCATTTCCTTTTCGTCTTTTTTGCGGCATCTCAACTGCTTTTTTTCCACTCAAATACTGACCTGTAATAGAATTTTCACAGTTTTTTATTGCATTTACATCACCGCAACAAACAATTTCGCCTCCATGTACACCAGCCCCTGGCCCCACATCAACAATATAATCCGCTGCATACATCGTGTCTTCGTCGTGCTCAACAACAATTACCGTATTGCCTATATCGCGAAGCCTTTTCA